>PLYU01000170.1:0-14119 GCA_003153495.1 Myxococcales bacterium
CGTCACGGCGCACTCTCGTGCTCAAGCCTCTTTGCGAAAGTAGGGCTAGATGGCGATGCGCGTGATCGACGCCCCGGAGCCGCCCACCAGCCCGAAGCGGCGCTCGCGCCCCTGATAGCTCGCGATCGCGGCGAAGAGGTCCTTCTCGCAGAAGTCGGGCCACAGGACGTCCGCGAAGTGGAGCTCGGCGTAGGCGAGACCGTAGAGCAGGAAGTTCGAGATGCGGCGCTCGCCGCCGGTGCGAATGACCAGATCGGGATCGCCGACCGACAGGCTCGGCATCTGGGCGTGCATCGCGTCGGCGGTGACGTCGTCGGGACGGATCCGCCCGGCGGCGACGGCCTTCGCGAGCTCGCGCGCGGCCTGCGCGATCTCCTCGCGGCCGCCGTACGACAGGGCGAGCGTCAGCGTCATGCAGTCGTTCTGCTGGCTCTCGCTGCGGAGCGGGTCGAGGACGGCTCGCACCAGGGCCGGGAGGCGCCCGAGGTTGCCGACCGCGTTGAGCCGGATGCCGTTGTCGAGGATCTCTTCGCGCTCGTTGAGCAGGAAGTCTTTGAGCAGATGCATCAGCGCGTCGACCTCCTCCTCGGGGCGCGCCCAGTTCTGCTCGCTGAAGGCGTAGAGAGTGAGCGCCCGGAGCCCGAGCCGGCGAGCTGCGCGCACCGTCCTGCGGACCGCCGCCGCTCCTTCCCGGTGACCCACCGCGCGGGGCTGTCCGCGCACCTGGGCCCAGCGCCCGTTGCCGTCCATGATGATACCGACGTGCCCGGGGAGGTTACGGGCTTCGACGAGATCCATTAGGCCCCGCGAGGTAACATGGGCGAAGCGCTCGAGCAAACGATGAAGCTCTGAAGCGCCTCACGGCGTCGAGGCGAGGCGCAGCGCCTCGAGCAGGTCCTCGGCGGGCGCCTCGCGCGGGCGGACGTCGAACCGCTTCAACCCGGCGGCCGTCATCAGGGAACGTGCGCCCGCGTCGTCCGCCGTCCGGACGACCACGAAGAGATCGGCGCGCACCGAGGCGATGGCCGTGAAGATCGTTCCCGACGACGGGTGCTGCACGTCGACCAGGGCGGCCCTCACGTACTCCGCAGAGCGCAGGGCCTCGACCAGCTCGTCGACCGAGTCGACCGGAGTGACGTCCCACTGCGCGCGGACCAGGGCGCGGGCGAGGGCCGTGCGCCCGAGGCGGTCGCCGTCCACGAGGAGCACGGCGGGGCGCGGCTTGGCGCTCGCCTCGGCGCGCGAGCGCAGCGCCACCCTGGCCACCGCCTGCCGCGCCAGGACGGGCCGCGACTCGGACGGGGGGGTCACGTCGGCGGAGTCCGGCGGGGCGTCCGTGGACGGCTCGGACGCCCCGGGGGTCGCCTCCGGGGTCGCATCCTGCTTCGACTCGGGAATGGCGGCGGCGAAGGCCGCCCCTGACTGGCTGGTCGAGCTCACATGTCCTCGTCGGCCCGGGCCCGAGCACGACGCTCCGCCCCTTATCGCCAAGCATACGACGCGGCGAGGCCGAGGAGGAGGGCGAAGAGCAGCAAAGAGCGCCGGGCCCCACGAATTTCTCGTTTCTCGGCGCCGGGGGCCGGGGGCGGGCCTATCATGCCGCTACGCGGCGCCGCGCCCCTCGCGGGGTGTGCGCGCCCGCCGACAGGAGCTCACCATGACCGCCGCCGCCCACTCTCGCGAAGCCACCAGGCCCTCGATCGCCGGCGATCTGCAGGGCATTCTGCGCCGGATGAAGGACGCGGCGCGCGCGCAGGGCGCGCCGACGCAGGCCGACCGGCTCGCCGCCCTGGGGAAGCTCGAGCAGGCGATCTCGAAGCGCAAGGACGCCATCGCCGAGGCGATCGGCCGCGACTTCGGCAACCGCTCCAGGCATGGCGGCGTGTCGATCAACGAGACGCTGATGCACTTCGTGCAGGAGGATCTACCGTTCGGGGGCGTCGGCGCGAGCGGCATGGGCCACTACCACGCGCGCGAAGGGTTCCTGACCCTCTCCAAGGCGAAGGCGGTCTTCCGGCAGTCGCGGATCAACACGACCGGCTTCCTGCGGCCCCCTTACGGCAAGCTGGCCGATCGCCTGCTCAGGGTCCTGATCGGCAAGTAGGTGCCGGTCCAGCTGCTCGGACGCGCGCTCGCCTTCCCGCCGCCCGACCAGGCCGAGCGCGGCGTGGTCGCGGTCGGCGGGGATCTGTCGCCCGAGCGGCTGCTCCTGGCGTATCGCTCGGGCATCTTCCCCTGGTACGACGAGGGCCTCCCGATCCTCTGGCACTCCCCGGATCCCAGGTGCGTCATCCTGGTGGATCGGCTGCACGTGGGGCGCACGCTGCGGCGGGTCATCGCGCGCGGCGACTACGAGATCCGCCACGACGGCGCGTTCGAGCGCGTGCTGCGCGCGTGCAAGGCGACGCCCCGCGCAGGGCAGGACGGGACGTGGATCACCGACGACATGGAGCGCGCGTACGTGCGCCTGCACGCGCTCGGCTACGCGCACTCGGTCGAGACCTGGCAGGACGGCGAGCTCGCGGGCGGGCTGTACGGCGTGTCGCTGGGCCGCATGTTCTTCGGCGAGTCGATGTTCTCCTGGCGGCCCAACGCGTCGAAGGTGGCCCTGGTCGGGCTACGGGAGAAGGTCGCCCCCTGGGGCTTCCGCGTCATCGACGCGCAGGTGCCGACGCCGCTGACCCTCTCGATGGGCGCCGAGCAGTGGCGCCGCTCGCACTTCCTGAAGGTGCTCGCCGCGGAGCTCGCGCACCCGACGCGCAAGGGCAGCTGGGCCCAGGCCGAGCCGGAGCTCGTCCCTTGAGGATCACCGGGAAGGGAGGAGACAAGGAGATTGACGCCGCGTAGCCGCAGCGGCGACTCTGCTGCGAGATGGGCCAGCGTCCCTCCCCGTTGCCGGCCAACATCGACCTGAGCGTCCTCGGGAAGACGATGCTGGAGGCCGCGCAGACCGCGCGCATCGGCGTCACGGTCACCCTCGCGGAGCCCACCGGCGCGCGGCACGTCTACGTCAACGAGGTCGCCGCCGAGATCATGGGCTGCACGGTCGAGGAGCTGCTCGCAACCGACCCGACGACCCACGTGGCGCCCGAGGACTTGGCCCGGCAGCGCGAGGAGCACCTCAAGCGCTCCCGCGGCGAGGGCGGCCAGTCTTCGTACGAAGTGCTCGCCATGCGCAAGGACGGACGGCGCGTGCCGCTCGAGGTGGCGGTGACCAGCGTCGTGATCGACGGACGGCCCGCCGTGTTCGCGTTCGTTCTCGACATCAGCGAGCGAAAGGCCGCCGAGGAGCTCCGGGGGCGCACCGAGGCGCGCTTCCGGGAGCTCATCGAGAGCGTGCCCGAGCCGATCGGGATCATCCGCGACGCCCATTTCAGCTACGCCAACCGCGCGTTCGTGACCGTGCTGGGCTACCCCAGCGCCGAGGAGCTCTACCGCGTCCCGCTGACCGGCCTGGTCCACCCCGACGAGGCCTCGCTGATCACGACGCGCTCGCGCCTGATCATCGAGAAGCAGGACCCCCTCCCGCCGCAGACATATCGCGCGCGACGCCACGACGGGTCGACCGTCCTCCTCGAGATGAGCAGCGTGCCCTTCGAGCACGAGGGGCGCCCGTCGCTCCTGACCATCGCGCGCGACGTCACGATGCGCACGATGCTCGAGCGCCAGCTCGTCCAGTCGGACCGGCTGGCCGCCCTGGGCACGATGGCCGCGGGGGTGGCGCACGAGATCAACAACCCGCTCGCGTACATGGTGCTCAACCTGGACTGGATCGCGCGCAAGCTGTCGGAAGGCGCGCTGGAGCCTTCGAGCGTGCAGGCCCTCGTCGAGGTGATCCGCGAGGCCCGCGGCGGCGCCGACCGCGTCGCGGCGATCGTCCGCGAGCTGCGGAGCTTCTCCCGCGCGGACGCCGATACGCGCGACAGCGTCGACCTCGCCGCGGTCGTCCAGTCGGCCATCAAGATGTCCATGCACGAGCTGCAGCGGCGGGCGACGGTGAAGAGCACCTTCGCGCCGGTGCGGCCGGTGTGGGCGAACGAGGCGCGCCTCGAGCAGGTGGTGCTCAACCTGCTGCTCAACGCGGCGCAGGCCATGCCCGAGATGCGCTTCGTCACCAACGAGATCCGCGTCTGCGTGCGCGCCAACGACGACGGCCGGGCGGTGCTCGAGGTCGCCGACAACGGCGAGGGCATCCCTCCCGAGGTGATCCCGCGCATCTTCGACCCCTTCTTCACGACCAAGCCGCCCGGCGTCGGCACGGGGCTGGGGCTCTCCATCTGTCACGGCATCGTGTCGTCGCTGGGGGGGCGCATCACGGTCCACAGCGAGCCCGGCGAGGGCACGACCTTCCACGTCGTCCTGCCGACGACCGACGCCCAGAGGGTCGCCGGCGGGGCGGCGCGGTCCGAGCCGCCGGAGCCGAACAGCGGACTGCCTCCCGTGCGCTCGCGCGTGCTCGTGGTCGACGACGAGGTGACGATCGCCAACGCGCTGCGCGACCTGCTGGGCGCAGAGCACGACGTGGTGGCGACGACGAGCGCGCGCGAGGCCCTGGCCGTCCTCGACGCGCAGGACGAGTTCGACGTCCTCTTCTGCGACCTGATGATGCCCGGGATGAGCGGGATCGAGCTCTACGAGAAGCTCCGGGACGACCGGCCCGGGCTGGAGCGGCGCATCGTCTTCATGACCGGCGGCGCGTTCACCACCCGCGCCGCCGAGTTCCTGGCGAGGGTGGACAACCGGCGCATCGAGAAGCCCTTCAGCCTGAAGCTCGTCGAGGGCATCGTCCGCGAGATGGGCGCCGCGACGCAGTAGGCTCCTCGAGCGGCGCGGTGATCGCCGGCACGTGCGATGCTAGAGAGCCCTGGCATGACCCGCCGCCGCCTTCCTTATCACCCCGCCTTGCTCGCGATCCTCACGGCCTGCTCGGGAAGCGTCTCGGGCGAAGGGGACGCGGGCTCTCCGTCGGACGCCACCGCCGACGCCACCCAGGACGCGACCGCGGACACCGCCGCCGACGCCCCGGGAGACGCCGGCGCGGAAGGTGCGGCCGACGGCAACGCTTGCGTACAGGGCTCGGTCACCTTCCAGATCCAGGCCGCCGCGGGGGGCAGCCAGCGCTACTGCCTCGGAACGCCGAACAGCTGCTCGAGCGAATGGCTCAGCGTGCTCGGCCCCGACGGAGGCGCGCTGGCGATCTCCGCGCCGTGTCAGTCGCAGTGCGGCACCTGCTCGCCGGTGGCGTGCCCGCTGCTCTGCGCCATCCCCAGTCCCATGCCGGACGGCGGGGCGAGGCAGACGTGGGCCGGAGGCGTATTCAACGCCGGGACGTGCGGCGCCTCGCACCTCGCGTGCGTCGATCCGGCGTGCGCGCCCGCCGGCAACTACGTCGCCCGGATGTGCGGGTACGCGGACCTGGCGCTGGACGGCGGCATCTTCGGCTGCAATCCCGTGACCACGCCGACATGCACCGACGTTCCCTTCGCGTGGCCGCCGCCGGGCGGCAGCAGCGTGGTCCAGGGCACCCTCGGCGCCCCGAGCGACGCGGGGCCTCCGGCTGACGCGGGCCCTCCGGCTGACGCGGGCGCGTGCTGTCCGGCCGGCTGGTCCATGTACTCGTGCACGTTCTCCGGAGGCGGGCCGGGCCTCGCCTGCCACAACCCGGCCCTCGGATGCGCCTCTTCGCTGACCTGCGGACTCGGCTGCGACGCGGTCGTCAGCGGGCGCTGCGACGACGCCGGATAGAGGCGCTCGCTGCTCGCGAGCTGAAGACGCGCAAATTGTTCGCCCTCGGGGGCTTGCCTTGTCCCCATTTTTGGCGATGCTTGGCGTCCTGCGGGCCTTGGCCGCGAGGAGCTAGCGTCATCATGGGTAAACCGATCCGCCGCGCCGCCGTCATCGGCGCCGGCGTCATGGGCAGCGGCATCGCCGCACACTTCGCGAACGCCGGCGTCGAGGTCCTGCTGATGGACATCGTGCCGCCCAACCTGACGGACGCGGAGAAGAAGGACCGCGCGGCGCGCAACCGCTTCGCGGCGTCCGGGCTCGACAAGGCGATCAAGAGCCGCCCGGCCGCGTTCTTCAGCAAGGAGCGCTCGCGCCTCGTCTCGGTGGGCAACGTCGAGGACGATCTCGAGAAGCTGAAGGGCGTCGACCTCGTCATCGAGGCGATCATCGAGCAGCTCGAGCCCAAGCGCGCCCTCTTCGAGAAGCTCGAGAAGGTGGTCTCGGCGGACTGCATCGTCGCGTCGAACACGAGCGGGCTGCGCATCGTCGAGATGATGAAGGGGCGCTCCGACGGCTTCCGCAGCCGCTTCCTCGTGATGCACTTCTTCAACCCCGTCCGCTACATGAAGCTCCTCGAGCTGGTGGCGGGCCCGGACACGGCGAAGGAGACGCTCGAGCGCGTCCGCCGCTTCGGCGAGGACGGGCTCGGCAAGGGCGTCGTCCTCGGGAAGGACACGCCGAACTTCGTCGGTAATCGCATCGGCTGCCACGGCATGCTGGCGGCCATCCACCTGATGCTCGAAGAGGGCCTGCAGCCCGAGGACGTGGACGCGATCGCGGGCGAGCCGTCCGCCCACCCGAAGAGCGCCCTGTTCCGCACGGCCGACCTGGTCGGCGTCGACACGTTCGTTCACGTCGCGGACAACTGCCATGCCGCGCTGACCGGGGACGAGGACCGCGAGGTCTTCAAGACCCCCGCGTTCATCCGCGCGATGGTCGAGAAGAAGATCCTCGGCGACAAGACCAAGGGCGGGTTTTACCGCAAGGCGAAGGACGGAAGCCTCGAGACGTTCGACCCGAAGACGCTGTCGTATCGGCCGAAGGGCGGCGACAAGGACATCAAGAACGTCTGCAAGGAGATCTCGAAGATCGAGGACCCGCGCGAGCGCGTCCGCAAGCTCGTGGCCGACCCGGGCAAGGCCGGGCAGTTCGCGTGGAAGATGGTGTCGCGCGGTCTGGCGTACGCGGCGCGCCGCGTGGGCGAGATCACCGACGACGTGACGGCGATCGACGAGGCGATGCGGTGGGGTTACAACTTCGACCTCGGCCCCTTCGAGGTGTGGGACGCGCTCGGCTTCGAGGCCGTCGTCGACCGGATGAAGAAGGAGGGCGTCGCGCTCCCCGCGTCGATCGACAGGATGCGGGCGTCGGGGGCGAAGAGCTTCTACACCGCGGACGGGCGGGTCTACGACCTTCTCAAGGGCGATTACAGGAATCGCGCGGTCGACCCGCGGACGGCGACGCTGACGGTGCTGCGCAAAGGCGGCTCGCCGGTCCTCAAGAACGAGAGCGCCGAGGCGTGGGACCTGGGCGACGGCGTGCTCGGGCTGACGTTCAAGTCGAAGGCGAACAGCATCGACGCCGACGTCATCCAGATGATCGGCGACGCGACGGCCAGGGCGGAGACCGACTTCCGCGCGATGGTCGTGGCCAACCAGGGCGAGCACTTCTGCGTGGGCGCGAACCTGTTCCAGGTCGTGCTGGCCGCCAACCAGGGCCAGTGGGACGAGCTTCGCAAGATGGTGGCCGCCATCCAGGTCGCCTGCCAGCGGATGAAGTACGCGAGCGTGCCCGTGGTGGCCGCGCCGTACGGGATGACGCTCGGCGGCGGTCTCGAGGTGTGCCTCGGGGCGGGCGCCGTGCAGGCGGCGTCCGAGACGTACGCGGGCCTCGTCGAGGTGGCCGTGGGGCTGATCCCCGGCGGCGGCGGGAACATGAACCTGCTCTGGCGTGCGCTCGAGGGCGTGCCCGACGGGATGACGGTGGACACGTACGCCGTCGTCACGCAGGTCTTCAAGAACATCGCGATGGCCCGCGTGGCCACGAGCGCCGAGGAGGCCAAGACGTTCGGCTACGTCCGGCGGCAGGACGGCGTCAGCTTCGACAAGGCGCGGCTCCTGACGGACGCGAAGGCCAGGGCCATCGGGCTGGCCGAGAGCGGCTGGCATCCGCCGGCGCCGCGCGCGTACGTCCTGCCGGGCGAGAGCGGGATCGCGACGCTCGGGATGATGATCGGCACGCTGGTGACGGCGGGTCAGGCGAGCGAGCACGACGCGAAGATCGCGAGCAAGCTGGCGGGGGTGCTCTGCGGCGGCGTGGCCGGGGCTTCGCACGAGGTCACCGAGGACGAGATGCTCGAGCTCGAGCGCGAGGCGTTCGTCAGCCTCGCGGGCGAGCCCAAGAGCCTGGAGCGGATGCAGTACATGCTCATGAACAACAAGCCGCTGAGGAACTAGCGATGATCGACAACGTCGTGATCGTGGATGCCGTGCGCTCGGCCGTGGGCCGCGCGCACAAGGGGACGCTCGCGCTGACCCGGCCGGACGAGCTGGCGGGGCAGGTCGTCGCCGCGCTGATGGCGCGCGTGCCGCAGGTGAAGGCCTCGGAGGTCGAGGACTACGTGCTCGGCTGCGCGATGCCCGAGGGCGAGCAGGGCATGAACGTGGCGCGGATCGCCGGGCTGCTCGGCGGGCTGCCGATCGAGACGAGCGCGATGACGATCAACCGCTTCTGCTCGAGCGGTCTGCAGGCGATCGCGATCGCCGCGGGGGCGATCGTGATGGGCGCGAACGACGTGGTCGTCGCCGGCGGGGCCGAGTCGATGACGATGGTGCCGATGACCGGCAACAAGCTGAGCGCGTCGCCCGAGGCGATGCGACGGTGCGCTGCGGTCTACACGCCGATGGGGATCACGGCGGAGAACGTGGCGAAGCAGTTCAACATCTCGCGCGCCGACCAGGACGCGTTCGCGCTGCGGAGCCAGCAGCGGGCCGTGGCGGCGCAGAAGGCGGGCGCTTTCGACGACGAGATCGTGCCGGTGAAGGCTACGCGGTACGAGCAGGGCAAGCGCGTCGAGGTCGAGTTCAAGCGCGACGAGCTGCCGCGCGGGGACACGACGCTCGAGGGGCTTGCGTCGCTGAGGCCGGCGTTCTCGAAGGACGGGTCGGTGACGGCGGGCAACGCGTCGCCGCTGTCGGACGGGGCGGCGGCGGCGCTGGTGATGAGCAAGGCGAAGGCGGCGTCGCTGGGGGTGAAGCCGCTGGGGTACTTCCGGGCGTTCGCGACGGCCGGAGTGGATCCGGCGATCATGGGGATCGGGCCGATCCCGGCGGTGCGCAAGCTGCTGGCGAAGACGGGGCTGTCGATCCGCGACATCGACGTGATCGAGCTGAACGAGGCGTTCGCGAGCCAGGCGGTGTACGTGCAGCGGACGCTGGAGATCCCGGAGGACCGGCTGAACATGCACGGCGGGGCGATCGCGCTGGGTCACCCGCTCGGGTGCACGGGGGCGAAGCTGGCGGCGACGGTGCTGCACCAGCTGAAGCGGAGCAAGGGCAAGTACGGCATCGTCACGATGTGCATCGGAGGCGGGCAAGGCGCGGCGGGGCTGTTCGAGCGGGCGTAGGAGACCGCCGATGGCGGTCCACCGCGAGCACGGGCAGTTCATCGTACGCATCGAGCTCTCGGCGGAGTTCGGCGAGGAATACGACGGGGACGACGACGGGAACGCGTGGCTCGAGCGGTGGCGGGCGCAGGTCCAGCCCCGGGTCGTGAGGGCCGTGTTCGAGCAGCTGCGCAGCGAGCCGGGGTTCTCCGCCATCCCCGCGTCGCGCGGGAAGAACCCGGACGACGAGGTCGAGATCGCCGTGCGCTTCATGCCACCGCCGCGGAGGAGCCCGTGACGCGCGACATCCGGACGCTGCTCGCGACAGCCGCCCTTGGCGCGCTGGTCGCCGCGCCATCCAGCGCGTGGGCCGCGGCTCCGTGGGTCGAACGGCACCTCACGCTGCCCGCCAGCGACTGGGCGCTCGACTTCGGGCTGGGGCTGGGACACGTGCCTTTCGACTCGGGAGCCGGAATCAACGCCGAGATGACCGTGGGGCTCACGTCGCGGATCGAGCTCGGCGCGCGGACGGGGCTGGTCTTCGGAGACGCGGCGGAGCGATCGATCCGTGCAGACGAGTACGGATGCCTCTTCGAGTGTCAGACGTTCGACGATGGCAATGCCGTCGTCGCCAGTCCCCAAGTGCGCTTGCGCGGCGCGCTCGTGCGCGACGATGTGGCCGAGGTCGCGCTCGAAGGGCGCGTGGTCCTTCCTCACACCGGGACGGACGCCGGGCTCCTCTTCGGCGTCCCTCTGGAGTTCCACCTGGGCGACTACGTCCGTCTCGACACCGGCGCGTACGTCCCAGTCATCCTCGGCCACGGGACGCCCTTTGCGGTGAGCCTCCCCGTGGAGGTCTGGTTCCAGGCCACGCGCCGCTTCTGGCTCGGCCCGATGAGCGGGCTCGTCTTCACGAACCCGTTGCGCGACGGCTCCGCCAGCGACGTCTCACTGGGCCTCGGCCTCGGCTACCAGGTCACTCACGCGCTCGATTTCAAGGGGATGCTCCTTTTCCCGGCGGTGAACCAGGACAGCAGGGTCTTCGGCGCCGGGGCAGGCATCCAGGTGCGGATCGAGTGATACGCTCGCCCCCATGAGGAAACGACTCGTCGCAACCGCGTTCGCCGCGCACGCGGTGCTCTTCGCGCGCAGCGCTTCGGCGGACAAGCCGTTCGTCGACCGATCCCAGACGCTCCCTTCCCTGCACCTGTCGGCGGACGCCGGGCTGGGCTTCGGCCAGTACCAGGCCGTGACGCTCGACCCCTCGGGCAAGACCACCTCGGCCGTGAAGGTCGGCTGGGGCTCGAACTTCGAGGCCGCCGTCGGCCTGCCTTTCCTGGGCGAGCTGGGCGTGCGCCTCGGATACCGCTTCGGAGACGGCGGCCCCCTCGCCGGGGGCGGCCTCGGAGCGGACCATTTCGCGCGACTGTTCGATCCCGTCGTCAACGAGCCCGGGCTCGACTCGATGGCCAACCCGGAGCTGCACCTGCGCGGCAACCTGGTGGACCTCGAGGTCTTCGAGCTCGGCCTGGAGACCCGCGCCGTCATCCCCACGGCCGCCAACTCCGACTTTGCCCTCACCCCGGGTGTTCCCGTCCGGTTCCACGTCCCCACCCTGGCCCGGATCGACACCGGGCTGTGGTTCCCGATCCAGACCAACGCCGACACGAGCTATTCGATCGACATCCCGGCGCAGCTCTTCTTCCAGGTCGACGACGCCTTCTTCGGGCCCCTCTCCGGCGTGCGCTTCAACCACCCGGGCGGCGACAGACCGAGCTCGACGGACGTGCCGGTGGGGATCGGCGGCGGCTACACCCTCGGGGGCTTCGCCGACCTGAAGGTGCAGGTGAGGACGGAGCGCATCAACGACGCCAGCTGGTCCAAGTTCATCGGCGGCGGCATCGGCGTGGGGATCCGTATCCCCTAGCCGCCAGGCGACGTGCCGTCGTGCCACCCGCACGACGGCCTAGCCGCCAGGCGACGTGCCGTCGCTTCTTTACGCAAGGGCGCGCCAACGCTAATAGTGGCATCATCCCGCCGCGCACCGAGGGCTCGAATGGTCAACCCGCAGATGGTGATGTACGAGGAGGAGTTCCATCGGATCCAGACGGTGGTGGACCGGCTGGTTCGCGACGCGAACGCCAAGGTCGTCTTCATCGTCGACAAGAACGGACAGCTCATCGCGGCTGCCGGCGACATCGACAACGTCGACACGACGAGCCTGGCCTCGCTCACCGCGGGCAACATCGCCGCGACCGGCGGAATGGCCAAGCTGCTCAAGGAGCAGGAGTTCGCCACGCAGTTTCACGAAGGCGAGAAGGCGAACATCCACATCCAGCTCGTCGGCAACCGCGTCATACTGGTCGTCATCTTCGACACCAAGTCGTCGCTCGGCCTCGTTCGCCTGCGCGTGAAGAAGGCGACCGAAGAGCTGACTCGCATCTTCGCGACGCTCGTGACGAAGGCGCAGGAGCCCGGGGCGGACACGCCGTTCGCCGAGATCACCGACGAAGACATCGACAACCTGTTCAATGACTGACAACGCTGCCGCACATCGAGAACCGCTGTACGCTCCACGGGGCCGCCGATGAGCTTCATCAACTACATGGCCCGGGAGATCAACTGCAAGCTCGTGTACTACGGGCCGGGGCTGTGCGGGAAGACCACCAACCTTCAGTACATCTACGAGCGCACGAACCCCGAGCACAAGGGGAAGATGATCTCGCTCGCGACCGAGACCGAGCGAACGCTCTTCTTCGACTTCTTGCCGCTGTCCCTCGGCGAGATCCGCGGCTTCAAGACGCGATTTCACCTGTACACGGTGCCCGGTCAGGTCTTCTACGACGCTTCGCGCAAGCTGATCCTCAAGGGCGTGGACGGAGTCATCTTCGTCGCCGACTCGCAGATCGAGCGGACGGAGGCGAACGAGGAGTCGCTCGAGAACCTTCGCACGAACCTCGCCGACCAGGGGTACTCGCTCGACAAGCTGCCGTTCGTCATCCAGTACAACAAGCGCGACCTGCCGAACGTCGCTGCGGTCGACGAGCTCCGCCAGATGCTGAACAAGACCAACGTGCCGGACTTCGAGGCCATGGCGCGCACGGGCATGGGCGTGTTCGACACGCTCAAGGCCGTCGCGAAGCTCGTCCTCACCGAGCTGAAGAAGGGCGGACGGCAGTAGACGGGTTCTCCACGGGCGCGTGAGGTAGGGCGGCGAAGGCCTCGGCGTCGTGGGAGGGGACGACGACGGGGCGGCGCGGGTCGGCCTCGCACGAGCGCAGGCTCGCGTAGGTGCGCGACAGGCCCTCGCGGCTCGACGCCGTGAGGCGCGCCACGAGCGACGGCCCCGGCGGGGACATGCCGTACTCCCAGCGCTGATACGCGGCGTCGCCGACGTGCACGTAGGTGCCGCGTGGCCCGCGCAGCGCGACCGCGATGCTTCCCGGCGTGTGCCCGGAGGCGTCGAGCAGGACGATCTGCCCGTCCTCGAACGGGTCCGCGCTCGCCGGGAACCCGTACGTAGGCGTGGCCGACAGGGCGACGGCGCGGATGCGCCCGGCGCGGGCGAGGTCGCGGGCGCGATAGCCGCGATCGCGGGGGGCTCCCCAGTAGGCCTTCAGCTCGGCCTGGGCGACCACGACCTCGGCGTCCGGAAAGTCCTCGACGCCGCCGACGTGGTCGAGATGCAGGTGGGTCGCGACGACGGCGGAGACGCGCGACGGCGCGATGCCCAGAGCCCGGAGCTGCGTCGCGATCGCGTCCTCGGGGCGGACTCGCACGCCCAGCAGCCAGGCGTACGTGCGCCCGAGGGCGCGCGCGGCGTCGGCGCACGTCGCCGCGCTCCACCCGGCGTCGACCAGGACCACGCTCCCGTCGTCGCGCACGGCGACCGCCACGGTGTTGGACAGGCGGCCGGGCGCCAGCCCGCCCTTGCCGCGAGGTCCGGTCGCGCCTGCGAACCCGGCGAAGGCGCCGCAGGTCAGGAAGAACAGGTCGCGCACGGGGGTGCCCGGGAGCCGGACCCTCGGCTCAGACCATCTGGTAGACGCGCTTGCGGCGTGCCCTGTCCTTGGCCTTGAGCTTCGCGCGGAAACGGTTGCTCCGGGCGCGATCTACCTTGCGCGGTTTCTTCGAAAGGGTGATGTACATGGCCGATCCCTCGGGGAGGCGCGCGTCTTTACCATGAACGTCAGGCTCGTGCACGAGTTCCGCTTCGAGGCGGCCCATCGCCTCCCGAACGTCCCCCCGGGACACAAGTGCGCTCGCCTGCACGGGCACAGCTTCCGGGTCGAGCTCGCCGTGGCCGGACCGGTCGACCCGAAGACGGGCTGGTTCATCGACTTCCAGCGCCTCCACGACGCGTGGAGCCCGCTGTACGAAGAGCTGGACCACCGGTATCTCAACGACGTCCCGGGGCTGGAGAATCCGACCAGCGAGGTGCTCGCCCGCTGGACGTGGGAGAGGCTGCAGCCGGGGCTGCCGGGGCTCATGCGGGTGACGGTGTTCGAGACGTGCGAGTCCCGGTGCGAGTACGAGGGCCAGTAGGCCGCCATGACCAAGACCCGCGTCTGTCGCTGCGAGGACGTGACGCTGCCCGATCTGGTGGACGCCGTCGCGCGAGCACGCCGTGATCGCCAACGACTCGCTCGATGCCGTGCGGCTCGCCGGTCCGTGAAGTTCCTGGTCGATCGGTGCGCCGGTCGTAGCCCTACTTTCGCAAAGAGGCCG
>PLYU01000170.1:14154-40732 GCA_003153495.1 Myxococcales bacterium
CCTCTTTGCGAAAGTAGGGCTAGGTACAGGTGGGACCGGGGGGAGGTCCTCGCGCGTATGGACCCGGTCGGGGTCGCGTCGGTACCGCGACCCGCGCGCGCCGGGACCACGGTACGGACGCGCGGGGGCGGCGGTACGGATGCGTGCATGTCGCGGTCCGTGCCGGGGGGGGCACCGCGGGATCAGGTCGGGGTCGAGGTCGGGGTCGCGGTCGCGGTCGGGGTCGGGGCCGCGGTCGTGGTCGATTCCTCTTCCCCCAGCGCCGCCACCCCCGTGAGCACCAGCGCGATCCACACCAGGTCCGCGAGCAGCAAGTGCACCAGCTGCAGCGCGACCGGCGCGCGTGTGACCACGTCGAGCAACCCCGCGGCCACCTGCGCGACCGCCAGCGCGCCCGCGGCGCGCGAGAGGAGCCGCACCGCGCGGGTCGGTCGGAGCACGCGCACCAGGCCCGTCGTCACGACGATCGCGGCCGCGGTCGCGACGGCCAGCACGGGGTGGATCGCCCGCAGGCGCACGAACAGGTGCGCCCCCGGGGCGAAGTCCTGCACCAGGCCCGCGGCCAGCGAGTGCGCCGGGAAGAGCGTGTCGCCCAGGGCGGTCACGGCGCCGCTCGCCCCGACGGCGAGCATCCCCCCTAGCGGCAGCGCGAGGACCGCCACGACGGCGCGCTGCCCGCGCAGCTTCATCGCTGCGCCGCCCGACGCCCACCACGCGGTCACAGCCGTCGCCGCGAGCAGGAGGAAGGTGTTGCCGAGGTGCAGCGCCATGCTGAGCGCGCGCTTCATCGAGGCGTCGTGCGCGACCAGCTCGAAGAGCACCAGGCCCGCCCCGATGAGCGCCTCGGCCGCCATGAGGGCCGTGGAGACGCCGGCCCCCCGCCGGACGCGGTGGCCCGCCGGGTACGCGCGGAGCGCCCAGACCAGCAGGACGACCGTGAGGACGAACGCCACGCCGCTGGAGAGCCGGTGCGACAGCTCGATGAGCGTCTCGATGCGCGGCGCCCTCGGGACGATCTCTCCGTTGCACATCGGCCAGTGCCGCCCGCAGCCCGCGCCCGACCCGCTCGCACGCACGAAGGCGCCCCACGCGACGACGGCCAGGTCGTACGCGAGAAGCCCCCAGGCGAAGCGGGCGAGCTTGCTCATCGCGCGCCCGGATCTAGCGCGCGATCACGCCGCCTGCATCCTGGCCTGCATGACGTCCGCGGCCAGCGCCGACACGATGCGCGGGTCCTGGAAGACGTTCAGCTTCGGCGCGAGGAGCTTGGCGTACCGGTCGAAGTACAGCATCTGCTTGACGACCAGGATGAACTCGCGCGGCAGGCGCATCCCGTGACGGATGCCGGTGCGCATGATGGCCGGGATCACCTCGGCGTACTTGATGGCCGACAGCTCGCTGTTGAGCATCGGGCCGTACGCGGTCGCCAGGTCCGCGGAGAGCTTGTCGAGGTCGACCTTGTCGCGCTCGACCGAGCCCATGGCGACCATGACCTCGGCCAGCTTGCGGAAGTCGCCCGACGCGAACGCCAGGAGATAGTCGGTCACCTGCTCGCGCCGCTCGCGCTCGAAGCGGCCGACGATGCCGAAATCGAGGAAGCCGATGCGACCGTCGTCGAGCGCCATCAGGTTGCCTGCGTGCACGTCCCCGTGGAAGAAGCCGTGCAAGATCATGCACTGAAACCAGGCGCGCATGCCGAGCAGCAGCTTCTCCTCGCCGTCGACGCCCTTGGCGCGCAGCTTCTCGACGTCGTCGACGCGGCAGCCGAAGAAGCGCTCCATGACGAGGACCCGCTGGCTCGACAGGTCGTCTCTGCTCTTCGGCGCGGCCACCTGGGTCTGGCCGTGCTCGACCATGATGCGGTTGAACTCGGCCTGGTTGGCGGACTCGCGCCGGAAGTCGAGCTCTTCGCGGATGTTCGACTCGAAGTCCTGCACGACGCCGACGGGGTTGGCCAGCTCCGCGATCGGCAGCGCCGCCATGATGCGCGCCACCAGCTTCAGCACGCGCAGGTCGGCCTCGACCAGCGTCGCGATCTGGGGCCGCTGCACCTTGATGACGACCTCCTGGCCGTCGAGCAGGCGAGCGACGTGCACCTGCGCGATCGAGGCCGATGCGAGAGGCGCGCTCTCGATCGACGAGAACACCTCGGCCGGGTCGCGTCCGAGCTCCTCGCGCAGGATGCGCTCCACGTCGGCGAACCCGAAGGGGCGCACCTGGTCGAGGCACTTGCGGAACTCCTCGCAGTAGCGCTCGGGGAAGAGCCCCTCGCTGGACGCCACCAGCTGGCCGAGCTTGATGTAGGTCGGGCCCAGCTCCTCGAACGCGTGGCGCATGATCTCGGGCCCCACGTTGCGGCGGCCCGCCAGGCGCGCCCCCACGGCCGCCCCCAGGGCCCTCAGGGCCACCCACGTCGTCGCCGCCATCCGCCGCGCGTTGCGCGACGAGGCGAGCGCGAGGAGGAGCAGGACGCCTACCGCGATCACCACGGCCAGCGAGGCTTGCGCCGCTCGATCCATCCCGGTGATAGTTGGGCCACGGTATGTAGCGAGTCAAGGTGGCGGTAGAGTTTCCCGCGATCGATTCTCGCGGGGATCCCGCCTGGAGGCCTCGAATGTCGCGGTTCTTGTGGATCTGCTTCGCTGGCGCCCTGGGCACGGGGGCGCGTTACCTCGTCGGCCTCTGGGCCGGCCGGGCCCTCGGGACGACGTTCCCCTACGGCACGCTGATCGTGAACCTCGCGGGGTGCTTCCTGATCGCGGCCGTCACTCACGTCGCGCTCTCCACGACGCTCGTGTCACCCACCCTGCGGCTGACGCTGACGACCGGGTTCATCGGGGGGCTGACGACGTACTCCAGCTTCAACCTGGAGACGACGCGGCTGCTGCAGGAGCGAGCGTGGGTGGGCGGGGTGGCGAACTTCGCGGGGACGGTCGCGGGGTGCTTCGTCGCAGGGTTGCTCGGGCTCGCGGTGGCGCGGCGCCTCGTGGGGCCGTGAGCCAGGAGCCTGGTGACCGGAGCGCCCCAGGCCCGTCTGGAACACGATGGGGAGAAGTAATTGTCGCCGGGCAGACTTCGCGGCGCGACGCGGGCCGACCGGCCGCGGCGGCGCTCGCGATCCGCCTCGCCGGCGACAGCGCCCCGTACGTCGAGGGGCTCGTCCGACGGGAGGCCGCCCTGGTCGGCGGGAGCGTACGCGTTGGCCGCAAGCGCGAGACGGTATTCCCGCTCGAATGGACCGATCCTTCGCACCGATCGCTCGGGCATCTCGTGCCCGACATCGTCGTGGTCACCCGCACCGCCGTCCACGTCGTCGACGCGAAGTACAAGGCGCACATGGCCGAGCTCGACGAGCATGGATGGCAGCGGTTCACCGAGGACGCGCGCGAGGCCCATCGGGCGGACATCCACCAGGTGCTGGCGTACGCTGCGCTCTACTCGGCCGACGAGGTGAACGCGTCGCTCGTGTACCCGCTGCGACGCGCAACGTTCGAGGCGCTCGCGCGACGTGGGCGGGACCGGTCGGTCGCGCATCTGCTGCACGGCGCGAGGCGTGTTCGATTGGAGCTGCGGGGGGTGCCGTTCGGTTCTGAGGCGGTGACCTCATAGGGCGCAGTGGTCCATCGGCCTGGCGTGGACTACATTGAGGTGATGCAGCCGACCGGCGCCTACGCAGCAGACCGCGCGTCCGCGCTCTCGGGCGTGCCGAAGTCGACCATCCATTACTGGGCGCGCACCGAGCTCCTCGTGCCGAGCGTCTCCGTGTCGAAGGTGAAGCTCTGGTCGTATGCCGATCTCATGGGCCTGCGGATCATCTATTGGCTGCGGCAGCAGAAGACCGACGCCGCGGGTGCCGAGGTGCCGAAGACGAGCATGCGGGCGATCCGACGCGCGCTCGCCCGCCTGCGGGCTCTCGAGGATCCGCTTCGGCGAACCGGGCAGGTGCCGCTCTGGCTTCCGGGGGAGGCAACGATCTGGGTCGACGGCGATGGCAAGGTGCACGTCCGCGGCCCCGCCGGTCCCGAGACGCTGGCTGGGCAGACGCTCGTGCGCGGAACGATCAACCTCATCGCTCCCTTCACCACCCGTGAGGGGCTCCACGGCCCCAACCTGGCCGTGCCCCGCTCCGAGTTGCGGATCGTCCCCGGGCGTCTGTCCGGTTCGCCGCACGTCGTCCACACTCGGCTCGAGACCCGGGCGCTCTTCGCGCTGCGCCGCGACGGGCTCACCGACAGCGCCATCCGCGC
Organism: Myxococcales bacterium; assembly: GCA_003153495.1. Classification (GTDB taxonomy): domain Bacteria; phylum Myxococcota_A; class Polyangia; order Polyangiales; family Polyangiaceae; genus Palsa-1150. The sequence goes on from PLYU01000170.1 coordinate 18,402, forward strand.
ACTCTACCCTTACGTCAGCGAGACGCAGCTCGCGCAGGCGCTCGATCTCGAGGAGCAGCTCGAGGCCAACCTCGCGGTGAGCGACGCGGCCTGATGGCGCCCGCGGGCGATAAGCTCCGCTTCGCCCTCGATCACAACTTCCCCGCGCCGGTGATGAGCGCCTTCGGCCTCCTGATGCCGAACGTCGAATCGCGGCGAAGAAGAAGACGACCGTCGAGGAGATCGTGCGGACGCATCGGCTCGGGGCGAATGAACTTCGACGATCGCGAACGTAGGGGTCCCTCAGGTAGGGCCGTCGATGCGAACACCGAGGCGGGACTCACTTGAGCCCGGCGGGCTGAATCGGCGGGCTCTCCTCCTCCACGAGCTTCCGGTAGGCCCATACCTGCCAGGCTGTCATCTCTTTCACATTCGTTCGCCCGCGCGATCTGGGGCGGCGCACGACGAGCAAGGCCTCACCGTCCGGCGAAAGGGCGAGCTCGGCAATCGAGTGCGATTCGGCGAACGCGTGCAAGCCTTTCAGCTGGACGACCCGACCCGATGCGAGATCCATCCGGTAGAGAATCCCCTGCCGCCCGCCGAAAACGAGCGCGCCGCGCACGGCGTCCTCCAGAACCGCCTGCGAGTAGATGGTTCCGGTATCCAGGCCCGACTCCGTCATCCCGATCGTATCGAACCAGTACCGATGGCGGGGCAACCTTCCCTCCGACGGCCGAGACCGGGCACTTCGTCGGGACCGCGCTCATGCCGCCGTCGGAGACGTCGGGCGGACATGCCACGCGCCGAGCGGCACCGCGGCGGCCGCCCGCGGTCTTCGACACGATCGAGTCCGCCGCCGCCAAGCTGAGCCTCGACGTCGAGGCCCTCCGCGCCCGCTGCCGCCGCGCCGCCGTCCGCGTCGGCGACTCCGTCCAGGCCCACCTCGGCAGCGGCATCGTCGCCTTCCAGTTCGGCCGCTCCTGGCGCGTCCGCTTCCCGCCCGCGTAACGTGCGGTCATTTTCCATCGTGTCCCGTCGCGCTATGCTCGACAGGTCACGCGAGAAGGACCGCCCGTGGAGGTTCCCATGGGTGTTCGATCAGACGGCATTCGCAACGTGTTGAACGAGCAAGGGGAGACGCCGGGGCGCCAACGCGTCCTCGGCGCCTTCAAGCGGCTCGAGCTGAAGCTCGGCCTACGCGAGTGGTCCTTCCACTCGCTGCGCCACTACTTCTGCTCGGCGCTCATCCGCCGCGGCGCCAGCGTCGAGGCCGTCCGGCTCCTCGCCGGCCACTCGAAGCTGGACGTCACGCAACGCTACGTGCACGCCACCGCCGACGACCTGAGGGCCGCGATCGCGCGCCTCCCGGGTAACTAGGCCCGTAGCCCCTGTCGCGAACTATCTAACATCCTTCGCTTTTCTTCCGTTTCGGTCGGGGAGGCGGGCTCTGCGCGATTCCCTTTGAAGAGGCGGCGTTTCACACGCGACCGCGGAAATCACGGGGAGAGCGCGAGGACCGCGGCACGCGCCGCAACGTGGTGTGACGGGGAGTGCCGGTGAGCTGGGCGCCTGGGAGGCGCGGGCGGCGGGGGGCAGGAACGCGCACGAAACGTCGCCCGTCACCAAGCGGCGCCGTACTCGGGTCGACGCTAGCATGCACCTGCGGGGTCAGCGCCGATGCCTCAACCTCATCGCTCCTCCGAAGTGCCGGCTCTTCTCGTCGTGGTCTGGTGCGATCGTTGCCATCGCGCAGTGAACACCCACGACGACCGCGACCACTTCCACTCGGAGCAGTGCGGGGGCTGCATCAAGTACCGGCGCGTCGACACCGACTGGGGACACTGCGGGAATCACGCGTCGGTCTACTGTGGAAGGCTCATGTTCGAGCACGACACGTGCTCCGCGTGGATCGAGGGGGAGTGGTAGGTCCGTGCTCGACAAGCTCGTGAGGGAGGCCGTCGCCGCCATTCACGCGGCCTTTCCCGACGCACCCCCGCCCAGTCCGGCGGAGATGCACGGCGACCACTGTCCGGAGTGCATCGCGACGAACGCGGTCTTCGCGGGGCGCCGGTGGCAGGAGATCACCGTGGCCGACCTCGCGCGAAACCTGCCGGTCTCGCTGCTCACACCGGCCGCGTTCCGGTACTACTTGCCGGCCCTGATGCTCCGATCGGTCGAAGCTCCGGGGCTGCTCGATTGCGTTCCCGAGGGGGTCGTCGGAAGTCTCTCGCCGCCGAACGGCAAGCCGAGCGAGGATATGGCGGCCGTGTATGCGACGTTCGACGAGGCGCAGATTCGCGCCATCGTCGCCTTTCTCAGGGTCTTCGAGGCCCGGGAGAAGCTCGACGGGTATCCGCCGGAGGCGTTCGAATGGGCGCCGGTGTCGCGGTCGCTCGCTCGTGCGATCGACTACTGGAGCGGGAGGATGCGTGCAGGTGGGGAGGCTCGATAGCGTCGCGACGCTCCTGGCGCGGTTTCGCCCGAATTTCTCGCGTCAGGTTGGTTCCCCCGCAATGCGCAGGACCTCCTTCCGTAGGCGGTCGGAAACGAACATGCCGAGGGACTCCATACGGGCAATGACCGGTGCGATCTCGGATACGAGCTTCCTGCGCTTCGCGGCGATCAGGACGCCGAGCGTGCCGATGACCGGGATGCCCCGATCCGTGGCGACGGCCCGAGCGTCAGCGTCATCGGCGAGCAGGGTCGCGTGCAGGCGGTCGGCGAGCGGAATGGCGGCGGCCTCGCCGCGGTCGAGCAGAAGCAGGAGCCCCGGGTCCGGCGTGACGTCCTCGATCCGGAGCCAGGTCGCAGCGGCGACCTCGCGCGCGCCGGTCAGGCCGGCGCCGGCCACGACGATCTCCTCGATGACGATGCGTGGAACGACCACTTCGGCGTACAGGTGCCGAAGAAGCTCGAGCTGGCCCGCTCCACCCAGGTAGATGAGGGGCCCCGCGTCCGGGACGACGATCACTCCGAGCCCGTCGGACCAAGCTCGTGCTGCAGATCGGACGGCGGGTAGTCGATGACCGGAATGCCGTGGGCACCGAGAGTCTGCATGAAGGACGCGCGCGGCATCTTCGCCAGCTCCGCGCCCTTGCCGACGCCGATCCGGTGCAGGCGCACTTGCTCGATGATCCAGAGCAGGCGCAGCTCGTCCCCGACAACCGCCGGATCGGCGGACGCGCCCTCGCCGGAAGACAGCGGGAGCTCCACGCTGACGGTCAAGGTGCGGACGGCGGCGGCCATGGGAGAAGCGTAACCCCAGTCCGGGCCGGCGGCCATGTCGCCCGGCGGGCGACGAGAGCATCGCTCCGCAAGGGCCTGGGTCGCACGCAGTCCCATTCGCTTGCCCGCCTTCTCAGTTCTGGAAGGGCTGGGTGGAGCGTCTGGGACACGCCCAGCTCTCGTCCCCACTACGTGCTGTCTTCGCACGTGCCGTCGACGGCTGCGCCCCAGTTCGCCGGGACTGCTCGTTCGAGTATCGCGGCCGCCCACCTCGCGTCCCCCGTGCCGAGGCTGGCGGGGGCCTCCTCACTTGGCTGGGTCGGCTCGCGGCCCCGAAGGAAGACTTCATATCGATCCGGAACGAATCTCTGGGCAAACACGCCGCTCTTGGACAACGGGTCGAAGGCAGGCCGGGCGCACGCGTCCATCGTGTCGAACGGGTATCCTGTCGTGCGACTGAACAGCAGCACCTCATGGAGGGGTAAGCCCCTTCGGGGGTGAGCCGACCCGCTTCAACGGGGCCTCGGCATCGATGCCGAGGAATGCTCAGCAGCGGGCGGCGATACTCGACCCGTCGCTGACGCTTCAACGGGGCCTCGGCATCGATGCCGAGGAATGGGCGCCCACTGCCGTCCCCACGCGCGACTTCGACAAGGCTTCAACGGGGCCTCGGCATCGATGCCGAGGAATGTCCCCTGACCGGCTCGTGGGCGACGACGGGCTGCTCGAGTGGCTTCAACGGGGCCTCGGCATCGATGCCGAGGAATGGGCACGCCTCCGCGCGCGTCGCGTCCCCCGAGTACTCGGGCTTCAACGGGGCCTCGGCATCGATGCCGAGGAATGGATCACGTCGCCGTCCGTGTTGTCCGCGTACCCAAAGCTTCAACGGGGCCTCGGCATCGATGCCGAGGAATGTGGCTCAGCCGCGCCGCGGTCATGCGGGCGCTCGTCGAGCTTCAACGGGGCCTCGGCATCGATGCCGAGGAATGACCTTCCCCGCGCGCTGCATTACGTGGGAATCCAGGCTTCAACGGGGCCTCGGCATCGATGCCGAGGAATGACATTGTGTCGGGCACGTGCGACGAGTGCGGCGTAGCTTCAACGGGGCCTCGGCATCGATGCCGAGGAATGCTGGATCGTGGGTCGAGAGTCCGGCTCGTCGTCCGCGCTTCAACGGGGCCTCGGCATCGATGCCGAGGAATGCAGCCGGTGCCCGAACGCCCACTCAGGCAGGAAGCCGCTTCAACGGGGCCTCGGCATCGATGCCGAGGAATGCTGGCTGCCGGCGACGGGGACGAGAATACCATCTAGCTTCAACGGGGCCTCGGCATCGATGCCGAGGAATGTCGCCCGTGCGGCGAGCGATCCGACCGTGGACGTCGCGCTTCAACGGGGCCTCGGCATCGATGCCGAGGAATGATCAGGCGGGGCTCGGCGGGATGCAGCTCGGGATGCGCTTCAACGGGGCCTCGGCATCGATGCCGAGGAATGTAGCTGAGCGTCGGCGGGCCATGAGTCGTAGCCCTGGCTTCAACGGGGCCTCGGCATCGATGCCGAGGAATGCAACCTCGGCGAGGGTCTTCTCGCCGTGGGCGCGACCGCTTCAACGGGGCCTCGGCATCGATGCCGAGGAATGTGCTCGAACGTGCAACATCGGGCACCAGTTGACTTGTGGCTTCAACGGGGCCTCGGCATCGATGCCGAGGAATGCACCTGAGCAGACGGGTTAGCAGCCCGGGCGAAAGCCGCTTCAACGGGGCCTCGGCATCGATGCCGAGGAATGTCAACGGCATCGCGGAAGGCACGCCCACGTTTCCCGGCTTCAACGGGGCCTCGGCATCGATGCCGAGGAATGCCTACGTGGATAAATAGTTCTACTACGACTGATTTACGCTTCAACGGGGCCTCGGCATCGATGCCGAGGAATGCTTGCAGGGTCGCGATCATGGGGCAGGTCTCCGAGTGGTGCTTCAACGGGGCCTCGGCATCGATGCCGAGGAATGGCCGCCGAGGTCCCGAAGATCGACGCCGCCGAGGTCGCGCTTCAACGGGGCCTCGGCATCGATGCCGAGGAATGTGGCGAGCAACCTGGGCGGGATGGCCAAGGACGCGGCGCTTCAACGGGGCCTCGGCATCGATGCCGAGGAATGCGATGACTGCCGCCGAGAGACACCGGAGGCCATCGCGCTTCAACGGGGCCTCGGCATCGATGCCGAGGAATGCGGGCGGCTCCGGTGCTGGAGCGCGTGCTCGAGGCGCTGCTTCAACGGGGCCTCGGCATCGATGCCGAGGAATGGTGGCGACGCGCGGTGGCGAGCTCACGGTCATCGAGTGGCTTCAACGGGGCCTCGGCATCGATGCCGAGGAATGTTCGCTTCGCCGTCGGTGGCCTTGTCGACGATGTTGCTTCAACGGGGCCTCGGCATCGATGCCGAGGAATGGTGACGCAGCCGCTCACGCAGCAGGCGTGGAAGATGCTTCAACGGGGCCTCGGCATCGATGCCGAGGAATGGCGGCGGTAGTGGCCAAGACCGGCATGTTCAAGGTGCTTCAACGGGGCCTCGGCATCGATGCCGAGGAATGCGCCGGAACCATCATCCCGACGACCGCGCCCGACGTGCTTCAACGGGGCCTCGGCATCGATGCCGAGGAATGAAGGCGACTCGTCGCCGGTCCCCGCGGCACTGGACGCGCTTCAACGGGGCCTCGGCATCGATGCCGAGGAATGCCGATGGTGGCGTCGAGGGCGATCACACTCCTCTGGCTTCAACGGGGCCTCGGCATCGATGCCGAGGAATGCTCACCGACGCCGCCGACGGCATCCCGACCATCAACAAGCTTCAACGGGGCCTCGGCATCGATGCCGAGGAATGCGAGGAACCGGAAACACGACCGGCTCAGGCGCGCTGCTTCAACGGGGCCTCGGCATCGATGCCGAGGAATGCTGCGCGTGGGGGGCGCCGGAGAGCCCGCGTTCGCGCTTCAACGGGGCCTCGGCATCGATGCCGAGGAATGGCGACCTTCGAGGCCTGGGACAACCTGCTCCTCGAGGCTTCAACGGGGCCTCGGCATCGATGCCGAGGAATGCGGATGCCCACACGAGGCGCCGCCTAGACCGCAGTCGCTTCAACGGGGCCTCGGCATCGATGCCGAGGAATGTACGCCCATCCGACTTGACCGGAATCCCACCGATCATGCTTCAACGGGGCCTCGGCATCGATGCCGAGGAATGTCGGCCTGGCCCATCGGCCTAATGCTGCGCCGGAGTGGCTTCAACGGGGCCTCGGCATCGATGCCGAGGAATGCAGAGGCGCAGGCGTCAGCTCAGAACGCCCACTCGCTGCTTCAACGGGGCCTCGGCATCGATGCCGAGGAATGACCCCCTCCGAGTTCGTCGCGGAAGTCACGTCGAACGTGCTTCAACGGGGCCTCGGCATCGATGCCGAGGAATGTTGTCCCATCGACCAACGCGTACGGACCTGTCACGGCCTCGCTTCAACGGGGCCTCGGCATCGATGCCGAGGAATGGATGACTCCGGCGGTCCCTCACGCTTCTTCTACACCGCGCTTCAACGGGGCCTCGGCATCGATGCCGAGGAATGAGGCCTTTGGGAAACGAAACAATCTCCAGCGGTTGCGAAGAGATATGCGAGCGCAGGGTGATCGCCGCACCTCGACGCTCGCAGGCCGCCTGCTGGAGCGGCGGAGCCGGCGAAGATTCTTCCGGACTATCAAAGACCTGGCCGTCTGCGAGCGCTCACCGGCACCGTCGCGACGCGCTCGTGCTCGCAGAGCACCAAATCAAACCACCACGGCGCGTCGCTCCGGCGGATGATACGCGCGACCGAGCGTCGAGATCGAGGTGTTCCCTCGACCCTCCTCGGGGCCGACGTCGACGAACAGCACCTGGTCCTGGTCGTGATGGATGATGCTCCCGAGACGCGCACGCAGCTCGACCAGCTCGCGGTGATTGAGCTCGCACCGAAACACGGACAGCTGAAGGTGGTCGCCGTAGCCCTTCAGGGTCTTGAAGACCTTGCGCAACCGCCTCGGGTCGCTCACGTCGTACGTGACGATGTAGGTCTGGCGCATCGGCTTTTCTCACCGCGTCCGGAACGAGGGATACCCGTCGATCTCGCCGAGCAAGCACCGTCCGAGGAGCCGAGCCTGGACCTCGAACACGCGCCGGTAGCTGATTCGGTAGCCGAACACGGGATGCACGATCAGCTGGTCCATCCGGCGCTCGTACGCCAGGAGCAACCGCTTGCGCGCCGCAGGGCGCATCGCCACGCCCGACGGATGTATGAGGAAGTCCTCGGTTGCGAAGCTGCCTCCATTCAGCGCACCGATGACGACGGAGTCGGCGACGATGGGCCGAAACTCCTCCATCAGGTCGAGCGCGAGGGCGGGTCGCCCGAAGCGTGGCTGGTGGTAAAAGCCGAGCAGCGGGTCCAGCCCCGCCGCGGAGAGCGCGAGCGCGAAGTCCTTCGTGAGCAGCGAGTAGACGAAGGACAAGAGCGCGTTGATGGGGTCCTTCGGCGGACGGCGGTTCCGACCATCGAGATCGAACGTGCCGCTCATCGCTGCGTCGCCTTTGAGCATGCCCGTGAACGCTCCGAAGTAGCTGCGAGCCGCGGTGCCCTCGAGCCCGAGGAGCGAGTCCAGTGCCTCCGCCCGCTCGGCCTTGCGGGCGAGCTGCTCCAGCTCCGACAGGACCACGGCGGGTGGCTCGGCGTGGTTGCGGCGGAGGAGCGTGCGAGAGTTGCGCGCCTTGGACGCGACGAGGCCTCGCGCCATGCGGAGACAGAACGCCGGATCGGTCGCCGCGCGGTGCTGCGCGAGCCGCAGCTCGACGTTCTTCGAATCGAACCCTGTCGCGCGACCGTAGTACCAGCCGCCGTAGCTCAAGAAGGAGACGGGCACGTTGCGCTCGAGCAGCGCGCGGAGCGCCTGCGCGGTGATCTGCACGTTGCCGTAGAGCGCCACGTGCGATGTGTTCGGCAGGCGCGCGTCGGTGCGCGGCGTCTTCCTGCCCTGGACGACCAGGCAATCGCCGTCGAGCGTGATGCGTGCTCCCTGATCCTGGACGTAGAGCGGGAGCTTGTCGTCGCTCGCGGGGTGGAGCCGTCGAAGGGCCGGGCGCGCGGCGGCTTCCTCGTCCGGCTCCTCGTCCGACGGGAGGATCTCGGCCACCGCCCGGGGAGGCGCGGCCTTCGAGGGCTCCACGCGATGAAGCAGGTTGATCTCGTCGGGAAGGCAGATCCCTACCAGCGAGCACCCGTTGCACTTCGGGCTGTCCACGAGCGGGGGTGGCAGCTCCGTGCGCACCGTGAGCTCTCTGGCGCGGACGACCGTCGCGAGCGTGGTCGATACCAGCGCCTCATCGATGACGATGGCAACCCGCTGGCGTGATCCCGCGAAGTAGATGGCCGCCTCGTCACAGCGGTAACCGTGATCGCGCAGGAGCAGGACCTGAGCGCAGAGCTGCGCTCGCTCCGGTAGGTAGGCGCCTTCCGGTAACTCCGGGGCCTTGCCGCGCTTGTATTCGATCGGCACGACCCGACCGTCGGCGTCCCCTTCGACCACGTCGATCTTGGCGGTGATCCCCAGCCGTTCGGAGGAGAGCCAGAGCGTGCGCGCCTGGTAGGGCAACGGAGCGTCGGACGACGTCTCCATCTCGGCTGCCGACGCATCGACAGGAGCCGCGGGGTCGGCAGGCGGAGGCGGAAGCTTCCCCCCCGGCTGGTCCGCACGCTTGTGCGCGACCCGGCCCTCGACGGTGAACGCGTTGTCGGCGAACTCGCCTTGCGCCCATTCCAGGTAGAGGAGACGCTCGCAGTAGAGCGCCTCGTTGATCATCCGGGCCGGGACGAGATCGGGCGGGGCGCCGGCGAGGGGCAGTCGACGCGGGAGCGGCTTGGCGCGCGGGTCGGCGACGGGAAGGGGAATGACGGACGCGGGATCGTTGGACATCGGGGCCTCCGATGCGAAGATGGATCGGGGTGCGCGTCGAAGCGGTGGCGGGGTTGGACGGGACTGGGCGGCTGTTCATGCATCTCGGTTGGCGATTACCTGGACGAGCATCCGCGCCGCGCGTTTCTCCTGATCGAGGTCGCCGACTCGTCACTCCAGGACGACCGGCGGATCAAGAGCCCTCTCTATGCCGCGGCCGGGGTGCCCGAGTACTGGATCGTGGACCTGGCAGGTGGCCTCGTCGAGGTGCATCGCAACCCTCGCGGCGACGGCTACGCGAACGTCACGCGCCACGCTCGCGGGGCGACCCTCGCCGTGCCGGGGTTCGAGGATGTCCTCGTGCCGGTCAGCGAGATTGTGCCGCCTCGGGGAAGGTGATGCGCCCATGACGTTTCGCATCGAATGGGAAGCCGCGCCCGGCGTCTCTCATCCCGTGCTTGCACGAACGTGGGAGCGCATCGAGATCGCGATCGGCGAGACGTGCGTGACGACCGTCCTGGACCGGCAGACCGGGGGAACGAGGGCGGGGGTGTACGGCTCGGCGTTCGTCGTCGCAGAGTGGATCGTCCGAAGCTTCTGGTTCCTGCTATGGGAGAGCGCGCCCAGCGCAGCGCCAGCCCCGGCGTGGCTTCGACGCCATTCGCTGGCGGCGGCGCGCGAGGGAACGAGCCTTCCCAGGCTGCGGTGCTTTCGAGACGAGGAAAAGATCGCCGCGGCATGGGCGCGCGACGAGCAAGAACGAGGCGCGCGCCCCGTGACGTTCATCGAGTCGGGGAATGCGGAGCTGGAGCCCGCGGCCGTTCAGGCGAAGCTGGTCGATTTCGTGGATCTGGTTCTCGAGCGGGTTCGCGGGCTCGATCATCCCGATGTCGTCGGCCTGCGCGAGGACTGGAAGGCCATCACTTCGACGACAGGCGACGAGCTGCTCCTCTGCAAGCGAGCAGCCCGCATGGGGCTCGACGCCTACGAGCCGGCGGAGGTGTCCGACGAGCTGGCTTCGCTCTTGACGGAAGCCGTCGGTAGGCTTCCAGCGGCCACAGGCGACGATCTGCTCGACGCGGCCATCGCACCCGAGAAGCTCGGCTCGTCGATCGCCACCGTCGCGGGCGCGGTGAGAGCCGACGCGGAGCCCGCGCCGAAGGTCACGAAGGGCGTCCCCAAGCACGACCTGGGACAACGCAGAAACGGTCTCCTCCCCTACGAGCAGGGTTACGCGCTCGCGGACGCGCTGCGCCGTCAGCTCAATCAGTCGCCGGACGGACCTTTCGACATGCCTCGAGCGCTGGCGTCGCTGCACTGGAGCGACGTCCACCAGCCGCAGGAAGCGTGGGCCCAGCTCGACCCCAACGTGAAGGCCGCCGTCGGCATGTCGCCCAGAGGCGCGCCCTGCCTTCTCTCGCGTCCGGGCAGGGTCACCGTCGACCGCTTCCTCGTTGCGCGCGGCCTGTACGCCCTCCTGTCCGGTGCAACGGCCGCCGCGCCTCGACTCCTCACGAACGCCGGAACGCGGCTTCAGTCCGCGAGCCGGGCCTTCGCAGCCGAGCTGCTGGCACCCGCGGTCGCACTGCGCGCGCGTGTGCCGGGTCGGCTCGACGAGGAGCGCGTGGACGAGCTGGCGCAGGAGTTTGGGGTCTCGCCGATGGTCATACAGTACCAGCTGGAGAATCAGGGTGCGGTGACGTGATCCTCGAGGTAGAGCCGGTCAGGCCGCATACAACAGCTCTCGAGCCGCGAGCACGCGGTCGCGCAGCACTGGCTTGAGGCCGCCCAAGGGAACGAGATCGACCGCGCGTCCGAAGATCGAGGCGAGATCGCCTTGAAAGCGGGAGAGCTCGATGAGCCCGATGGGGGCTTCGGGCTCGAATTCAACAAGGACGTCGACGTCGCTCTCCGGACGGAAGTCGTCTCGCAGGACGGAACCGAAGAGCCAAAGCCGGGTCACGCGGTACGAAGCGCAAAGTCGATCGAGCGTCGCTCGGTCCGGAATGGCGATGCGGTCGTGCCAGTTCATCGTGGTGCCCTCCCTCGTCGACGCCTTCGCGTACGAGAATAGCGCGCGTCGTGCTATGTGCCCACGAGAGGTCCTCGTCGAGGTCGGGCCGTCCATCCCGACGGGCTACGCGGCCCCGCGATCTCGCGACTGCGCCTGTTTCACGATCCGCGCGGCAGCCCGGAGCGCGTCGTTGATCGCCTTGGCGCTGGGGAAGACGGTCCAGACATCCGGATCGATGGTCACCGCGTGGACGTTCGCCAGGTGAGCGTGCGTACCGCGCCTCGCGCGACTGAAATCGTACTCGGGCAGCGCTTCGTCGCGTGCGACGCCGCGAGCTGCCTTCCTAGGTGCCTTCTTCATACGTTCTCCTCTCGGATCGCGTGGCCTCCCTTAAGCAGCAGGCGCCACGCGTCGCACCGCGATCATGTCGCCGGGGCCTACCTTTCGGACGTCCGGCACTCGAAGAGTGACGAGCGCCTGGGTTCGCCCGGCCGCGGTCACGAACTCGACCTCCACGCCGTCTGGCTCGTACACCTCGACGATGGCGCCGAGATCGCCGGCCTTGAGGCCGTGCTCGGGGATGTCATGGATCAGGGCGACGCATTCGAGCAACTGGAGATTCATCAGGAGCCTTCCGGGTAAAGCGTGACGAGGCGAGGCACCTCTTCGCCGTGGCGGACGATCCAGATTGACACGACGGCCGCAGCGCGGCCACCCGGTCCGGTCAGGAGGGCGACGATGCGGTACTTCGTGCCGAACGCATTCGTTTCGACGCCCTCGGCCTCTTGCGCGAGGTGCTGCGTCCGCAGGTCGTCCGCGAGCTTTGGCCATTGGTCGCGCGAGTACCCCAGGGCAGCGAAGAAGGCGGCCTTGAAGCGACCGACGGGGTGGGCCGGCGACAGTATATAGTCGCGCAGCTTGGCCGGCTCGATGAACGCCCGTTGAGGATCGAGGCGTACACGGCTCACGGAGTGTGACCTTCGGGCGATGGGTTGTCGCTGCTCACGGAGACCTTGCTGGCGAACAGTCCTCCGCCAAGTCGCACGGTTCGAATGCACCCAAGCCGAAGTGGGATCCATAGCCGAGCGTGATGGGGCCGCTCGCTTCACGGTCGAACATGAGCCGCAGCGACAATCCTACATCGACAGGCGGAGGCCTCGAGGACCGACGGCGCGCGTAACCCCGGAACCTCGGCCACGCGCGCGACGATGATTGCAGGTCGTCGAGAGGTTCCCATTGAGTTGGTCCGACCTGTAGCTCGACCCGAGAGGCTGCGGGCATGCCGCGCGTGGCCAGCTCTGCTTGCACCTGGCCCAGCAGCGTGTCCTTCCCTTTCTCCTTGGGATGACGCGGCGGCACGAACGGTGTCCAACTGCGGAACATGCTCGCCCGGCGGACCAGCGGAACGGCCTTCTCGAAGTCCCTCAGAACGCCCGTTCCGGCCAATACGACGAAGACGTCGGGCAGGTCTTTCGCCCAGATCTTGCGAATCGCGCCGAGCGCACCCAGTGCACCGCCGGCCGGATTCGAATCGAAGCCCATCGGAGCATGCACCAGAACGTGATCGATCCGTCCGTGTCGCCTACCCAGAGTGAGCGGAATGAGCGTAGCGTGCCGGTGCCCCGGAATGCGATCGCCATTCACCGACCCCGTGAAGCACGGCGAAGGTCCGTCAGGACGATCCTGGGCGGACTTCAGTACGAGGGCCTGGTGCAGTGCCTCCATGCGGTAGAGAGCATCGCGCATCGCGGGCAGCACGTCGGCACGCACAGTGTCGCTCGCCAGCGCGAAGAGTGCCGTGTCCGTCCTTTCCCGTCGCCTCGTCGCCGGCGATGCAGCGCGCGGACGTGCCTCGAGTGCACCGTGAGGGCGCCAGTAGGAGAGCCAGCGAGTTCCTGGCGGCCTGCTCCAGCCCTCGCGTTGGAGATCCGGTGTCGTGGCGAGCAACGCATGCACGATGTTCTTTGGAAGGCTCGCGTCGGCCTTCGCGACGTCCTTCTTCGTGGGGGCCTTTCCTTTTGCGCTCGCGCTAGCACTCAACGAAGCGAGCGCCTCGCGCATAGCCGACTCGCGCCACGTCACGAACGCGACGGCATCCTCGGGCGCAAGAAGCGCGATGCCTTCGTGCTCGACGCTGGGAGCGGCTTCGCCCTGTTCGCACGCACCATGGCCAGCCGGGATGCGGTCGACACGCGTCAGTTCCACGGTCGATTCTGCTCGTCCCAGGTAAGGTACCGACGCGAGGAGGCGATCGAGCAGCGTGAGAGCGTCTGGCTCGGGGTCGACGTCGAACTCGAAGACGAGCGGTTCGGAAACGCTTGCGAAGGCGTCGATGATGCGAGTCGTCTTGCCACCGTAGAGCGGCATGTAATGGCGGGTATGGGACGTGGTAGCGGGCGGCAGGTGGTATCTGGGCGGTCTTGACGCGAGCAATTCGATGAGCGCCGCGCCGTTCTCCGGCACCGCCTCCCATCCGAGTCGCGTGAAGCCAGCCGAAAGGAGCGCTCGCAGCAAGCGCCACGGGCTCGGCGGCCATTCGACGAGGCCCTCGTTGACGTGATGCCCCCATGGGTTCGCGTGAAAGCGACCGGACAGGAAGCGAGCCTGGATGAGAAGCATGGCTAGCCCTTCTTGTAGACGACCTTCGTGATGCCTCCCGGGGCGCGAAACATCGAAGCGCACTCCCGGATGAGACCTGGAAGCGCCTGACGCACGTCTGCGAGCGGGGGCAGGGTGAAACCCTCTGGCCGGGTCACCCGGACGGACGCCACTTCGAGATCGCACGCGGTGCGCAAACGAAGGTGCCCGTCGAGGAACGCGAGCATCTTGAACAACGCCAGCGTGACGAGTAATCGTTCGGCGGGGGCGCCGAGACCGAAGGCGCGAATCTCGTTCAGATCGAGGTTGAAGTACGCCGTGATCTTCGCGGCTGTATACTCGTCGCGCTGGAAGGGAACGTGCCCGAACCCCTTCGCCGTATCACCACTCGGATCGACATGATCCATCTTCACCCCGCCGCTCGCTGCCACTCGGATGGACTCCGCCTCGATGAACGCCGAGAGCGCGCGCTCGATCCGGAGTCGACCTCCGACAAGCTCGGACTTTGCCAGAAACAGGCCATGGATGAGCGCGTTCGCATCGTAGGCGAATACGATGGCCGCGAGCTTCGTCCGGTCGAGGGCGCCCTCGTCCAGGTGCTTCGTCTCCTCCTTCAGCGTGCTCAGGAACGTCTTGTCTCCCTCGAGGATGTAGGGCGAGTTGAGTCGGTGGGACTCAGTGATGGAACTGGTCAAATACGTGCCGTCTTGCCTCTCGACGCGCACGTAGCTCAACCCGTCGAGATCCTTGTGCAACGAGTGAGCCGCGGTGTCCCAGCACACCGTCTCCAAGCGGTTCGCCATGCTCTGGGGGCTCTCGACGAGCAAGCGGGTGCCGGCCGGCGACTCGTAGACAGCTGCTCCGAGGTCGGGAAAGCCGGTCGGCTGAAACCGGGCTCCCTGCACGGGCCGCAGTTCGGCCTCGACGAGCAGGCGAGCCGGCTTCGGATCACGATCCGGCAACAGTGTCTTCAATTCGAGCGTCATGTGGAGGTCTCCTTGGTGTCAGTAAAGGGGCGCGTTACGAGCGATCGAAGGCGTTTGAAGTCGGAGCGCGAAATGGGAATGGCGAGGGCGGCCGCAATGCGTCGCGAGCTCAGCTCATTTCCAACGGGGACGCGAAGCTTGGGGCGAAGGCCCATCGCTACGAGGCGCCTGGACGCCGTTCGAAAGGCTTCGTCGAGGCGACCTGACAGCAGTTGTCTGAGCGCCGTCGAATCGTTCGCGGAGGCACCCTCGACCTCGAACGGTAGGTAGATACTGCGAAACACCGCGAACACCGCAAGCGCTCCCGGAACCGGCGCCCACTCGACTTGACGGCGCGGAGCATTCTGAAAATCGATCGCCATCAAGCCTCGGGCGAGGAGAGCGATGCGCGGTTCGTCGAGCTGCCCCTCGAGGAACGCCGCGACGTCCGTGAGGGACACCGTCGCGAACCCGTCGAGAGGAAAGACGCGGTAGCCGGCCCCCTTTGCACTCGAGGCCCGACGAAGGACACAGGCTGCAAGATCCTCGACGAGGTCACGTCCGGTCCACACGACATCCGGATCGCGGCTTAGCCCGTCACTCGTCGTCGCAAATGTCTTCCTGGACGGAAGCGCAAGGGGGGCCGCATGCACCCGGAGGGGGCCGAGATCGCCCTTGCCCCCAGGCGGCGCGTACCCCGACGCGATCGCGATTGCGATGCGCGTCTCTGCGGAGCCGTCATCGACGATGTCGAGCCAGGCGGGTGACAGTGGTGGTAGCGGCCGCAGGTGGGCAGCGTGGGTCGCCTTGGGACGGTGAACCATGCCTTGCTCGGCTTGACCCAAGGCCACTACGAGGCGCTGCCATACTTCTGGACGACCGTTCGCCTCTGCGCAGGCAAATGCCGCTCCTTCAATGGACCGCACATCGCGGCCAAAGCTCTCAGGTACGTGATCGCGACGTAAGGCCGCGCGAAGCGCATTGAGCCAACCGTCCAGCTCATCGAGCAGGCGAACTGACTGACACTCGATGACCGGAATCTCGCCCAAGGGTACGGCCAGGTTCGCCTGACCATTGCGCTCGATAAAACTGAAGCGGCAGAAGCTCGTCACGCCTCTCGCGGCTCCGAGGCGGGCGATGGCTCTCACGGCGTCCAGCCCGCTCTCGGCGCTGGCACGGCCGGAGGCCAGCTTCGCCTCGCCGAACAGCCGCTCGACCTCGGCGTACGTTGCTGCCTTCCTCCACAACGGGAACCACTGCTCCCCCCGCTTGTTGGCCGCGTCGGCCGGCGCGGCGCTGCCGTAACCCTCCGTGGTGCTACGGAGCGCGAACGGCGCGGCAGCCTGCGCGAGGTCGGAGCCATCAAGTCGGCGTAGAGAGGCAACGCGCAAGACAATGGCCCCCTCGAGCATCAACACGAAGTCCCACGGATTCATCCGCGCGGCGCCGTCGAAGCCGGCGGTCCCGTTGGCGCCTCCAGCGCCGCCGGGGAGAAACTGTCCGATCGCGCGATCTACCAGGCCCTCCCTCGCCCCGCCGAATAGCGCCAGCTCAAGGAGACCGAGCGCTTCCGGCCGGGCATTCCCCTGCTTCATGTCGATCAGCTCGGTGAGCCGCTGCATGAAGTTGTTTGTGAAGTCGAGACGGCCGTCGTTTCCTCCGGTCCCGAGGAGGGCGGGGTAACGCCCGTTGCCGTCCCGGTCGAGAGCGACCGCTGCGGAAATCCATGCGTAGGCGGCGTCCTGCTGTGACCGAGCACAAGCCGTCAGCAGGGCGCTCTTGTCCTCGTCCTCGGGTCTCTTGGTGCGTTCCCCGACCATGATTTCGGCACGCCGGATGGCCTCCCGGTATTCGTGGAAACGCGGGCTCGTGGACTCGCGAATGGCGTCGATCCCGTCCCGATTGTCCTTCGGGTAGAAGCCGCTGCCACCGTTCCACGGCGCGAGGATCGGCGTCGGGACGTATGCGTTTGCAATGAAATCGGAGAGGGCGCTGCGATCCAGTGTGGTGACGAGCTTGAACGCGCCGCCACTCCAAAACGCGCGTGTGGCCCCGTCTCGCTGCTCGGCGACGAGCCGTAGGACGCCCAGCGCCTTCAGATAGTGCGCGAGCGGCTCGGGGGCGCATCCGCCTAGCGCGTGGACGTGAATCGTCATAGGCAGTCCTCCGAGGCAAGCTGCGAAGCTCGCCAGTCCGCGGCACGAAGCAGCGCCTCCAGCCAGGCGAGGTTCGTAGGACCGTGGCGATCGATCAGGTGAGTCACGCGATCGGCCCACGAGGCGCCATACCGTGCATCGATGCCCATCTCCGCGAGAGCTAGGGAGACTCGGATCGGAGGGAGCTCCACTCGCGCGCCGTCCGCGGCCGCGATCTCGAATGGCGGGATCTCGTCGCCATCACACACGCCGGCAATGCCCCCGTGGCCGCGATCCTGGTCCAGAGGTGTGCTCGTCCACGAGACACGGACCTTTCCGTGGTGTGTCGCGACGAGCCACGCGACCAAGTCGACCTCCTCCGCGGACAGCGCAACCAGCTCACGCGTCAATGCCACATCGGGCAGGCGCTCACTCTCCGCAGGTTCCTCTGCCACGATGCCCACCGCCGCTAGCAGTTCGCGTGCGTCGCCGAGGATGGCAGGGTGGCTCGGGCAGGCTCGACGAAGTACTTCGTAGAGCGCGAGAGCACTTGCGAGTTCGTGACGGAAGCCGGGGCGCTCCGGGTACGGCGGCCGGTTCCAGCTCGGCGCCTTCGCCAGATCGCGGCGCCGCGCAAGAGGCGGTCCACCTGCTCGGGAAGCCGCGGCAATGGCGCTCTGGAAGACCGGATGCGCCTTGCCCACGTCGTGCCAGCGCGCCGCCAGCTCGAGGAGATCGACCAGGCGGCCCTCGAGACCGAGATCCGAAGCGATGGCTCGGATCTGTTCGCCCGTTTCACGGCCGTGAGTTGCGATGGTCTTCCAGTGCGCGACGGACAGGTCGTCGCGCTCGTACGCGCCACTTGCTGCAGCAAGGCCTTGCTCGCCGCCGTTGGGCACGACGACGGGGACCGGGCCTTTCGCGGTGGCGTCCCAGCCGGTCGTCATGTCGTATCCCCCTTGCGCCGCATCGAGGAGCAGGACCATTCCAGGCACGACCCGATCCGCTAGTCGCCACTGGTCGTCGACGAAGTCGCGCACGTAGACGTCGCGCTTACGAACGTCGATCTCGCCGACGGGCACTGGGCATAGCTCGTCGCGGACCGGGGCCGCGACGTCCTGGAGCGAACGAGGTCTCCGCGGGGTCGCTTCGAGGATTCGGAAGAACACCCGGACATCCCGCTCGTCTTCGCTCGTGCGTATGTATCGGCTCACGTCCAGATCGGCACCCGCCAGGTCCGGGGAGGTGTCGAACAGGTCTAGGAAGTCCGCGCGACGCAGCACGTGGAGAGGAGCGTACGGGTACAGCCGCGCAACGAATTCCGGCTCGTTCGCGGTCCAGTGCTCCTCCGCTTCTTCGAGACTGCGCGGGCCGGCGTCGCGAGACCGAGCCGCGAGTCGCGCCAGTCCTTCGTCGGCGCTCTGGAGCGCAGCGCGTTCGTACGGAGCGCTCTTTGCGTCGTCAGTGGGAACAGGGCCCACGACAACCACAGCCCCCGTCTCGCCAGCATATCTCGCGCACCTGCCGAAGCGCTGCACGAGGCTCGGCCAAGGGGCAAGATCGGTTATGAGAAGCGACGCGGAGATGTCGACGCCGGCCTCCACAATCTGAGTTGCGACGACGATACGACCACCTGCGGGCGTCGAAGCCCCTCGGCGGAGAAACTCGCTCGCCCATGCGCGGCGCTCGGCGCCGCGGAAGCGCGAGTGCACCACCCGCAGATCCGCCTCGGCGGCGCTCGTCTTCTTGCGCGCCCTCTCGATGCACTTATACAGCTCGAGGGCTCGCTTGACAGTGTTGGCGACTACCAGCGTGAGTGATCCTGGCGCGTGTCTCTCCACTACGACCCTCGCGAGCTCGTCTGGCGCAGCGACGTCCGCGCGTCGCTCGAGCCCCTTGCTGACCTCCCAGAGGCCACCGGCCCGGAGAGTGGCGGGAATCGTCGTCCGCGGCAGCTCCTCGACGCCCATGAGGGCTGCATGATCGACGGTCTCGAGCCAGGTCTCCTGCAAGGTCGCGCTCATCCACCACGTCGCCTGGGGTCGTTCCGACGGAGGAAGCGTGCGCCGGAAGGCTCGGAGCTGGGCCGTCGTCGCGAGGCCGACGTCCATCAGCTGAACTTCGTCTACGACCCACAGCGCATCGTTGTGAATGAGGCCGTATTCCATCGGCCATAGCGCACGGCCGCTCGCGTATCCGCGCATCAAAGCGCGCGAGAGGATCATGTCCTGCGTGCCGAGAAGGATCTGGGGCTGCTCGGGCGCAGCGACCCAGCGAGTCTGCTCGACACCTCCCATGAGCACGTTCACCGGGGTGCTGAGCTGCGCGCGTTCGAGCCATGTGCGGATCTCTCGCTCCGTCTGCTCGACGAGCACGCGCATGGGCAGGCAGTAGACGAGGCGCGTAGGCCAATCGCGTCGTCGCTCGACTACGCGTCGAAACAGCCATGGCAGGATCGTGCCGGCCGTCTTGCCAAAACCGGTAGGCACACGAAGCAGGCGATCGACGCAACGCGATGCATCGCCGACCGCGCGTTGCCAGGGATAGGGCTCGGGCACTCCCGCAACCCGGGTGAACCAGTCTGAAAAGCCGCTCATCGTTGCTCTCACTTTCGATTTCACACGTACAGGCGGCAGCGCGCGCCCAAGAGCGCGCCGGACCGAGACAGGACGTTCGAGCTGCGCTCGAGACCGCCGAAGGGTCAGACTTCAATGAGGCCCGGTCTGGCGCGCACGAAACACCAAAATGTCATTATGCGACACTGGCGCCTGACACTGCGCCCTCTCCCCTCATCCCCTTCACCACCCCCTCCAGCCTCTCCACCTCCTCCCCCAGCCTTTCTCTCAGCGTCCCCGCCGTCTTCCCGATCTTCTTCCCCCGCTTCACCACGAGCTGCGCGTCGTGCTCGATGCTCCCCGCCGCCACCACGAACCCCTCGATCGCCCGCACGCTCTGCTCGATCCCCCTTACGTCTGCCTCCGCACGCCCGGATTCCGCATGCTGCTTGACCACGAGCGCCCTGGCAATGGAGATGGCCGCCCTCAGGTACACGTCCGTCGTGGGATCGTCCGCATCCCAGATCACGAGCAGGTCCGCGCCGATCCTCCGCAGCGGCTCGAATCCCTCGGGCGCGCTCTCGCGGGCGACGACGAAGACGCCGACCTGCGCCTCCCGGTTCCTTCTCGCGAGCGCCAGCTCCTCGAGCGCCTTCGCCTCGGTGTAGCCCTTCTCGGCCTTGCACTCGAACACGACACGCGCCCCCGCCGCCGCGCTGTCGGGGCCGATGGTCGTCACGTAGTCGCCGACCTTTCGGCCTTCGCTTCCGGGCGTTCCCGCCAGGCGCTCGCACACGTCTCCCGCCCGCTGCGCCTCGATCTGCAGCACCTCCGCGACGGCGTACTCGAAGGTGTGCCCGTGCGCCGAGCTGCGCGCCGCCTCTTGCCGGCGCACGCGGAAGGTCTCGAGCGTCGTGCGGACGTCACTCTGGAACCGCGTGTTCGAGTCGGCGAGCGCGGTCACGGCCGCCATCAGCTCGTCGCGGATACGGGAGAGCGGCGACGCCTTGTCGTTCAAGGTCAGGCTCTTCTCGACGGTCGCACGCGTATCGTCGAGCGCGGACGAGAGCCGCCGGATCGCCGATCCCTCGCAGTCGAGCGAGAACTGGTCGAGGATGGACCGCTGCGCCTTCTCGACGCGGCCGACGAACCGGCTCAGCGGGCCCTGCTCGTTGTCGAGCGAAAGTGCGCTGGCGACGGCGCCGATGTCTCCGGCGAGCTCGCCGCGCAGCTTGCCGTTCGCGCTCGTGATGTCGCCGAGGAGCCGGGATAGCGCGGACTCCGGGCGATCGCGCGAGAACTCGCGGAGCACCTCGTCGCGCTGCGCGCGCAGCGCCCCGTCGATCGCCGATGACAGCGTGGCGACGAGCCCTCCGGCCTGCGTCGGCGACAGCAGCTTGAAGATGGCGCTCTGTTCGCCGACCTGCCGCGCGAGCGTCTGCGCCACCGTCGACCGCTCGCCGTCCAGGTGCCTCGACAGCAACGACTCGATCTCGCCGTCCCGCTTCGTGAGCCGCTCGAGCCGCTGGGGCAGCGAGCCCGAGCTCGGGTCGAGGTACCCGCCGAGGAGGTGCGCGAGCGCGGAGGTCGTCTGCGTCGTATGCGCGCTCAGCGCTTCGCGCACCGACCCGAGCATCCGCTCGCTCTCCCGCTGGATGGCCTGCGCGTCGAGGCCTCCGCTCGCCTGTCGCAGCGCGAGCACGCCGATGCGGAGCGCGTGCCTCGCGAAGGCGTCGCGGTCGTCCCCCTCGTGACGCTGAGCGAGCGCGTGGGCGACCTCCGGGTCGGTGACGAGCAGCACGAGGTGAACTGCGCGTGCGTTTTCGTTTGCGGGCGTGCTCGGGCTCGACGTGGCTTGCACTTTCCTGCTCCTGTTCGGGGCCCCTGTCGTGGGGCGCAGGTTCCAGGATGCGCGCACCCCTTCGTCGAACCGCTGGCGCCGTTAGGCGTCGCTGCGCGGCTGCGCAGGTCTCTCGGCCGGATCCTCGGGAATCGCTGTGGTTTCCAGCGCCTCCGTGCCTCCTTGCACCTGCTCGAGCGCTCCCCGCGCCAGCTCGGCGACTGCGGACACGAGGGCAACGGTTTCTGGCCGCGCCGCCCCTCCGAGCCCCACCACGAAGCGCGCCAGGCGCAGCACCGCGCTCGTCTCGGCGCTCACGCGGATCCCATCGGACAGGCTCTCGACGCTCATCCCTTCGAGTAGGTTGTTGCCCACCCATCTCGACTCGGGCTCGCGAACGAAGAACGAGCACGGGACAGGCGCGCCGGCACCCTTGTACCCGTCGATGCTGGCCGCGCGGAAAGCGGCAAGGGCACTCGCATCGCATTCCCTGTAAGGCTCCCGGTCATCGAGGCGCGCGCGGATGATGCTCTCGACGCGAAACCATCGAAAATCCCCGTTGCGATGGCATGTCGCGACGAAGCGGGCGGGCGGACCGACGTCGACGACGTGAACGGACGCATGCCGGTCGCTTGTGGTCCCACGGGACGCCGTGAGGTAGCGCATCGCAAGCGAGACCCTCTTCGCCGCGGCGTCCTCCAGGACGGGGACGTACTGCTCCTCCTGCTCGCTCGCCGGCCTGGGAACGACGACGGCGGGAGCCGCCGGCCTCTCCCTGGGCGGAAGCTGGTCGACGATGACCGCGAGAAGGCGGTCGCGCGCCTTGCTGGCCGGCAGGCGACGCAGCCGTCGCAGGAGCTCCGGGACGTCGTCCTGTTTGAAGAGGACACCGCCCGGGTACCAGGTCTTCGGCACGCTCCAGTACACGTGCGGGTGGTCCTTCTCGCTCTCGAGGTGCACGCCGTCCCGTTGCAGCTCCTGCAGCACCTTGCGGAGAGCCGCCGTGCTCACCTTGACCTCGCGCGCGAGATCGACCTGCGACCACGAACGCCGCGCCATGAACGCCGC
>PLYU01000292.1 GCA_003153495.1 Myxococcales bacterium
ATCTTTTTCCCGACAGGCTCCTAGGAGGGCGAGCGAGGGCTACTACACGTAGCTCGAGCGAGCCCGACGACGCCATCGCGATGGGATCGAACGAAATACACCCGTCTCCTAGAGGCCGCACGCCCGGCGGACCTCCTCCACGGTCTTCGGAATCCCCGCCGTCAGGACCTCCGACCCCGACTCCGTGACGAGCACGTCGTCCTCGATCCGGACGCCGATCCCGCGCCACTCGGCGGGCACGGTCTCGTCGTCCGGAGCGATGTAGATGCCTGGCTCCACGGTGAGCAGCATGAAGGGCTCGAGCGGGCGCGGCTTGCCGCCGGCGAAGTACGCCCCCACGTCGTGCACGTCCATCCCGAGCCAGTGACTCGTTCTGTGCATGAAGAACCGCTTGTAACCATCCGTTTCAATGATCTTATCTACGTCTCCAGACAGAAGGCCGAGCCGCAGGAGACCGCGCGCGATCACCCCGACGCTCAGCTTGTGGATCTCGTCCAGCGTGACGCCGGGACGCGCTGCCCCGATGCTCTCGAGCTGCGCCTCCAGGACCAGCTCGTAGATGGCCTGCTTCTCGCGCGAGAACACTCCTCCTACCGGAAACGTCCGGGTGACGTCGCTGGCGTAGTAGCCGTACTCGCAGCCCGCATCGATGAGCAGAAGGTCTCCCGCCTCGATGCGCCGGTCGTTCTTGCGATAGTGCAGGACGCAGGCGTTGGGACCCGAGCCCACGATGCTCCCGTACGCGGGGCGCTCCGAGCCGTGGCGGCGGAAGGTGTCGAGCAGCATGGCCTCGACCTCGTATTCGTGCATGCCAGCCCGGGTCCGACTCATGGCCAGCTCGTGGGCCTCCCGGGTGATGCGCGCCGCGGTCCGCATCGTCTCCACCTCGTCCGGCGATTTGCGCAGGCGCATTTCGTGGAGAATCACGCCCGGGTCGACGATCTCGGCGGGCGCGACGGCGCCGGTGCGTCGCCGGGCGCGAACCCTATCCACGGCCGCGAGCAGACGGTCGTCGAAGGCCCGGTCGTGGCCGAGGCGATAGTAGACGCGCGAGTGGTTCTGGATGAGGTCCGGAAGCTTGTCGGCCAGCTCGGAGATCGCGAAGGCCTCGTCAGCGCCGAAAGCCGCCTTGGCCCCGTCCACGCCGGCGCGAGGCCCGTCCCAGACCTCGCGCTCGCGGTCGCGAGGTCGAACCAGGAGCGTCAGCCGGCGCTGCACGGCGTCCAGCACCGCCACGCTGTGGGGCTCGTCGAAGCCGGTCAGGTAGAAGAAGTCGGAGTCCTGCCGGTATTCGTGCTCGACGTCGTTGTTGCGGACGAAGACCGGCGCGGCCGGTATCACGGCGACTGCGGAGGGGGACGACGCCGCCATGGCGTCGAAGAAGGCGGCGCGCCGCTTCGGTTGATCCGTGCGCATGTGGGAGCCTCGTGGAACTATACTTGGCCCGTTGGCCTGCCAGGCGACAAACTCGCGCTCATGGTGCTCACCGATCGTCGCCAGAAGCGCAGCAGTGATCTCGTCGTTGCCCTTCACTACCAGCTGGCGCACGCGCGCCGCGAGGGCGCTCTCGAGGCAATCGTGATCGCGGACGGATCCGGCATCGCCATGGCGGGAGCGGGAGCCTGGGCGACGTGCGAAGAGCTGGCGGCGTACGCTCCCCTGCTGACGCACGGCGAGGAGCACGGTGTGGCCGCCATGCCCCGCCTCGCCGAACTCCGAGGTGAAGTCGACGTCCAGTCCGTCGACGTCGAAGGCCAGACGTTCCTGCTCTGCGCCCGCGGCGGTCGCTCGCGTAGCCAGGCGATGGACCACGCGGCCCAGGGCGTGGCGCGCATCTTCAAGACGGCTGCCTAGTCTAGCCGCAAGCGACGTGCCGTCGTGCCACCTGCACGACGGCCTAGCCGGCCCCGAGGATTTCCTTCGCGGTCGCGGCGTCCTTCGGCTCGACTTGCACGCGCACTCCACCCGTCGCGCTCGCCAGATACGGCATGACGCCGGCGGCCTGCGCGTCGATCACGAAGGCGCGGATGCCCTCGAGCTCGAGCCGCTCCTTCGCAAGCTCCGCCTCGGCCACGTCCGGGAAAGAGGCTACGGTGACTAGGTCATCCATCTCGGCGTGCAGGGTAGCCTGTTTGAGCGTACATTGACCGCCTTTCGTCCCCCGGCACCCATCATGAGCGACAAAGACTTCGGCGAGCGCCGCCGGCGCCTCGATAGCGTCATCCCCGAGCTCATCAAACGTGCCGTCGAGCTCGGCGTCGAGAAGGCGGCCGAAGCTCCGGACAACCTGAAAGTGTTGGTGGGCGGGCTGAAGCTGCCCCGCGAGGTCGCCAACTACCTGCTCGCGCAGGTCGAAGAGACCAAGAACGGCCTCTTTCGCGTCGTGGCCAAGGAAGTGCGCGACTTCCTCGAGCACACGAACCTCTCCGGCGAGATGCAGAAGATGCTCACGACGGTCCAGTTCGAGATCAGCACGACGATCCGGTTCAAACCCAACGACGGCGGGGCGACGGGCAAGGGCGCCAAGCCGGAGGTGCGCTCCGAGGTCACCATCAAGCGCGGTCCCCGAGGCCTCGAGCGAGTCGAAGGCGCGAGCGCGAGCAGCGAGGAACGCCCGCGCGAGAGACGACGCAGCCGCGAGTAGCACGACGGCACGGTCAATCAAAACGAGACGATTGCGAGATCACAAAATGCCAAAACCCTTACGTGTGGCGGGCGAAGTCGACGGATGGTGCACGCGCTGCCGCCTGGTGCTCAATCACCGCATCGTCTCCATGAAGAGCGGCAAGCCGCACCAGGTCGAGTGCCTGACGTGCCGGTCGCAGCACCTCTGGCGCCCCGGCGCGCCCGGAGAGAAGCGGGCGGGCGCCGGCAACGGGGGGGACGAGAAGGCGTCGACGTCCGCCGCGAAGGGCGCCCCTCGCGCAGCGCGGGTCAGCGGGGCCACCAAGCACGTCCAGCTGTGGGAGAAGGCCACGCTGGGGCGCGCGGTCGGCGAGTTCAAGGCATACAGCGTCGGAGCCAATTTCCGTGAGGGCGATCTCTTGCGCCACAAGAAGTTCGGCGACGGCCTGGTGACGCGCGTCATCGACGCGTCCAAGGTCGAGGTGCTCTTCCGCGACGAGGTTCGCACCTTGGCGCAAGGGATGACGTGAGGGGCGCATGCGCGGGGCACGGCCGAGCGGCCTGGCGGCGCTGCTGTTCGCGATCGTTCAGTCGGTCGCTCCCGCGGCGCTGACGGCTCCCCTGGCCTCGAGCGCGACGGAGGCCAGGCTCGACCCGTCGACGGACGGACACGTCGGAGTCTGGCTTGTCACCGGGCCCTTTGACCGTGCCTCCACCCCTCTCGACCACCTCTCCCCTCGCCTCGACGCCCCGGTGAGTGACGCCGCGGGCGCCCCACGCTGGCGCCTTGCCTGGGCGAGCGACGGCCCCATCGACATGGCGGCTGCGCTCGGCAGTCCTGGCGGTGACCGGACCGCGCTCGCGGCCGGTGTCCTCCACCTCGAAACGGGCGGGCCCCACCTCCTGCTCATCGGGGCAGACGACGGCGTCAGCGTGATGGTCGACGGTGCCCGCGTCTATTCGTGCGACGACGCGAGACCCGAGCGCGACGACGACGACCTGGTCCCACTCGACCTCGGCGCGGGCGACCACACCGTGGTGCTCGCGCTCCACGGTCGGGGAAGCGCCTGGCGCTTTCGGCTACGTCTGCTGGACGGACAGCTTCAGCCGCCGACCGGCTCGTGGTGGCGGTTCCCGGGCACCACGGCGGGAGACGCGCGAGCCCTCGCCACGCGTATGTCGTCGGTCGCGCTGGACCGGGTGATGGACTCCACCGGGTACCAGCCCGTCCTGACCGTGCGATTCTCCGAGGGAACGCCGCGCGATGTCCGGCTGGACGTCCACGCGCGGCTCGCAAGGACCTCGGGGCAGAGCCCGCCCCTGTTCGATCTCGACGAGGGAGAGATCCCCGTAGGCGACCGCGGAGTGGAGGACCTGGCGGTGGCGCTACCCTACGTGCCAGGAGCCCAGGTCGAGGACGACGACTGGTCGGTCCACGTGGACGTCGCCGGGCGGCCCATCGACCTGCCGATGCATCCGCGCCGCGCGCTCCGCGAAACGGCCGCGCTGGCGGCGCGCGCCGTGGAGGAGGCGCGCGCGGCGCCGGGACAGTGGCTCTTGCCCGCCACGCTCGAGAGCGTCGAGCACCTGCGCGATCGGCTCGTGGGCTTCGTCGCATCGGGAGACGGCGACGTCGCCGCTCAGCTCGACGAGGCGCGCGAGCTGAACGAGATCTCCGCGTCCCTCGCCCAGCATCGCGACCCGTATGGCACCGTGGCCAAAGGGGGCTCCTGGCGCGCCGGGCCGACCCGGCGCGCGTATCGATCGCCGGTCGACGGCAGGCTCTCCGAGTTCGCCGTCTACCTGCCGCCCGACTTCGACCCGACCCGGAAGTATCCGCTCGTCGTCGCCCTTCACGGGATGAACGGACACCCGATGCAGATGCTCATGTGGCTGTTCGGTCGGGACGACCCCGCGCGCAACGGCGCGTGGGAAGACCGACACCCCGCCCGCGATCTGCCTCCCCTCGAGGCGGTCGTCGTGGCACCCGACGGTCACAGCAACGCGGGGTACCGCGAGCTGGGCGAGGACGACGTGATGCGCGTCGTCGACTGGGCGATGGCGACTTACCCGATCGACCCGTCGCGCGTCACCGTCACCGGGCCGTCGATGGGAGGGATCGGCACGGCCGCGTGCGCGCTTCACCACCCCGACCGCTTCGCCGCCGCCGAGCCGCTCTGCGGTTACCACAGCTACTTCGTGCGAAGCGACATCGCGGGTCGCACGCTCAGGCCGTGGGAACGATTCATCGCCGAGCAGCGGTCGAACGTGTTCTGGGCGGAGAACGGCCGGTACCTTCCGCTCTACGTCGTGCACGGCACGAAGGACTTGCCCGAGGAGAACAGCGGCGTCCTCATCGACCGGTACGAGGAGCTTCACTACAAGGTCAAGCACGAGCACCCCGCCCTCGGGCACAACGTCTGGCAGACGACCTACGAGGACATGAAGGGTGTCCACTGGCTGCTCGAGCACCGGCGGCCCATCCATCCTCGCTCGATTCGCTTCAAGACCGCGGGCACCCGGTGGGCCGACGACGCCTGGATTCACGTCCGCGAGCTCGCCTCGAGCGACGTCTGGGGCGAGATCGCCGCCAGCATCGGCCGCCACAACGCCGTGTACGTCGCGACCAAGGGCGTCGGCGCCCTCGCGCTCGACCGCGACACGGACGCCATCGATGACGCCGCGCGGGTCACGGTCGGCATCGACGGCGACCGACTCGAGTTCGAAGCCGGCGAGCCCATCGAGCTCCACCGCGACCGCGGCCGCTGGCGGGCCGGTGCCGCCGCGCACGACGGTCCCTACAAGAGCGGCACGGTGACCGGCCCGCTCCGGGACGCCTTTCACGAGCCCCTGCTGTTCGTCTGGGGGGCGAGCGACCCCGCGCAGTCGCGCGCGAACGAGGAGGTTGCACACGTCTGGGCCCGCGTCCGGGGCGGGGTGCGAGTCGGCTACCCGCTGATGAGCGACGTCGAGTTCTATGCTCGCGGCGAGTCTCTCGCCAACGATCACGCTCTCTTTCTCGTAGGGAACGCGCGGTCGAACCGCGTCGTCCGCGACCTGGAGCCTTCCTTCCCGATCCGGATCGACGGTGACGGCATCGTGTTCGGCGCGCGGCGCATCGAACCGAAGGACGGCGGCACCGCCGCCTCCCGCTCGCAGCTCGGCGCCGCCTTCATTCGACCGAACCCGCGCCGGCCTGACCGCTACGTCGTCGTCATCGAGGGAACAGGACCGCTCGGGACGTGGCGCTCGCTCGCGCTGCCGGACATCCTGCCGGACTACCTCGTGTTCGACGAGGACGTCGGTCCCGCGCACGGCGGGCTGCTCCTCGGAGCAGGCCACGTGCGGGCTGGCGGCTTCTTCGGGCCCGACTGGTCGCTTCCTCCGTGAGCCCGGGCGGGGTAATGGGGAGGGTGATCATGCGCCGCCCGCCGCTCGCCCTGGCTGCAGCCCTGCCCGTCTTCGCCGCCTTCGCCTCGAGCGAGGCCGGCGCGCAAGAGCATTCGATCATCAGGAACCCGGGAGACCATCCCCGCTACGTCTTCGAGGCCGAGCCCCACCTGATCGCTGGCTTCGCGGAGCCGTTCGACTCGAACGGAAGCGTCGGCCTCGGCTTCAGAGGCTCGTTCCACATCGCCGACGGGTTCGTGAAGAGCATCAACGACAGCGTCGGAGTCGGAGTGGGCTTCGACTTCGGAGGCCACGGCCGCGTGCTCGTGCCCGTCGTCCTTCAGTGGAACTTCTGGCTGTCCCGCCACTGGTCGGTCTTCGGAGAGCCCGGTATCGCGTTCGGCTCGGGCAGCAGGGACGGCGTGGTGCCGGCCATCTTCTTGGGGGGCCGGTTCAACTTCAACGAGCGGATCGCCATGACGCTGCGGGTCGGCTACCCGGACGTGGCCGTCGGCGTGTCGTTCTTCCTCTGACGCGCCTCACCGCCGGCGCGCTGGCACCCGATGGCTGCCCGGGCCCGCGCCGATACCGCCCCCGGTGCCCGTGGTGCGGGTGCGCCAGCCGCGTCCGCTCAGCTCCGAGCGGGGTGACGCGGTCTGCGGTTCGTCACGACCCGCGGTCGAGCCGCGCCGGACGCCCCCACCCCAGTCCGCGCGGACGTCGAGGCCGCGCCTCCCTGGCGACCCGCCTCCGTAGCGCGGCTGACCGTCGCGGTCGTCGTTCGATCGGCGAACCGGCGGGCGCCGCGTCTTCTCGCGAGCCTCCTGGGCCGGCGGGTGCACCACGCGCTTGGGCACGCCATACTCGCTCTTGAGGGCCGTGAGCTCGTCCGCGGTCAAGTAGCGCCAGTGACCGGGCACGAGCTCGGCCGAGCTGATTCCTGCGAAGGACGTCCGCGCCAGACGCATGACGGGAAAGTCCGTAGCCTCTCCCATCCGGCGTACCTGCTGGTTCCGCCCCTCTGTGATCGTCAGCTCGATCCAGGTCTTGTCACCCTCGTGGCGCAGGAGCTTGGCCTTGGCCGGGAGGGTCTTCTCGCCGTCCAGCTCGACGCCGCGCCGCCAGCGGTCCAGATCCTCGGGCTTCATGACCCCGCGCACCTTGACGACGTAGGTCTTGGGGACCGTCATCTTGGGGTGCAGGAGCGCATCGGCGAAGTCGCCGTCGTTGGTGGCGAGGAGCACGCCGCTGGTGTTGAAGTCGAGGCGTCCGACCGGGTAGACGCGGGCGCCGACATCTGCGAGGAGCTCCCGAACGGTGGGCCGCCCCTCCGGGTCCTTCATGGTCGAAACGACGCCGCGCGGCTTGTGCAAGAGGATGTAGACGGGCGCCTCCCGGACGATCCTTTGCCCGTCGACCTCGATCCGGCTCGTGCGCGGGTCGACCCGGGTACCGAGCTCGGTCACGATACGCCCGTTCACGCGCACGCGCCCGGCCTCGATCAGCTCTTCGGAAGCACGGCGAGACGCGATTCCCGCTCGCGCCAGTACTTTCTGCAAGCGGACGTCGGCCATCTGGAGTAGTTGATAGCGCAAGCGAGCAAGCGATGCGACGAGTGAGCAAGCCCTGGGGCTACGAGATCGTCTGGGCCGAGACCGACCGGTACGTCGGCAAGATCCTGCACATCGACGCTGGAGCACGCCTGTCGCGCCAGTATCACGTCAAGAAGGACGAGACGTTCCTGGTCGAGTCCGGAGAGATGGACCTCGAGGTCGGCAGCGGCGCCGACCTGCGTGTCATCCGAATGCGCGCGCGCGACTCGTTCCACTGCCCGCCCAACACGATCCACCGGATGGTCGCCGTGACCGACGTGGACGTCGTCGAAGTCTCCACGCCCGAGCTCGACGACGTCGTGAGGCTGGAGGACGCCTACGGGCGCCAGGGCACGAGCAACCCGTAGGAAGCCCGTACCTCCTGGCGGGTTGCGTTCACTTCCTGCCGCCCTCCGTCCGGACGCCGCCGTCCACGGCGCCGACCGTCACCGGACTCATGCCGGAGCCGGCATCGGCGGCCTGGGCCTTCTCCTGGGCGGCCTCCTCGGACGCCAGAAGCTGCGCGTCCCGGTCCCAGCGGTCGACGTGTCCGTCGCACGTCGAGTCGGTGCCGACGCGCTCCAGCCGGTCGTTGTAGTAGATCTCCCAGACGTCGGGCTTGCCGTTCGGACAGTGCGTGCTGCGCCGGACTCGCGAGAGGTGGCCGTCCACGTAGAACTTCCACACGTTGGGCCGTGCGTTGGCGAACGTCGTGTCGACGTCCTCCTCGGCGATACGGCCGTCGGCGAAGTTGAGCCACACGTCGATCCGTCCGTCGAAGTTGGTGTCGGCCTCCTCGTGCAGCGGCTCGCCCTTCTCGTTGAAGGTGCGTACGACATCCTTGATGCCGTCGAGGTTCGTGTCGATCTCTCGGCAGAGGACGACAGTGTGCCTGCTGTCACGCTCCCCGACCACCTTGAACACGCGCCGGATGTTCGGCCGGAGGGAGCCGGGACCTGCGGTCTCGCTGACCTCGAGCTGAGGGTTGTTCTTCCAGTGGACGAACCGATCGCAGAGCGAGCCGTCGTCGGCAGGCCACCGGTTCTGGTCCTGCGAGCCGCCCGGCGCCGTGGTCGACGCCTTGGGGTGCGCGCCGCCGCCGCAGGCCAGCAGGGCGAGCACACCGCCCACGAGGCCACCCGCCATGATCAACACCGACTGGCGCATCATGATTTCCCCGCATCCGAGGCGCCGCGCGCCGGAGCGCCTGCGTCCGCCGCGGGCGCAGCCGCAGAGCCGCCGTCCAGCGCGGGGGCCACCGCGCCGCCGCCGGAGACCGTAGCGCCGGCGTCGTCACCGCCCCCGAGTGTGAAGGTCGCATCAGGATCCGGCTGGCCGTCGCCGGTACGGTCGAAGGCGATCGTGATCTTGTCGCCGTTCCAGGTCCACCACTGGTCGGTCTGGCCGTTCCCCGTCGTGTCCCTCTCGCGGCGCGACGGGTGTGCCGGATAGCCGGTCTTGGGATCGACAGGTGCCGACGTGTCGAACCAGTCCCAGGTGTCGAGGCGGTGCTGCCCGCCCGTGTCGTACTCGCGGCGGGCGAGCTTCCCTCCCTCGAAGTACTCGACCGCGTTCACGACGCCGGTGTCGTCGTAGCAGAACTCGCGACGGCGCAAGAGCCCGTCGGAGTCGAAGTACTCGTACAGGTCCGACTTGCCGTCGTGGTTCAGATCGGCGATGCGGCACAGCTCGCGCCCGCCCTTCTTGTCGAGCACGCGGCTGATGTCCGGCTTCGCGTCCCCGTTCGTGTCCAGGGGCTCCACGTAGTGCCCGGACTCGCTGCACGCCTCGTGCTCCACGGTCTCCGAATGCGCACCTTGTGGCAGCCGGGAGCCGCCCGAGGCCACCTGCTGGCCGTGCCCGCACGCAGCCGCAGCCAGCGCCGCCGAAGCGAGGCCGACACCTGCCGCCAAGTGAATCCAGCCGCCGAAATAAGAAGAGCGCGCGTGTCTCATTCGCTTGAAGTCCTGTCTGTCGTCGCCGAATACCGCTGCGCGCTCGGGACAATACGCGCGCACGCCTCGTGCCCGCAAGCTTGAAGGGGCACATATGTTCACGTAGTGTAAGACACGCTCGGAACGCGCATCCCCGTCGTCAGGCTCGCCGTCATGTCCAGGAAGAAGATTTCGACCACCATCTACGTGACCCCGGAGCAGAGCGATCGGCTCCGCCTGCTTCACGAGCGGACGAAGGTCCCCGTGGCGGTCTACATTCGCGAGGGCATCGACCTCGTCCTGCGCCAGTACGGTCATCTGCTGCCGGGCCAGCTCCCCCTCGCGCCCGCCCAGACCGTGCTGGTGCCTGCCGCCGCCGACTCGAAGCCTTCCTCGGCCCGCGCCGACCGGGCGGAACGCCTGAGCGCACCGGAGCCCGCCACGGGAGTCGCCATCAGCAAGAGCTGACCAGCGACGCAGAGCGCCTTTCGATTCGAAGGAAAAGATGCCGACCCCGCAGTCGTTGATTCGCAATTTTTCGATCATCGCCCACATCGACCATGGCAAGTCGACCCTGGCCGATCGCATCCTGGAGGTCACCGGAGCGCTCACCGAACGCGAGATGCGCGCCCAGTTTCTCGACAAGATGGACATCGAGCGCGAGCGCGGGATCACCATCAAGGCGCAGGCCGTGCGCCTCGCGTTCCCGGCGTCCGACGGGCGCATCTACGAGCTGAACCTGATCGACACGCCCGGGCACGTGGACTTCAGCTACGAGGTCTCGCGCAGCCTCGCGGCCTGCGAGGGGGCGGTCCTCGTCGTCGACGCCACCCAGGGCGTCGAGGCGCAGACGCTCGCCAACGTGTACCTCGCTCTCGACCAGGGGCTCGAGATCCTCCCGGTGCTCAACAAGATCGACCTGCCGGGAGCGGACGTCGAGGGAACCCGGGCGCAGATCGAGCAGGTGGTCGGCCTCGACTGCGCCGAAGCGATCGCCGCGAGCGGCAAGACGGGGATCGGCGTGCGCGAGATCCTCGAGCAGATCGTCCGCAAGGTGCCGCCGCCCAAGGGGCGCGACGGCGCCCCGCTGCGCGCGCTGCTGTTCGACTCCTGGTACGATCCGTACCGCGGCGCCGTCGTCATGGTGCGCGTCGTCGACGGAACCCTGAAGCGGGGCGACAAGATCCGCTTCCTCGCCGGCGGGAGCGACTGCGAGGTCACCGAGATGGGCGTGTTCGCGCCCTTCGCCGCGGCCATCGAGGAGCTCGGGCCGGGCGAGGTCGGGTTCTTCGCCGGCAACATCAAGAGCGTTCACGACGTGAAGCTCGGCGACACCGTGACCCACGCGATGAGCGCACCTGGCCGCGGCCCGCACCACCTGGGCCCGACGACCGAGGGGCTGCCCGGCTTCAAGGACGTCAAGCCGATGGTCTTCGCCGGGATCTACCCGACCGACAGCGCCGACT
This sequence comes from Myxococcales bacterium, assembly GCA_003153495.1. Classification (GTDB taxonomy): domain Bacteria; phylum Myxococcota_A; class Polyangia; order Polyangiales; family Polyangiaceae; genus Palsa-1150. The sequence continues at coordinate 11,008 of PLYU01000292.1, forward strand.
ACCCGCAGCTTCGAGACGCGATGGAGAAGCTGCACCTGAACGACGCGGCCTTCTCCTTCGAGCCCGACACGAGCGAGGCCCTCGGCTTCGGCTTCCGGTGCGGGTTCCTGGGGCTGCTCCACATGGAGATCATCCAGGAGCGCCTGGAGCGCGAGTTCGACCTCGATCTCATCACGACGGCTCCGAGCGTCGTGTACATCGTCTACAAGACCGACGGCGAGACGCTGCGGGTCGAGAACCCGGCGAAGCTGCCCCTCCCGCAGCTGATCGAGCGGATCGAAGAGCCCATCGTCAAGATGACGATCCACGTGCCCGCCGAGTTCGTCGGCCCCGTGCTGGCACTGTGCCAGGAGCGACGCGGCGTGCAGAAGGGAATGCAGTACGCCGCGGCCGATCGCGTGATCGTGACCTACGACCTCCCGTTCGCCGAGATCCTGTTCGACTTCCACGACCGGCTGAAGAGCTGCTCCCGCGGCTACGCGTCGATGGACTACGAGGTCATCGGCTATCAGGCCGACACGCTCGTGAAGGTCGACATCCTGGTCAACGGCGATCCGCTCGACGCGCTCTCCATCATCGTCCACAAGGAAAAATCGTACCCGCGGGGCCGTTCCCTCGCCGAGAAGCTGAAGGAGTTCGTCCCCCGTCAGCAGTACGACGTCGCCATCCAGGCGGCGATCGGCGGGAAGATCATCGCGCGCGAGACCGTCAAGGCGCTACGCAAGGACGTGACCGCGAAGTGCTACGGCGGGGACATTTCCCGCAAGCGCAAGCTCCTCGAGAAGCAAAAAGAGGGCAAGAAGCGCATGAAACAGGTGGGGACCGTCGAGATCCCGCAGCAGGCCTTCCTCGCCATTCTGAAGGTCGACTAGTCGAACCCTCTTGCCCAGCAAGGCTCCTCGAACTTACCCTGCTGGACCGTCAGCACTCATCAGGAGAATGCCCATGCGGATCGTGACGATCACGCTGCTTTCGATATCTGCCATCGCGTGTGGCTCTGCCCTGCCGGCGCCGAGCGAGGAGTGGGCTGCCGCCCAGGCCGACGTCGGCCGGGCCCAGGCCGGAGGTGCGCCGAGCGTCCCCAACGCCAGGCTCCACCTCGAGCTCGCCCAGGAGGACCTGCAGAAGTCCAAGGACCTGATGGACAAGGACAACAAGCGTGCGACGAGCCTGGTCTCGCTCGCGCGCACCGAAGCGCAGCTCGCGCTGAGCCTGGCGAAGACCGCGCAGGCGCAGGACGACGCGCAGAAGGCGCAGCAGGACATTCAGAAGGCGAAGGGCAATTGACCGCTCGCACGCCGGAGGAAGAGCACATGAGCTTCAGACGATTTGCAGTCGTGGCAGCGCCGTTCGCGTTCCTCGTCGCCCTGATCGCCTGCGCCGGGCAACGCCCCGCGCCGAAATCGCTGGTCGACGCTCGCGACGAGCTGTCGCGGGCCAAGAACGGGGTCGCCGCCCAGCTCGACCCGACCGACGTCCACGTGGCCGACCTCGCGCTCCAGCGGGCCGAGGCGGCGTGGAATGACTCGCCGGACGACCCCACCACGATCGACATGGCCGTCATCGCCCAGCGCAAGGCCCAGATCGCGCAGGCCGAGGCGGCCACGATGAAGGCCCGGCAGGACGCCGAGGCGGGCAAGCGCGAGCTCTTGAACTTCACCTCGACGCAGCTCCAGAGCGCCCGCGGGCAGCTCGACCAGACCAAGAACGCGCTCAACAAGACCCAGGAGCAGCTGCAGGCCGAGCAGAAGTCCGCCGAGGAGCAGCGCAAGCAGCTCGCGAACCTCGAGGCGAAGCTGAAGGACGCGCGCGACACCATCGCGAAGATCGCAGCCGTGAAGGACGACGACCGGGGCATGGTCATCACGCTCCAGGGCGAGGTCCTCTTCAAGACCGGCAAGTGGGACCTGAAGCCCGCGGCGATGGCCAAGCTCGACCAGATCGCCGAGGCGCTCCGAGGCAAGGAGCAGCCGATCGTCGTCTTCGGCTTCACCGACAACGTGGGCACGCGCGAGAACAACATGGACCTGTCGCTGAAGCGCGCGACGGTCGTGCGCGACTACTTCGTGACCAAGGGGATTCCGTCCGATCTGCTGTCCGCGCAGGGCAAGGGGCCGGACGAGCCGGTCTCGGACAACAACTCCGTCGAGGGTCGGGCGGCCAACCGGCGCGTCGAGATCGTCGTCCAGCCGAAGAAGTCCTAAGACAGCATCGATGCGCGATCCGGCCGCCGGGCGCAGCGCATGGGCCGCGCAGGCGAACGCTGACACCAGGGACGAGGGCGCCACCCTCACCTACGAGGGGCCGCACCCCTTCGGCGGCGAGACGCTTCATCGCTGGCGCCTGGGCAACGGGCTCACCGTCCTCGTCCTCGTCGACGTGACCGCGCCCATCGTGGCGTACTACACGTGGATCAACGTCGGCTCCCGGCACGAGCGGCCGGGGAAGACCGGGCTCGCCCACCTCTTCGAGCATCTGATGTTCGGCGAGACCGAGAAGCTCGGCGCGGGCGCGTTCGACCGCAAGCTGGAGGAGATCGGCGCGGAGACGAACGCGGCCACCTGGGTCGACTGGACCTACTACCACGAGCTCATCCCGGCGGACCGCATCAAGCTCACCATCAAGCTCGAGGCGGAGCGTCTCGAGAGGCTCGTCCTGAAGGAGCCTCAGGTCGCGAGCGAGAAGGACGTCGTGGCCAACGAGCGGCGGTACCGCGTGGACGACGACGTCGAGGGGTTCGCCAGCGAGCTGCTCTACAAGACTGCGTTCGAACTACATCCTTACCACTGGCCGACCATCGGCTGGATGGACGACATTCGCGGGTTCACGCCGGAGGACTGCGTCGCGTTCTACCGGACGTATTACGCGCCGAACAACGCGACGCTCGTCGTCGTGGGCCACGTCCGCGAGCGCGACATCCTGCTAGCGATCAGGGACGCCTACGGCCGGATCCCCCGCCAGACCGTTCCCGCAGAGGACGTCGCCCCGGAGCCCACGCAGCTCTCCCAGCGTCAGCTCTCGATCCGCAAGCCGACCACGAGCGAGAAGCTGGCCGTGGCGTTCAAGGGACCCGCCCTGGGCGACGCAGACCACGCAGCCCTGACCGTGCTGAGCGAGGTGCTGTTCGGCGGGCGGGCGTCGCGCCTGTACCGGTCGCTCGTGGTCGAGCGCGAGCTCGCGCTCGACGTGCGCGGATGGGTGTCCACTTTCCGGGACCCGGGCCTCTTCGAGTGCTGGACGACTGCACGCGCCTCGCATACCGCCGCAGAGATCCTGCCCGTGCTCGACGAGGCGTTCGAGCGCGCCCGCATGGACCTCGTCGGCGAGGAGGAGCTCGCCCGGGCCCAGGCACGGCTCGAGCTCGGGGCGGTGCAGCAGCTCGAGACGATGAGCGGCAAGGCCGAGCAGATCGGCTTCTTCGAGACGGTGCTGGGAGACCCGACGCACGCGTTTCATCGCGTACAGGCATTCCGCCGCACGACCGCCGGAGACCTGCGACGCGTGGCGCGGCGCTACCTCCTTCACTCCGCGCGGACCGTGCTGACCGTCGTCCCCGAGACCGGGCCGGCGCCGGCAGGAGCGGCGCAGTGAAGGCCGCGCGAGGACTCGCGGCCGCTCCGCTCCGCTTCGAGCTGGACGGGGGCGCGCTCGCGCTGCTCGAGCCCTCCCACGACGTTCCCCTGGTTTCGCTCGTCCTGGCGCTCCGCTGTGGCTCCGCGGCCGATCCGTCCGACCGGTCCGGACTTGCGCGGATCACCATGCGCATGCTCCGCCGTGGGTGCGAGGGCATGAGCGCCGAGCAGACCGACTTCCGGATCGATGCGCTCGGCGCCGAGATGGCGGTGGACGCCTCGCCGTCGACCGTCGCCATCCACGCGCAGGTCATCTCCCGCAACCTCGACGCCTTCGTCGACCTTCTCGTGCGGATGCTCGGCTCCCCTGCCTTCCACGACGCCGAGCTCGGCAAGCTCAAGCGCGAGAGCGTCGCCGAGATCGTGGAGGCCCGCGACAGCGACCGGGTGGTCGCCCACAAGGCGATGCAGCGGACCTTCTTCGCCGGGCACCCCTACGGCCAGAACCCCGGCGGCACGACCGGGAGCGTGGAGGCCATCGACCGCGACGACGTCGTGGCCTTCCACCGGCGGTACCTGGTCAAGGGCAACGTGGTCATCGCCTTCGCAGGCGACGTGACTCCGGAGCGCGCGCCCGTCCTCGCGCGCCGGCTCGTCGATGCGCTGGCCTCGGGCGACGCTGCGCCCGACTCGGTCCCCGAGCCGCGGAGCCCGCCGGGGCGCCGGCTACTCGTCGTGGACAAGCCCGAGCGCACGCAGACGCAGATCCTGGTGGGCACGATGGGCACCTCGCCGCACGACGACGACCACGTCCCGCTGCTCGTCTCGAGCGCCATCTTCGGCGGCACGTTCACCTCTCGGCTGATGAGAGAGGTCCGCTCCAAGCGCGGCTGGTCGTACGGGGCAAGCGCTCGCGCCGGCACGGACCGGCGGCGGCAGGCGTGGATCATGTGGACGTTTCCGGCAGCGCAGGACGCAGCGCCGTGCCTGGCCCTGTCCCTCGAGCTGCTGGAAACGTGGATCGCCTCGGGCGTCACGCCGCGCGAGACGAGCTTCATCCGGAACTACCTGGTGCGGTCTCACGCGTTCGACGTCGACACGGCCGCGAAGCGCATGAGCCAGGCGCTCGACGTCGAGCTACTTTCCCTTCCGGCCGACTATTTCACCGGATGGGTCGACAAGGTCCGCACGGTGACGGCCGAGTCGGCGACCGCCGCGGTGAAGAACCGGATTCGTACCGACAGCCTTCTGGCGGTCGTCGTGGGGACGGCGTCGGAGGTGCTGGAACCGCTGCGCGCCGCGGTGCCCCGGCTCGATGAGGCCAGCGTGGTGCCCTTCGACGCGGAGTGACGCCCCGCGGGCCGTGTCTTCGTCAGCTGCCGGCTCCCGGGTGACGCGGTGGACCCACCCGGTCCGCGGGTGACCCTCATTGCCTGGCCAGCGCCTCGGCGAACCGGGTGTCGTACGTTCCCGCCACGAACTCCGCGTCGCCCAGCACTCTGCGCAGGAAGTCCACGTTCGTGACGCACGGCGCGATGCGGGTCCCCGCGAGCGCTCCGTCCAGCGCCTCGACCGCCGCCCGGCGCGTCTCGCCCCACGCCACGACCTTGGCGATCATCGGGTCGTAGAACGGCGTGATCTTCATCCCCGCGCGGACGCCCGATTCGATCCGGAGCCCGGGGGTCTGCGCCTCCCCCACCCCGCCCGCCCACACGAGCTCGTGGATGCTCCCCGGTTTCGGGATGAAGCCCTTGCTCGGATCCTCGGCGCACACGCGCGCTTCGATGGCGTGGCCCTTCGGGACGACTCTCGACAGGTCCGGGAGCCGCTCGCCCGCGGCGACCCGGAGCTGGAGCTCGACGAGGTCGAGGCCGGTCACCATCTCGGTCACGGGGTGCTCGACCTGCAAGCGAGCGTTGACCTCTAAGAAGAACAGATTCCCCTCGGCGTCCGCGATGAACTCGCACGTCCCCGCGCCCACGTATCCGGCGCGACGGACGACGCGGAGCGCCGCCTCGAACAGACCCCGCCGTCGCGCCTCCCCGTCCGGCCCGGAGAAGAACCGCGCCGGCGACGGAGTCTCCTCGACGATCTTCTGGTGCCTCCGCTGCACGCTGCACTCCCGCTCGCCGAGGGCGTACGCGCCCCCGTGCCCGTCGCAGAAGATCTGCACCTCGATGTGCCGCGGCTGCGCGACGTATCGCTCGAGGTACACGCGCGCGTCCGCGAACGCCGCCTTCCCCCGGTCCGAGCAGCTCTTCAGCGCGCGCTCCAGCAGGTGCGGCTCCCCGACCACCTGCATGCCTATCCCGCCCCCACCCCCGACCGCCTTCACGATGACGGGGTACCCGACGTGGGCCGCGGCGCGCCGGGCCGCGGCGAGGTCGTCCTCGGTGCCGAGCGGCATCGGCTCGTCCGTGCCCGGGACGGGCCGCGTCCCGGCCTCGAGGGCGACGCGCCGCGCCTTCATCTTGTCGCCGAAAGCCTCCAGCACGCCCGCCGGCGGCCCGACGAACACGGCGCCCGCGGCCGACACCGCGCGCGCGAACTCCGGCTTCTCGCTCAGGAAGCCGTACCCGGGATGGACGGCGCCCGCGCCCGTCGCCCGGACCGCCGCCAGGATCGCGTCAGCGTTCAGATAGGAGTCCTTCGCGGGCGGCGGGCCCACCAGCACCGCCTCGTCGGCCTCGGCGACGTGCGGGGCGTCCCGGTCGGCCTCGGAGTACACCGCCACGGTGCGGATGCCGAGGCGCCGGCACGTGCGCATCACTCGCCGTGCGATCTCCCCGCGGTTGGCGACGAGGACCTTGTCGAAGGGCTTGGTCACGCTCGAACTCTACCGCGCCGGCGGGTCGATTCACGCCTGGATCTGCGCCATTGCCGCGGGCATGCTGGAGTCCCCGCCGCTTCCGCCGCCGCGTCGGGTCCAGCGCTCCCGCCACCGGTGCGCGACGACCAGGAGCGGAGGCTGCACCACGCGCGCGACGACGGCCAGCATCATCGCGCCGCCGATCACGACCACGGCGAGCGGCTTCTGCGTCTGGGCCCCCACGCCGTTCGAGACCGCAGCGGGCAACAGCCCGATCATGGCGACGAGCGTCGTCATCAGGCAAGGGCGGAGCCGCTTCTCCGCGGCTTCCCTCGCTGCATCCTCGATCGAGTGGCCCTCGGTCTCGCGCAGGCGCTGGAAGTACGTCACCACCAGCATGGAGTCCTGGATCGCGATCCCGAAGATCGAGATGAACCCCATCGCCGCCGACACCGAAAAGTGGATCTGGGTGACGAGAAGCGCCAGCACGCCGCCGGTGCAGGCGACCGGAATGTTGGTCAAGACCAGGATGGTGTCGACCCAGTTCTTCACCGCGCTGTACGTCAGGAAGGTGATGAGCAGGAACGTCATCGGGATGATGATGGCCAGCCGCCCTTCGGCTTCGTGCAGCTCGTTGATCTCGCCCGCCCACTCCAGACGCGTGTCGTAGGGGCGGCAGACGCCCCTCCAGTTGGCGGGCGCCTGATCGCAGCGCGGGATCCGGCTGTCGATCTTGGCCTGCGCGTCGGCGATGGTGCTCGCGAGATCCCGTCCGCGCACGCTGAACTTGACCGGCGAGTAACGGACCGCGTCCTCGCGGTAGATGATGGCCGGGCCCTCGACGATCTTGATGTCGGCGAGCTGCCCGAGCGGCACCTGCGCGCCGTCCGGGGTGGACACGGTGATCTCGCGGATGGCCTCGAGGCTCATCCGGTACTGCGGCTTCCAGCGCACCGTCAGGTCGAAGTGCTTCTCCCCCTCGTAGACCTGCACGATCGCCTGGCCGCCGATGGCGGCCTGGATGACGGCGTCGACGTCTCCGGTGTTCAGGCCGTAGCGCGCGCAGACCTCGCGCTTGGGAGTGATCTTGATGTTGGGTTGCCCCATCGACTTGAAGTGACCGAGGTCCTTGATGCCGTCCACGGTGCCCATCACGTCGACCACCGCGTCGGCGATCTTCTCGTTGCTCTCGAGATCGTTGCCGTACACCTTGACCGAGTTCTCGCCCTTGACCCCGCTGATGGCCTCCTCGACGTTGTCGCTGATGTACTGGGAGAAGTTGAAGACGACGCCGGGAAACGCCTCCTTGAGCTCCCTGTTGATGTCCTCGGTGAGCTTCTCCTTGGTCACCCCGTGGCGCCATTCGTCGAACGGCTTGAGGGGCGCGAAGAACTCGATGTTGTAGAAGCCCGACACGTCCGTGCCATCGTCGGGGCGCCCGAGCTGCGACACCACGGTCTCCACCTCCGGGTACTTCCGGTGGGCGTCGTCGCACGGCGCGCTCTCGTCCTTGGGGCACCCGCGCAGGATCGAGCGCATCCGGCCGACGTACTTCGCGCTCTGGTCGAGCGAGATCGACATCGGCAACGTCGCGCGGATCCAGAAGTTGCCCTCCTCGAGCTTGGGCATGAACTCGCGCCCCAGCAGAGGGAAAAGCAGGACGGTGGCCAGGATGGGAACGATCGCGAACGGCGCGGCCAGGCTGGCATGCTTCACCGTCCAGCGGAAGATGGGCTCGTACGCACTCGCGAGCCCGCGCATCACGAGGCTCTCCTTCTCCTGCGTCTGGGCCGGAATCAGCTTGGAGGCCAGGACCGGCGTCAGCGTCAGCGCGAGGCATATGGCCCCCCCGATCGCGAAGGCATAGGTGCGCGCCATCGGCGCGAAGATGACTCCCGACACGCCCGTCATCGTGAACAGCGGCAGGAAAGCGACGCCGATGATCAGCGTCGAGAACGTCATCGGCGTGGCCACCTCGCGCGCTCCCTGCAGGATCCGCTCGGCCATCGAGCCCTTTCCGTGCGGCCCGAGGTGCCGGAAGATGTTCTCCATCATGATGACGGTCGAGTCGACCACGATGCCGAAGTCGACCGCACCGAGGGAGATCAGGTTCGCCGACGTGTGCGTCCCGACCAGGCCGCAGAAGGCGATGAGCAGCGCCAGCGGGATGTTGATCGCGGTGATCAGCGCCGAGCGCCCGTGCCCGAGGAACACCAGCAGGATCGCCGTGACCAGCGCCATCCCGACGATGAGGTTCTCCATGACGGTGTGGGTCGTCACCTTCACGAGCGCGCCGCGGTCGTAGTACGGCTCGATGTCCATGCCCGGCGGCAGGATGTGGTTCTGCCGGATGTAGTCGACGCGCGCGTGGATGCCCTCGAGCGTCGGCTGCGTCTCGCCGCCGTAGCGCATCAGCACGATGCCCTGCACGACGTCGGGGTCCTGGTCGTAGCCGACGATGCCGAGCCGCGGCGCATAGCCGATGTCGACGTCGGCGATGTCCTTCACCCGGACGGGAATGCCCTTCTGCTCGGCGACGACGACGTTCTCGATGTCTCGCTCGGCCGAGACCTGAGGCGCGCGGGCGCCCAGCAGCCCGATGCCGCGCACGTCGTACGACTGCTCGCCCATGAACAGCCGCTGCCCGCCGACGTTCTGGTTCGCGTTCTGGATGGCGCTGATCAGGTTGCTCAGCGGCACCGAGTGCCCGCGCAGCCGGTACGGATCGACCTCGACGTGATACTGCTTGGTCTCGCCGCCGTAGCTCGTCACGTCGATGACGCCGGGCACCTGCTTGAACTGACGTTCGAGGATCCAGTCCTCGGTGGTCTTCAGGTCCTTGAGGGTGTAGCCCTTGCCGACGACGCGGTAGCGGTAAAGCTCCCCGATCGCGTTCCAGGGGGAAAGACCGGCCTGCATCCCGGCGGGAAGCGACACGAACTGGATGCGATTGATGACCTCCTGCCGGGCGTCGCGGTACTCCGTTGCCCACGTGAAGTAACACTTCACGTCGCTGAGGCCGAACAGCGACTGCGAGCGAACGTGGTCCAGACCCGGCATCCCGAACAGGCCGATCTCCAGCGGGACGGTGACGTAGCGCTCGGTCTCCTCCGCGCTCCACCCGTCCGGCTGGGTGATCACCTCGACCATCGGAGGAACCGGGTTGGGATAGGCCTCGATGTCGAGCTCCTTGTAGGCGGCGAGCCCGAGGATGATGAGGAGCAGCGCCAGCGCGAACACCACGATGGGCATCCGGAGCGCACCTGCGACGATTCGTTGAATCATGGTGTCGAGCTCGAGCTCTCCTGAGGTTGTCGCCCGGCCTCAGAGCATCGCCGAGAGAAGGATCGCCCCGCTCGTGACGATCTTCTGGCCAGGTTGCAGGCCGTGTTTGACCTCGAGCCAGGCGCTGGACTCGCCCTCGTCGACGTCGACCGCGACTCGCTGAAACCGGACCTTGCCGTCGGAGTCGCCGATCTGCGTGAAGACGACCTTGTCGTCGCCCAGCCGCAAGAGGGCGTTTCGCGGGATGGCAATCGCCTTCTTCTGGTCCACCGAGATCTGGACCGTCGCGTACATCATCGGCTTGAGCAGCCTGCCGGGGTTATCGAACGTGCACCGCACCTTGGCCGTACGCGTGGCCGGGTCCAGCGTGCCGCTCACCCAGTCGACCCTGCCGGTGAACACCTTCCCCGGGTACGCGACGACCGTCACCGTGGCGGGCACGCCCACGTGGACGCGCGCGAGATCCATCTCGTAGACGTCGCCGAGCACCCACAGGCGGTCGAGCTCCCCGATCGTGAACAGCTCGACGGAGGCGCCCCCGCTGTACTGCCCCTGCACCTCGATGCCAGGGTTGATGCTGCGCAGCAAGATCTCGCCGTCGATGGGCGACGTCAGCGTGTAGGTCTGCGTTACCGCGTCCACGCTGCCCACCTTGAGCAAAGCTTGCTTCTCGCGCGCTCGCTCCAGCTCCGCCTTCGCACGCCGGTACGTGTCCTCCGCCGCCTCGACGTCCGACGCCGGCCCCGCCTTCTCCTCGTACAGCTCCTTCTTGCGCTTGAACGCGTGCTGCGCCGCGAGCAGGTCCGCCTCCGCCTTGTGAACGTCGCTCACGGCCGAGCCGATGTCCGGCGACTCGATCATCGCCAGCGCCTGCCCCTTGGTGACGCGCTCCCCCAGCTGCGCCAGAATCTTCACCACCCGCCCGGTCACCGGCGAGAACACGTGCCCGGACCGCAGGTCGTCCAGCGTGACCGTCCCGCTCGTCAGGATCGTGTCGTCCACGTCCTGCACGTTCACCGTCGCGACGCCGATCTTGGCGTCGTTCACCTGGGTCGGCGTGAGCCAGACCTCGCCGGCCGGCGGCGGCGGGCCTGCCGTCTCCTCCGCGGCCGGGGCCTTGTGACACGACGAGGCGGCGAGCGCGATGGCCAGCACACCGAGATGCCACGAGGCGAGAGTCTTCGAGCGAGCCGGGGGCATCGTCATCTGGCGGCTCATAGCTTCTGGGACAGGAAAGCCGCCCCGCTCACGACGATCTTCTGCCCCGCTTCGAGCCCGTGTCGGACCTCGAGCCACGGGCCGTCACCCTCGCTGACGTCCACCGGCAGTCGCTCGAACCGGACACGACCTTCGCTGTCGTCCAGCTGCACGAACACGACGTTGTACTCACCCAGACGCAAGAGGGCGGCGCGCGGGATCGCCAGAGCCGTGCGCTCTGCCACGGCGATCTTCACGGTCGCGTACATCATCGGGCGCAGCACCTTGTCGGGATTGTCGAACGTGCAGCGGACCTTCGCCGTGCGCGTCGATGGATCGAGGCTTCCGCTCACCCAGTCGACCTTGCCGCTCATCACCTTGTCCGGATAGGCGACCACGCTGACCTGCGCGGAGGCGCCAACCCGTACGCGCGCCATGTCGATCTCGTAGAGGTCCCCGAGCACCCAGACCTCGTCGACCTGGCCGATCGTGAAGAGCTCCGGCGCAGATCCGCCGCTATACTGACCCTGCACCTCGATGCCGGGGTTGATGTTGCGCACGAGCACCTCGCCGTCGATCGGCGACGACAGCGTGTAGGTCTGCGTCACGGTGTCGAAGCCGCCAGCGCGCAGGAGATACTGCTTCTGACGCGCGCGCTCGAGCTCGGCCCTCGCGGTGCGGTACGTGTCCTCCGCGGCCTCGACGTCGGCCTCGGAGGCGGCGTTCTGCGCGAAGAGCTCCTTCTTGCGCTGCAGGTCGTGCTGCGCTGCGATCTGGTCCGCCATCGCCTTGTGCACGTCGCTCACGGCCGAGCCGATGTCCGGCGATTCGAGGACCGCCAGCGGGTCCCCCTTCTTCACGCGCTGGCCGAGCTCCGCCGTGATCTTCACCACCCGGCCCGTCACCGGAGAGAACACGTGCCCCGTCCGCTGGTCGTCGAGCGAGACCGTCCCGCTGGTCACGATCGTGTCCTCGACGTCCTGCTGACCGACCGTGGCCACGTCGACCTTCGCGTCCCTGACCTGACCGGGCGAGAGCCATACCTCGCCGGGGGGGGCCTTCGTCGTCAGCACCTCGGAGGCTGCCCGCGACGCGTGGCACGAGGCGCCCGCCGCCAGGGCGAGCGCAAGGGCTGGACGATGGATCCACGAGGGTCGCATCAGTGCAGGTCCGTTCCGGCGGCTTGCTCCAGCTGAAAGACGGCCGTCCAGTAGCTCGCCAGGTCCTGGAAGTACTCGACGTTCGTCGCGATGTACGTGCGCTGGGCGTCGAGGTAGTCCGTCAGGCTCGCGGCACCCTTCTCGTACTGCAGCCGCGTGATGTCGCGGGCCGTTCTCGCGCTCTTCAAGAGCCCCGTCTCCATGCGCTGCACCAGCTGCCGCGCCGTGGAGTAGGCGGAGTAGCCGGTCGACACGTCGTTCACGACCTGGGCGGTGGCCTTCGCCTGCGAGAGCGCCGTCGTATCGTACTGAGCCTCTGCCTGACGTACCTCGCCCTGCTGCTGATAGAAGACCGGCAAGGGCGCGGTCACGCCGAACACCACCGTCGGCGGCGAGACCGCGCCTCCGACCGACGTCCCCCCGGTCCCGAGCTGCGAGTAGTTCACTCCGACCGTGATGTCCGGGAACCTCTGCCGCCTCGCCAGCGAGATCTGCGCCTCGGCCGCCGCCTTCTGGTAGCCGGCCGCGACCAGGTCCGGCCGGTGCTCGAAGGCCGCGCGCAGCAAGCTCAGCTCGGTGGAGGTCGCGAGCGCCTGGGGCTGCGCGTAGTCCAGCACCTTCGTGTCGACGTCGAAGTCAGAGGCCGCGCCGCGCACGCCGATGAGGAAGGCGAGCGCGACGCGGGCCTGCCGGAGCGCCTGCGCGGCCTGGTCGAGCGCCTGGTCCGCCTCGAGCTTCTGCGTCTCGATGCGGGCCAGGTCGCCCTCGTTGATGGCGCCGCTGCGGAAGCGCGTCTCGAACAGCTTCAGCGTCTTGACGTTCGCGTCGTCGACTTCCTTTGCGAACTTGTACGCCAGCACGCTCGCTGCGACCTGGAGGTATCCGGACTTCACCTGGAACGCGATCGTCCTCTCGGCGTCGGCCCGCGACATCTTCGCCGCCGCGAGGGCGTTGCGCGCGACCTTGAGGCGCAGGCCGCGCTTGCCCGACAGGCTGTCCTCGATCGCCGCCGAGTCGGACAGGCCGAGCGCCCAGTACGTCGTGGAGCACTGGTCGCAGTTGCCGGGGTCGTAGTTGATCGTCTTTCCCCAGCCCGCGCTGCCGACGGGGTTGGGGATCGCCCCGGCTGTCTTGACCTGGCCCTCGGCACCCTTCACGGCGGCCTCGGCCATCAGCAGGTCGAGCCCCCGCGTTCGGAAGACGCGAAGCGCTTCGTCGAGCGACAGCATCTGCGGCAGCTCGGTGGAGGCCGGGACGACGCCGTCGGCCCGCGCCGATGGCTCGAGCGCTACCCCCGCCACGAGACAGGAGAGCAAGGCCACGAGGCAACGGATCCGCATCGTTGCCGGGCCACAAGCAACAGTTGAACCACTCGGACACCTCTTCAAACAATGACCTCGGCCCATCGGGCGGTGAACCATGAATCGCCGGAGCGGAGCAAGCCGTGAGCCAGACGGCCTCGGCCCTTTGCGTGCTCAGAAGCCTCGCCATACAGCGCGTCCGCACGGTTGCCGACAAATAAAAGAGCCGTAAAATCGACCACTTCGGGGGCGCGCATCGGAAGAGCCCGGGGAGGGCGTTCTGGTCTCCCATGTGCCCGGAAAGGTGGGCAGAACGCCCAGGTCGTTCAGCCCGCCGGGGCCTCGACGCGGAGTCGCGCCGCGCGCCGACGACCCCGGGCCGAGCCCCGCGGCTGCTATTACGGCGCGCGCCCGCCCCGCGTGGACCGATCCGCCGGACGCGCGCATGGACCTTGCCAGCGGGCCACTGAACCATGGCCAGACCAGCCGATGCCCGCCAGCGTCTATGCCAACACTCGCCTGCGCCCCCGACTCCTCGTCGCGCTGGGCTACGCTTTCTGAGCCGCGACCAAACCGAGGGAGACTGGACACGTATGCGAAACGAGCTGACCATCGCCTGCGGAGCGGGCCTCCTGCTGGGCGCGTGCGGCGGTGAGACCGTCGAGCGGCCCCCGCCGCCCCCCGTCGACTGGCGGTCGTTCGAGGTGCGAGGCGTCCCCGACGCCGGGGCAAGGGGGCCGACGGCCAGAGAGCGCGCCGTCGGCGAGGCCTACACGGCGGCCCTCGGGGCGCCCGGCTTCGCCCCGCTCGGTCCCCAGCTGGACGACGACGTGCACTTCGCCTTTCCGGGCCTGGAGGACGCGCACGGACGGGAGGCCGTCATGCGCTCCCACGACGCCCTCTTCGGATCGTTCGACTCGCGCCGCGTTGCGATGACCCGCGCGTGGCGCACCGACAGCGCCCAGTGCGTCGAGTGGACGATGACGGGGTTGCAGACCCGGAGCTGGATGGGCGTCATCGCCTCGCAGAAGCCGGTGACCTTCAAGGGCCTGACCCTGCTCTGGACGCGAGACGACGGAGCCATCACCGACGTGCACGTGTACTTCGACGTCGCCCTGGTCAAGGCGCAGCTCGGCGTCGGGCCCAAGGAGCTGCTGGCGCTCCCCGCGCCACCCGTACCGTCCGGGGCGCCCCAGACCTACGAGCAGGCCGGCACCGCGGGCGAGAAAGCCGGCGTCGACGTCGTCGCTGCATCACTCGACGCGCTCGAGAAGAACAGCGAGGGCGTGTTCGTCGACGCGAGGACGGACGACTTCGAGGCCTACACGCTCGAGCGCGCCGTGCCGGCCCACGGGAAGGACGAGGCGCGCGCCTACTTCAAGGCGATGCACAAGGCGATCGGTCAGCTCGACACGACCATCGACAACGCCTGGGGGGTCGGGCAGTTCGCCGTCGTCGAGTACTCCATCGCCGGCGAGCAGCTCGGGCCCATCGGCTGGCTCCCGGCGCAGCGCGACAAGGTCGTGCGCCTTCACGTCGTCGACGTCAACGAGCTGCATGACGGACGCATCGCCCGCACCTGGCGCTACGACAACCCCGCGGAGCTCCTGCCGCCCGCCGCCCGCTGACTCACTGCAGGTAGTCGCGGTCGCGCAGCTTCTTGGGGATGTACTCCTCGGTGATGAAGGAGATGCTCTTGGTGAGCAGGGCGTCGACTTCCATCTTGAAGCCGTTGTCGACCGTGGCCTGGATCTCGCGCTGCCACTTCTTGTCCTTGAACCAGGGGTAGTTCTTCATCTGCTCGGCCCGCGCGATGTCTTCCTTGGTCAGCTTGATCTCGGCGGCCGCGGGCATCGTGAACTTCTTGTAGTCGAACGCACTCATCCCGAGGAAGCGGACGTTCGGCACGGCCATGCGCATCGACTCGTACGCCAGGTTGATGCTGCCCTGCTTGAGCACCGAGTAGATGTAAAGCCCCCACGGGTCGTTATCGACCAGAACGTAGATGGGGAGCTTGAGCTCCGTGGCCATCCGCTGCAGCAGCCGCCGCGCGCCGCGGGCGGCCTGCCCCTCGCTCGTCATCAGGATGCAGTTGTGATCCTCCCAGAACCGGTCCTCGTTGAGGCGGTGCCATACGGCCTGCTTCTCGACGCACAGGATGAACTCCGCCGAGTTGTTCACGAACTTGAGCCGGTCCGGCTCGCAGATGCTCGGGATCCCCCAGCCGCCGCTGCCCATGTGCGCCAGGTCGATGGTGTCCCCCGAGTCGTTCACGCTCAGCTTGCCGACGACCAGCCCGCGCTTGTTCGCGAACAGGTGCAGCTCCTCGCGGAGCGCGTCGACCGTGACCTCGAGGTCCTCGATGACGGGATCGCTCTCGCTCTGATCCTCGAAGGTGTTCTCGGTCGTTCCCTTGAGCGTGTGCTTCGACATGTAGAAGAGCTGACGGATGCTGACCGTCTTGCCCTCGTCGAGGAGCGTCTTGCACCCCTTGGCCACGATGAGCGTCTGCATGAACTTGCGCGCCATCGCCGTGTTGAAAAACTCGCGAGACTGAACGCGGTCGCCCAGCTCGATGATCTTCTTCTTCTCGTTGAACGAGACGTTCGTCAGGGTGCGCGTGCGGATCTCGACGGCGGGGTTCTTTCCCTTGGTGACCTCGGCGAGCACTCCCTTGGCCAGCTTCTCGATCTTCGAGAGCGTCGCCGCGTCGCGTTCCGTCTTCTTGGCTTTGGTCTTGGCGGCCATGACTCACTCCACCAGCATGAGCTGCTCGGCGCCCTTCTTCTTGCCCTTGCCCTTGCCCTTGGCCGGCGGCGGGGGCGCCGGGGGCGGAGGGGTCTGCGGGGGCGCCGCACCGGCCTTGCCGTTGCCGCCCTCCGGGGGGGCCTGCGGCGCGGGCCCCTCGTCGGCGAAGCGTACGAAGCTGGGCAGCGCCGCGTAGAAGGGCTTCTCCACGTCGTCCTTCGGCAGGCCGAGGATCTCCCCGATCGCCGTCGCAACCTCGGGGATGTACCGCTCGAAGAGGCTCCGCCGCTTCAGGTCGCGGTTCGCGTGGGCCTGCGCGCGGATGTGCGACGCGAGCTTGCGCCCGCACTCCTGCACCGCGAGCTTCATCTCGCGGAGCAGCTCGTCGTAGTGGGCGACCGCCTCCTTGGCCTCGCTCGTGAACGGCACCCACACGCTCGCCAGGTGGACGGCGATCGCCATCGGCGCCACCGGCAGCGACCCCTTGGGCTGCTGCAGCTCGTAGCCGCGCCAGTTCGTCTGGTAGACGCTCTCGCTGATCGCGCAGGCCTTGGGCTGGTACTGCAACGGCACGCGGTTGGCGAAGCGCATGATGTCCGCCGGCTCGTCCGGCGGCAGGTCGCCGCCGAAGGCCAGGCCCGCCTCGACCACGAACGGGTTGCCCCGGTAGACCGACGGCGGACGCGTCGCCGAGACGTAGAACTCGGCCTTGGGAAAACGCCGCTTCAGGCCCTCGACGAGCAGCGCCTCGCCGATGGGCACGACGGCCGTGGCCGGCGGAGCCATCACCTTCACCTGGCCGAGCGCCTTGTGCAGCCGGTCGAGGTCGTCGCCGTGGATGCGGTCCGCGGGCGTCTTCGCGCTCACCTTGGCCAGATCGCACACGTGCTGCGCGACCGCAGGCGAGATGCGCGAGAAATCGTCGACGAGCACCTGCTTGACGCTCTTGCCGGGCGAGTCGCTCAGCATCGTCTGCAGCATCCCGAGCTCGACGCCGTGCGGGTGCGGCTTGATCTCCTGGGCCTCGCGCGGAAGCTCGCTCGTCACCCGCGGAAACTCGAGCCGCTCGCCCTTCGGCGAGACGTACGTGAGCGCCAGGTGCGGGTTCGCGACGACCGTCTGCTCGAGGTACTCCTGCACGCCCGTCCGCCCGCCGCGGTAGACGGCGACCAGCTCGATCTCGACGCGGGTCCCGTGGTCCTTGTCCCACTCGACCGTCTCGTCTTTGACCACGTCCGGCTGGTTGCGCTTGGTGTCGATGCGAAGATGGATCTGGAAGGCTGGCCTACCCCTTCCGATCTTGCTGGTGATCACGACCGGCTTTCCGGTCGTCAGCTGGCCGTAGAGGCCCGCGGCGCTGATGCCGATGCCCTGCTGCCCCCGTGACTGCTTGAGCCGGTGGAACTTGGACCCGTAGAGCAGCTTGGCGAAGATCTTCGGGATCTGCGCCTTCACGATCCCCGGCCCGTTGTCCTCGACGACCACGCGGAAGCGCGAGGGCTGGTTCGGCGTGGGCGCCGGGGCGACCTCGACGATTTCAACGAGCAGTTCCGGCAAGATCCCCGCCTCTTCGCAGGCATCGAGCGAATTGTCGACGGCCTCTTTCACCGTCGTCAGCAGCGCCTTGGCCGGGTTGTCGAACCCGAGCAGGTGGCGGTTCTTGGTGAAGAACTCACTGACCGAGATCTCGCGCTGACGCGTGGCCATCGACTCGGCCGTCGCGCGGCGCTTCGGGACGGGCGCGTCCTCCGGGGTGAGCTTCGACATCGGGGCAGGAGCTAGCGGACGAGGTGAACGGGCGTCAAGCTGCGCGAGAGGCGCGCCGTCCCTGTTAGGCCGTCGTGCAAGTAGCACGACGGCACGTCGCTTTGGGCTAGGGTCGCGCGCGTGATCCGCAGGCCCGCCACGGTCCTCGCTCTCCTGACCGCGCTCAACCTTCTCAATTATCTGGACCGCCTCGTGCTGTCCGCCGTGCTCCCGCAGGTTCAAGACGACCTCCACCTGAGCAACCTGGCGGGCGGATCGCTCGCCACCATCTTCCTTATCGGCTACTTCGCGACGAGCCCAGTTTTCGGCGTCTGGTCCGACCGGGCCGGCGAGGGGGGGCGCAAGCGACTGGTGGCGGCCGGCATCGCCGTCTGGAGCGCCGCCACGGTGGCGTCGGGCCTCGCGACGAGCGCTGGCTCCCTGTTCGCGGCGAGGGCCTTCGTGGGGGTCGGGGAGGCCAGCTACGCCACGATCGCGCCGACCTTGATCGACGACATGGCGCCGCCCGGGCGCAAGGGGCGCTGGATGGCGATCTTCTACGCCGCCACCCCCGTCGGGTCGGCCCTGGGCTACGTCGTCGGCGGGGTCGTCGAGCACGCCGCCGGGTGGCGGTCGGCGTTCTACGTCGCCGGAGCCCCGGGGCTGCTGGTGGGCCTGCTCTGCCTGCTCATCGTAGAGCCGTCCCGCCGCGCGCCTGCGACTCGCCCCGAGGTGGTGCGCTCGACCGGCGCCCTCGCCCGCCTCCCCCTGTTCCGCGGCACGGTCCTCGGCTACTGCGCGTATACCTTCGCGATCGGCGGCTTCGCCTACTGGGCCCCCAAGTACCTGCACGTCCGGTACGGCGTCGACGCGGGCACGGCGGCGAAGACCTTCGGTCTGGTCACGGTCGCGGCCGGCGCGATCGGGACGCTCGCAGGCGGCTGGCTCGGAGATCGGGCCGGGCGCAGGCGCGCGACCGCCGGGGACGATGCCGCCGCCGCCCGGGACAACGTGCTCGTCTGCGCGCTGGGGACCGCGCTCGGCGCCCCGCTCGCGGCGGCCGCGATCTCGGCGGGCACCGTCGGGGGGTTCTACGCGCTGCTGTTCCCCTGCGAGGTCGCGCTCTTCGCCAGCAGCGGCCCGATCAACGTCGCGCTGCTGCGCAGCGTCCCCTCGGAGCTGCGGGCGAGCGCGATGGCCCTGAGCATCTTCGCGATCCACGCCCTGGNNGACCTCTGGTCGCCCCCGCTCATCGGGCTGGTGGCCGATCACGCCCCCATGCAGCTGGCGATGTACGCCGCGCCCGCGGTCTTCGCGGTCGCCGCATTCGTCTGGTGGCGGGCCGCTCGCCCACCCGCGTGGTTGACCTCGACCGCAGGCGTGCGCTAGGGAGCGTTGACTTTTGCGCGCGGGCTTTCGCGCGACGACCCGATGCGAACCGCACGCTTGCTCGCCGGCCTGGCCGCAGTGCTCTTCGCGTTGCTGTGCGCGCCGTCGTCCTGGGCGGCGGACGCCGACGCCGACGCG
>PLYU01000314.1 GCA_003153495.1 Myxococcales bacterium
CCGGCGGGGGGAAGGCCGGGTTGGGGGGCCGCGAGGCCCAGGGTGGCTTCTTTCCGCTAGGCGCGCGACGTCGTAGCGCACCCTAAATTACGGCCTTTCGTGCGTAGACTCGGCGCCTCTTTGCGAAAGTAGGGCTAGCGCTTCGGCGTCGCACGAGCTGCTGGCGGCGACGGAGCGCATCGCGCACGTGGGCGGCTGGCAGTGGGACGTCGTCCGCCAGGCGGCGGCGTGGTCGGAGCGGGTGCCCTCAGTTGCAGCTCAGCTTGCGCGCCTCGGTGTGAAGCGCCAGCTTGCTCGTACAGGTCGCCACCGCGGCCATGTCCCCGGTGCTCCCGGCCGCGAAGTTCTCCCGAGCCTGGCCGTCGGCGTCGCTCGCCGAGCCGCCGGGCGCCTCGCACGTGGCCGTCACCGCGAGCTCGCAGCGGATCGACACCTTGCACCCGTTGTTGATCCTGGCGGCGCACGTCCCGCCCCCGCAGTGCATCTCGGCCGTCGCGCAGTCCTTGCCCGTCTCGACGGACTCGACGAAGGGCGCGCTCGCGGCGCTCGAGCCGAGCGGGGAGTCCGCGGGGCTCTCGACCGGGGGCTGCGAAGCGCCGCACCCGCAGAGGGCGGAGGCGCAGAGCACGAGGGCATAGCGGGCCGGAGGATCGCCAGGGCGCATGCGGGCCATCTTCGCACACAATCGCCAGCCAGCACCTCGTTCGAGCGCGCGCGCGGACGCTACTGGCAGGTGGCGTCGGCCTGACACACGTTGCTGCAGCAGTCTGCGGGAGCGCCGCAGTTGTCGCCCGGCTGGCCCTGTCCCCCGCCCGGGACGCAGCAGGTGTTGTCCGCCGTGTCGCAGTTGCCGCTGCAGCAGTCTGCGTTCGCGTTGCAGGTGTCGCCGACGTTGGGCAAGCAGCTCGCGTCGGTCCCGGCGGCGTCGCCGCCTCCGGAGCTCGCTGCGCCGTCGTCTCTGTTGCCGGCGTCTCCGTTGCCGCTCCCGTTGCCGCCGTCTCCGTTGCCCGCGCCGGACCCCGAGTCGACGGCGCCGCCCGAGCTACTTCCGCTGCCTCCCGATCTGGAGCCACTGGCGCCGCTCGAGCTGCCGCTGCCGCCGGAGCCACCGCTGCCGGAGCTGCTACCGCTGCTCGCGCCCGCGTCGTGTCCCGAGGCCGAATCGGTGACGCCCGCGTCTCCGTAGAAGCCCGTCCCCGCCAAATCCGTCGGACCCGAAGTCCCGCAGGCCACCAACGCAAGCCCCACGCCAATGCACCATGAAGTACGCATGCCCCTTCCCTTCCCGCGCTCAGCGGCGCTCGGAGTATCTGGTACCCGACCCGTACTTGGTATCAGGCAACAAAGCGGTTAGCGAGGTGATCGGCGATCCGGACCGATGAGCACCCACCGCCTTCTCTATCGACCGGACGGCCGGCCGCGAACGGTCCTCCCGGGGCTCGCGGTGCTCGCCGCGACCGTGGCGGTCGCCGTCCTGGTGCAGCTGCTCGCCCGGCGGGCCCCGACCGACGACGAACACGCGCGCGCGCTCTCGCGAGGGGGCCACCACGCCGCCGCCGAGGCGATCTACGAGCGCCTGCTTGGCCAGCGACCCAGCGTGCCGCTCGCGCTCGAGTTCATCGCGAACCACGACCGCGCGCGCGCGAGCGACGAGCGCGTGATGCCGGAGGACGGCGTCGAGGTCCTGCTCGCCAGGCTACCGCGGGACATCTCGCTCTTGACGCGGTTCGTCCGCGAGAGCGACGAGGCGAGCGGCGAGCGGCGACGCGACGTCGAGGCCGGCGCGAGGCGCGAGCCGCCCGTGCCATGGTACAACCATGTCCTCGCAGGGGGCGCCCTGAGCGACGGGCGGCCGTCGGAGGCAGCGGCCTGGTTCGAGCGCGAGGGCCTCGCCTTCCCCGAGCGCCGCGACGACGTGACCGTCGCGCTCGAGCTTTGGATGAGCTCCGACGAGTGGGATGTGGTCCGCCGTCACATGTCGGATGCGCGCGTCCTCGCCGCGGCCGACGCCGGGGCCCGGGAGCGCTTTGCGACCCACGAGCGCGACTGGCCCGGCGCGGCGAAATGGACCCTCCTTGCCTACGCGGACAGGCTTGCGCCCTGGAGCGTCGCGATGGCGGCTGCGGCCGCGCTCGCGTGGGGGTTCTTCTGCGCGCGGCTGGGCAAGGTCGGCGAGCGCCCCGGGCGCCGGCTCGTCCTCTACGGGGTCGCGTTCGCGCTCGGGGTCCTCAGCGTCGCGCCGGCGGTGCTCCTCGTCACCTTCGAGGAGGCGAAGCTTCGCCTCGTCGAGACCGGAGAGCCCGCGCGAGACATCCTCTTCTTCGTGTTCGGCGTCGGGCTCCGCGAGGAGGGGTCGAAGCTGCTGCTCTTCGCCGCGCTGCTGCCGGCCCTGCGCAGGTGGGGCGACAAGCTCGACGTCCTCGTCTGCGGCGCGATGGTGGGGCTCGGCTTCGCGGCCGAGGAGAACCTGGGGTACCTCGCGAGCGGCGACCTGCATGCCGGGATCAGCCGCTTCCTGACGGCGAACTTCTTTCACATGGCGCTGACGGCCACGCTCGCCGCCGCGCTCGCCGATTTCGCCGCCGACCCCGAGAGGCAGTCCCCGGACCTCTCCCGCGCGGCGCTCACGGTCATCGGCCTGCACGGCGCGTACGACTTCCTCCTGTCGCACGAGGAGTACGGCGGCGCATTCCTGGCGATGGCGGTCCTCTTCTTCGTCGGGCGGCTCTTCCTCGAGGCGCTCGACCGCGCGCGCCGTCGGGTCGATCGCGGGCTGTCGCCGCTGCACGCGTTCGTCTTCGCGGTCGCCGTCGTCACCGGGGTGAGCGCAGCGCACGCGGCGGCGGCCGTGGGCCCCGCGCGCGCCGCCGCGGTGATGGCCGAGGGCCTCGCCGGCGAGGCGGTCATCGTGTTCGTCTTCGTGCGGTCGCTGCGCGGGATGTGATGCGACCCTCCGGCGGACTACCATGGCAGCAAGCATGATGCCGGCGCCGGTGAGCTGAACGCGAGATCAGCGCCAGCTGGCGGAGGTCGCCGTGGCCTCGCCGATCTCCACCTCGAGCGCCGCGGCGGCGTCCACGATCTGCTCGGGGGTCGACTCGATCCGCTTGCGATACGCGACGTAAGCCACGTCGAGCTTCTTCATCGCGGCGCACATGGCGTTGACCTTGTTCGAGTCGGTCGGCGTGCCCGCGAACGAGCCCGAGGACAGCCTGCCCGCCGTCCCGAGGCGGTCGACGAGCTTGGCGACCGCGCTGCGCAGGGGCTCCGGGGGCGGCTCCGCCCCGGACCAGCGGGCCACACGAACCAGCGCATCGAGTGACTCGATCAGACTTTCGATGGCGCCTTGAAATACCTTGAGCCGTTGATCCTTCATCTTGACGGGCACCGTAGCACTAAGGTCGCCCTTCCGATGGTTCTGCTTGGCACAAAGCGCCCCGCCGTCGTAGTGTGCGTGTTCTTTGACCAGTAGCCTGATCCTCCGATCGCCAGCTCTGGCGCGTCGTACCGTCTCTGGCAAGTCAGCCGGAACCACCGGAAGCGAACGCGAGCGCGGGAACGTGCAGTCGAAGCCGCCCGCGGCCGCCGCGGCGAAGGCCGCGGCGAACGCTGCCGACGCCGGAGTGGACGCGTCGCGCGATCCGCTGCGGGCCTACCTCCGGCAGATCGGTCGCGTTCCCCTGCTGACCCGCGAGGGCGAGATCGAGATCGCCAAGCGCATCGAGGCCGGAGAGCTGGCTGTCTTCCAGGCGATCCTGCGGTGCCCCGCCGGCGTTACCGAGCTCGGTCGCCTCGGCGATGCACTGCGAGACGGCACGGTCCTCGCGAAGGACACGACCCGGAGCACGGGCGAAGAAGGGCCGCGCTGGGAGATGACCGAGCGCCGCCGCGTGCGCCGCCTCCTCGGGCTGGTGCTCGAGCTCTCGGCCGCCTCGGGCCCGAAGGGCCCGGCGCCGAAGCGTCAGACCAAACCGGCGGCGGACCCTCAGCACGAGATGCTCGAGATGTTCGTCGAGATGCGCCTGAAGAAGCAGGTCATCGACGCGATCGTCGGCAAGATTCACAAGCGGGTCGAGGAGCATGCCGGCAGCCGGCGCACCCGCAAGGGCGTCGTGCGCGGCGCCGACCGCGAGGTGAAGAGCCTCCGGGCGGCGCTGACCTCGATCGCCGAGGCCGAGCGCCTGACCAGCCGCGCCAGGGCCGAGCTCGTGCAGGCGAACCTCCGCCTCGTCATCGCGATCGCGAAACGTTACTCGACGCGCGGCCTGAGGCTCGCGGATCTCATCCAGGAGGGGAACATCGGCCTGATCCGCGCGGCCGAGAAGTTCGAGTACCGGCGCGGGTACAAGTTCAGCACCTACGCCATCTGGTGGGTGCGCCAGGCGGTGACGCGCGCCATCGCCGACCAGGCGCAGACCATTCGCACGCCGGTCCACATGTTCGAGCTGGTCGGCAAGGTGATGCGGACGACCCGGTCCTTCGTGCAGGAGTACGGCCGCGAGCCCAGCACCGACGAGCTGGCGACGAAGCTCCAGGTGCCGGTCGACCAGGTGACCATGGCCATGGCCTGCGCCAAGCAGCCCATCAGCATGGAGACCCCCGTGGGCGAGGACGAGGCCTCCCGGCTGGGCGACTTCATCGAAGACCGCGGCGCCGAGTCCCCGCTGGAGAGCGCGATGAGCGCGCGGCTCGCGGAGCAGACGACCAGGCTGCTGGAGGCCCTGACGCCGCGCGAGGCCGAGGTGATCCGGCTCCGCTACGGCATCGGCGAGAAGACCGAGCACACGCTCGAAGAGGTCGGCGAGCGCTTCGCGGTGACTCGCGAGAGAATCCGCCAGATCGAGGCGAAGGCGCTCGACCGCCTCCGTCAGCGCCCCAAGACGAAAGAGTGGCGCACCCTGCTGGACGGCTAGAAGCCCTGGCTTTTTCGCCGATCCAGGTGCGCTGCCGTCGTCGGCCGCGCTCGACGTCGGACGGCTCCGCAGATGCCTCCCGGCCGCAGCGAAGCGGTCTGCTGCCGGCAGTCTCCGCGGTGTTTCTCCAGCAAATACGGTGACCGAGCACCCGGCCCGGCGCTGGCCCGGCGCGTGCTTGAGGTCCCGCGAGGAGGCCACCCATGAACGCGAGGAAGCACGCCCCGGGAGCTCGCCGGCAGCCCAAGCACTCCAGCGGCACCTTCAGCGTGGGGATACG
Source organism: Myxococcales bacterium (assembly GCA_003153495.1). GTDB lineage: Bacteria > Myxococcota_A > Polyangia > Polyangiales > Polyangiaceae > Palsa-1150. The sequence goes on from PLYU01000314.1 coordinate 5,194, forward strand.
CCCCGTCGTCACGCGGCCCGACCCGCGTCTCGGGCTGCGCGCCGCCGAGGTCGACCCGTGCGACCCCCACCTCGTCGCGCTGGCCAGCGTCCTGGTGACGACGATGCGCGCGTCGCCGGCGTGCGTCGGGCTCGCGGCGACCCAGATAGGCGAAGCCGTGCGCCTCTTCTGCATGGACGTGAGCGGGCACCGCAAGGCGCGCTCGTGCGCGGGCCTGGTGGTAATGGCCAACCCCATCATCGTGCGGCGCTCACGCGACGTCACCATGCGCGAGGGCTGCCTCAGCGTCCCTCACCTCACGGGCAACGTCGCGCGCGCCGCGGAGGTCGTCGTCGAGGGCCACGTCCTGGGAACGGGCAAGCTGCTTCGCGTGACCGCGGACGCCATGGAAGCGCGCTGTCTCCAGCACGAGATCGACCACCTCGACGGCTTCGTCTTCGTCGATCGCGTGCGCGATCCGGGGGTCGACCTGTTCGCACGCCTCACCTACGGCTGATCCGCGGTCAGACACGGACGACGCCGTCGCGGACGGGGCGCTCCAGCGCCGCGCGGGTGCGCGAGTAGGCGAAGTCGATGGCCGACCCTCCGGCCGCGAGATCGAACGGGTGAAGGCGCGGCAGGTGATCGATCGCCAGCGCGACGAGCCCGCTGCGTCTGGGAAGTGCCGAGGGCGCGGCGCCCCGACCGCGCCAGGTGAGCCGGCTGGCCAGGTGATGGCAAAGCACGCGCGAGCCCTCGGGCATCCCCGAGAGGCCGGGACGGTCGGCCACGCCGCCGTCGACGTACAGGCGCGCGCCGATTCGCACCGGGTGAAACATGAGCGGGACGGCGCACGACGCGTGGATGGCGGTCGCCAGGTCGCCCCGGTCGAGGACCACGGTGCGCGCGGCGAGCGGCTCGAACACGCTGGCCGCGAACGGCACGCGCGTCTCGTGGAACGCGCGGGCGGGCAGGAGCGACTCGAGCAGCTCGCGGAACTTCCGGCCCCGCAGCAGACCGAGGCCAGGCGCAGGGTCCCAGAAGGCCTCGCGCGTCAGCGCCTCGAGGGCCGCCCGCGCGAGAGGCGGGACGAGCCCGGCCGCCCACAGCCCCCCCACCAGCGCGCCCGCGCTCGCCCCCGTCACGCGGACGGGGGTGAGCCCCTCGTCGAGCAGCGCGGTCAGCATCCCCGTGTGCGCGAAGAAGCCGAAGAACCCCGACGACATCGCCAGGCCGAAGGGGGCCTCGGCCAGGACCTCGCGCAACGTGGGTGCGGTCACCGCCTCCTCATGAACCTGCGCAGCCTAGCCGAACTGCGTGCTAACGAAGAGTGGCCATCATGGCAGGCACGTCCGATCCCGCGCTCACGGCGGCCCTCGAGGCGGCGCTCCTGCGCGAGCTCCGCGCGGCGTGGCACCAGCTCGACGACGCGTACTTTCGAGGCGGCCTGACGGCGCCGACGTTCGCCCTCGTGACGGCGCGCGCGACGCTCGGGCGGTGGGTGCCGGCGACGCGCACCCTGGAGATGTCTCGCCCGCTGGTGCTCGAGCGGCCGTGGGGGGTGGTCATCGAGGTGCTCAAGCACGAGATGGCGCACCAGTACGTGCACGAGGTCCTCGGCGAGACCTCGCAGACCGCCCACGGCCCCGCCTTCCGCGACGCCTGCGCCCGCCTCGGGGTGGACGCGGCCGCATCGGGAACGCCGGGCGCCCCCCCCGGGCCGGAGGACAAGGTCGTCGTCCGGATCGCCCGCCTGCTCGCGCTCGCCGAGAGCCCGAACCGCCACGAGGCCGAGGCGGCCATGGCGGCCGCGCAGCGGCTGATGCTCAAGCACAACCTCGACGCGGTCCGGTCGGGGGCCGCGCGCGATCACGGGTTCGCTCACCTGGGCGAGCCCACGGGGCGCGTCAGCGAGCACGAGCGCCTGGTCGCGATGATCCTCGGCAAGCACTTCTTCGTCGAGGCCATCTGGGTGCCGGTCTACCGCCCCCTCCACGGCAAGCGCGGGAGCGTCCTCGAGATCTGCGGCACGCGGTCCAACCTTTCGATCGCAGAGTACGTCCACGGCTTCCTTCGCGACACGGCGGCGCGCCTCTGGCGCGACCACAAGCGGGCGGCCGGCCTGACCTCGGAGCGCGAGCGGCGGACGTACCTCGCCGGCGTCATGGTCGGGTTCGCCGAGAAGCTCGCGCGGCAGGACACGACGAGCCGGGGCGAGGGCCTCGTGTGGGTCCGGGACGCCGACCTGGGGTCGTACTTCCGGCGCCGCCACCCGCACGTCCGCAACGTGCGTCACGCCGGACAGCGCCGGACCGACGCATGGGCCCAGGGCCGCGCGGCCGGGCACGAGATCGTCCTTCACCGTCCCGTGCGCGCCGCGGCGTCGTCGCGCGGGCTTCTGCTACGGTGACGGCGCGAGCTGTCGCGGAGGTGGTCCGGTGAGCGAGAAGAAGCCGAGCAACGCAGAGGTCACGGCCAGGTTCAAGCAGTACCTGTTCCCGAGCAACGCGACCTATTACGCCGAGCCGGTGGCGCTCGAGAGCGGCAAGGGCAGCTACGTCCAGGACCACGACGGGAACCGGTACCTGGACTTCTTCGGCGGCATCCTGACCGTCAGCGTCGGCCACGCGAACGAGAACGTGAACGCCGCGGTGCGCGCGCAGATCGAGCGCCTCGGGCACGTGTCCACGATGTACCCGACGCTCCCGGTGGCCGACCTGGCGGAGAAGCTAGTGAAGCTCGCGCCAGGCAAGCTCGAGAAAGTGTTCTTCTGCGCGAGCGGCACCGAGGCCGACGAGACGGCCGTCGCGCTTGCCCAGGCCCACACGGGGAGGCAGGAACTGATCGCCCTGCGCCACGGCTACTCGGGCCGCTCGATGCTCGCGCAGTCGCTCACCGCGAACTTCAAGTTCCGGATCGTGCCCTCGCAGGTCGCCGCCGTGAAGCACGCGCACGCGCCCTACTGCTACAGGTGCCCGTTCGGCCTGAAGTTCCCGAGCTGCGCGCTCAAGTGCGCGCAGGACATCGAGGAGCTCATCCAGACGACCACGACGGGCCAGGTCGCCGGCATCATCCTCGAGCCGATCCTCGGCGTCGGAGGCTTCGTGACGCCGCCCCCGGGCTGGATGAAGCTCGCCGTCGACATCGTCAAGAAATACGGAGGCATCTTCATCTGCGACGAGGTGCAGACGGGGTTCGGGCGCACCGGCGGCAAGATGTGGGCGGTCGAGCACGAGGGGCTCGAGCCCGACGTGGTGACCATGGCGAAGGGGATCGCCAACGGCTACCCGGTGAGCGCCGTGGTGACGACCGCTGCGATCGCCGACGCATGGAAGGGCGGCAACATCTCGACCTTCGGCGGCAACACGATCTCGTGCACGGCGGCGAACGCGACGATCGACACGATCATGGGCGACAAGCTCCTCGAGAACGGGGCGGCCATGGGCAGCCTGCTCCGGGCGGGGCTCGACGCGATGAAGACGAAGTACAAGATGATCGGAGACGTGCGCGGCCGGGGCCTCATGCAAGGCATGGAGCTGGTCAAGGACGAGCCGGCGGGCGACCGGACGCCCGACGTCGAGGCCACGGCGAGGCTCCTCGAGGAGACCAAGAAGCGGCGCCTGCTCATCGGGCGCGGAGGGCTGTACGGCAACGTGCTGCGCGTCGCCCCTGCCCTGAACGTCTCGAGGGGGGAGGTCGCCGACTCGCTCGAGATCCTCGACGACTCGTTCGCCGCGGCGTCGCATTAGCCGAAGGCCCCAGCCCCGCCAGCGTCGTCTGCCGGACGCGCGCCACCTTGCGGGACAGGCGCTGCGCCCGTCGCTCGGCGTGCTCGGGGCTCTCCCCGGTGCCGCGTTCGACCCACCCCAGTGCGCGCTCCGGGGCCCTCACCCAGTGCTCGTAGAGCTTCGCCAGCTCGAGCCGGACTGACGGGTCGTCGACCTCCGCGGCGAGCCTCTCGAAGTCCTCGAGGGCGCCCTGCCGGTCGCCGCGCGCCTTCGCGATGTCGGCGCGCGCCCGGACCGATTCGGCAGTGCCGGCGCGCTCGACGGCTGCGTCCGCCACCGAGGCGGCGCGCTCGAGAGCCCCGGCCCGCCGGAGCGTCCGCGCGACCCCCACGAGGTCTTCGGCGGCGAGCCCCGCCTGCAATGGTTCACCGTAGAGGCCGAGGAGCGCGGCCATCGCGACGACGTCCCATGCGTTGTGCTCGATCACGCCGAGCAGCGAGCCAGCGTCGCCCGTCCGCAAGAAGTGCAGGTAGACGGCGCTCACGTCAGCCGACGCCACGTCGTCGACCCGCTCGAAACCGAGCACGTGCTTCTCGATGTTCACCAGGCGGCAGCCCTCTCCGAGGCGCCTGCCGTGGACGCGGCGGGCGAGGTGGAGCAGATCCAGGTGCGGCGGCTCGAGCGGCGCCTTCACGCGGGTCATCACGAACCGCGTGCGCAAGAGCGGGAGGTCGAAGCTCTTGCCGTTGTACGTGACGAGCATCGACGCGGCCTCGATGCGCTCGCGCGCGCGCTCGAGCATGGGCGCCTCCTCGCCCAGCGCGCGCACGAGGAGCTGCTCCAGAACCAGCCCGCTCTCGGTCCCTTCCCCCTCCCACCAGGCCATCCCCAGCAGGAACGCGACCGTCCCCGTTCCGCCGGCCAGCCCCGTCGTCTCGGTGTCCAGGAAGAGCGCGCGCGCCGGATCGCAGCGGGCCAGCGCGGGGTCGAGGGCGAGGAGCGCGAGGAGCTCGGCGCTGGCGTCCCGGGCGACGGCGATCGGGGTCCGGCCCGTGCGGTGGCTGATCGCCAGACGCTGCGAGCGGACATGCAGGGGCCCCTCAGGTGTGTCGATGCTCGAGAAGGGCAGGTCGACCGTGTCCACGGGGGGTAGCACGCGACCTTCCCTGACCGCGCCGCGCTCGAGCGTTGCCCGGATGCGGGCGCGCAGATCGTCCAGCGCCCCCGCGCGGGCAACCTCCGGCCCGGGCGTAGCCGCGGACCGCACCGCGGAGTCGAGCCTGGAGAGCTTGCTGCGAAAGGACACGGCGCTCCGACTGCCCGACGGTACATCAGTTCAGTGCCGCTCACCAGCGGCGATCGCACGACGGACGGCAGAGAGAGGCGCGTCGTCGCGGAGCCGCACGGCGCCCCCTGTCAGAACCTCCAAGCCGAGCCGATGCCAGAGACCGTCGAGGTCGACGCTCTCGCCGCGCACGGCCCACGCCTCGTAAACGGCGTCGAGCTCGCGGTCCCCGGCGGCGGCGCTGCCGGTGCGCAGGAAGTCGGCGACGCGCGCCGCGTGGGTCGCGTCGCCCTCGACCGCCAGGGCGGCCCGCATCGCGTCGTCGAGAGACCGCGCGCCGTGGCTCGACTCGCGGATCGCGACGTCGGCGAGCAGCGCGAAGAGGGCGCCGCCCCAGTACGTCGAGTCGATGTCCTCGCGCTCCTCGAGCGACGCCGGTTCGCCGCCTCTGCGCAGACCGCGCGGCATCTCGCGCGCGAAATGGGCCCAGAGCTCCTGCTCGGTCATCCACCCCGCTCTCTCGCGCAGAATGGGCTCGTAGTACGTCGCCAGCCCCTCCTCGAGCCAGTGCCCCTCGCCTACGAACGAGGGGCAGCCGAGGTGGAAGAGCTCGTGCACGACGACCCAGTCGTCGTGGGCGGCCTCCGCCCCGGTCCGGTCGCCGAACAGCAGCACGACCGACGCCCCCGCGAGCGACATCACGCGCCCGAAGACCACGCCCTCGGCGCCGGTGACCGGCACGGCGAACAGCGTCGCATCCACGGGGAACCGGCCGAAGAGGCCAGCGACGCAGGCACCGGCCCCCCGGATCCACGCGACCTCGGCCGCGTCACCCATGGCGAGGGGCGCTCCGAGGAGGATCACGTCGAGCCGCGCGCCGGGAAGGTCCACGTGCCGGCGTCGGAACGACCCGAACGCCGTGTAGCTCGACTCGCCGAGCTCGCTCGCATGGAACACGAAGCCGCCCCCAGGTCCGGGCCGCAGCCCGGTGGCGAACCGGCCGGCGTCCGCTCCGCTCGTCCTCACGCGCATCGTGGCGTCGCCCGCGGCGTCGGGGCGCAGCAACCACGCCGACGCCGTACCGAGGATCGCATCGTCGACCCGCCGAAGGCAGTCGTGACCGTGGCAGGCGGCGGCGAGCGCTCCCAGGTCGACCGAGTAGCTCAGCGAGCAGCGCGTTCGACACGCCGGAGCGACCCACGCCTCCCCCTCCCGGGTGATCCCGTCGGCGCCCCCGGTGTCGACGCGGAGCGCCTCGCCGGCTTCCGGCGCGACGAGCCGGGCGCTCGGCGCCCGCTCGTACGTCGCCTCGACCCGAAGCACCCAGGAACCGGCGGCCGGCGGCGCGATTGCGTAGTCGTACTCGGGCGGCTCGGTGACCGGTGCGGCCGTGTGCCTCACGCAGCTAGCGCCCGAGAGAGCCGCCAAGCCGCAAAGAACGCCAAGCAAACCGGGGCGCCAGATCATCAGCCTCCTCTCCTCTCTTCTCCCTTGGCGGGCTTCGCGGCTTGGCGGCCCTTCTCACTCCAGGACGGCCGGGTCCTGGCGAATGGCCGCGTCGAGCATGTCGCGCATTCCCATGGCAAGCGGCGGCAGGTCGGCCGTCTCGAAGAGGCCGACCTCGGTGATCTCGAGTGGGTTCACCGGCTCGCGCACGGGGGCGTCGACGCGGCACTCGACGACGATCGTCACGCCGTGGAAGCGGGGGTCGCGGTCGGGCCGGGAGAACACGCCAACCAGCCGCACGATCTCGCACCGCTCGACGCCCGCCTCCTCGGTCAGTTCGCGAGCCAGGGTGGCCCGGAGCGTCTCGCCCCACTCCAGCGTCCCGCCCGGCAGCGCCCACTCCCCGAGGTCTGCCCGCCGGATGAGCAGCCAGCGCCCGTCGCGCGTGCGGCCAGCTACCGCGATCCCCACGACGGGGCGGCGCAGGATGAGGCGCGCGGCCTCTTTCACGATGAGCAGCGCCCCTGCGGGTATCCGAAACCTGGCCATCGCTTATCGTGTGATAGAAGCGCGTTTCAGGTAGCCCGTCACGAGGTGATCATGCCGACGCTGAGGTACTTCACCGTCGTTCCCCGTCTCCCGGCAGAGCTCGAGAAGCTGCGCGAGCTCGCCTATAACCTCTGGTGGTCGTGGGCGCCGGCGGGGCAAGAGCTCTTCGTCCGGCTCGACCCGGGTCTCTGGGAGGCCGTTCACGGCAACCCCATCGAGATGCTCGCGAGCGTCGACCAGGGGCGCCTCGAGGAGCTCGCCGGCGACGACGCGTACACGAGCCACCTGGAGTCCGCGTGGCAGACGTTCCAGCGGTACATGCAGCGCGAAGGCTGGTTCTCGCGGTCCTTCCCCGAGGCTGCGGGCGCGCGCATCGCCTACTTCTCGATGGAGTACGGCATCCACGAGTGCATCCCGGTCTACTCGGGGGGCCTCGGCGTCCTCGCGGGCGATCATCTCAAGGCGGCGAGCGACCTCGGCCTGCCGCTGGTGGGCGTCGGCCTCGCATACGCCGAGGGTTACTTCCGCCAGGCTCTCAACTCCGACGGCTGGCAGGGCGAGCGCTACCCCATCAACGACTGGCGCCGGATGCCGGTCTCGCCCGTGCTCGATGGCGCGGGCAAGCGGCTCGTCGTCGACGTCACCTACCCCGACGCCGTGGTCCGCGCGCAGCTGTGGAAGGTGCAGGTCGGCCGCGTGCCGCTGTTTCTGCTCGACGCGAACCTCGAGGTCAATGCCCCCAGGGACCGGTCGATCACCGGCCCCCTGTACGGCGGCGATCAGGAGTTCCGCGTCCGGCAGGAGATCATGCTCGGCATCGGAGGCATGCACGCGCTCGCGGCCCTCGGCCTCTCGCCGACCGTGTGCCACATGAACGAGGGACACTCGGCGTTCCTCGCGCTGGAGCGGATCGGGCGCGTGATGCGCGAGCGCGGCGTGTCGTTCCAGGTCGCGAGCGAGGCGAACAGCGCCGGCAACATCTTCACGACCCACACGCCCGTCCCCGCAGGCAACGACGTCTTCGACGCCTCCCTCGTGCGCCGCTACCTGGAGCCCTACCGGAGCGCCCTCGGCGTGTCCGACGCGGAGCTCCTCGGGCTGGGACGCACCGACCCCAGGGACAACGACGCGCCGTTCTCGATGCCCGTACTCGCCTTCCGCGCGGCCGATCACTACAACGGCGTCAGCGCGCTGCACGGCGACGTATCGCGCAAGATGTGGCAGGGGCTCTGGCCGGAGCTGCCGACGCACGAGGTGCCGATCGAGTCGATCACCAACGGGGTGCACACCCCCTCCTGGGTCGCCGCCGAGATGGGCGACCTGTTCACCCGGTACCTCGGCCCCCGGTGGGCGGAGCGGTGCGACGACGCCGAGCTCTGGGAGCGCACGCACGAGATCCCCGACGCCGAGCTGTGGCAGGTTCACGAGCACCGCCGCCACCGGCTGGTGCAGAACACACGGCGGTGGGTACGCGCGGCGGCCGAGCGCCGGGGCGCCGGCCGGGAGGAGCTCGACTGGGCCGACGAGGTGCTGGACCCTCGCGCGCTCACGATCGGCTTCGCGCGACGCTTCGCGACGTACAAGCGCGCGACGCTCCTGCTCACCGACCTGGAGCGCGTGAAGAAGCTGCTCGCCGATCCCGAGAGGCCGGTGCAGCTCGTCTTCGCGGGCAAGGCCCATCCCCAGGACCGCGGAGGCAAGGACCTGATCCGCCGGATCATCCAGGAGAGCCGCGACGCCGGGCTGCGCGGGCGCCTCGTCTTCATCGAGGACTACGACATGCGCATCGCGCGAACCCTCGTCAGCGGGGTCGATGTGTGGCTCAACACGCCGCGCCGGCCGCACGAGGCGAGCGGGACGAGCGGCATGAAGGCCGCGGCCAACGGCGCCCTCAACGTCAGCGTCCTGGACGGATGGTTCGCCGAGGCGTGGCACGACCACAGCTGGGAGGTCGGCTGGGCCGTCGGCCGCGGCGAGGAGTACCCCGACGGAACCGGCGACCTGCGCGAGGCGGAGCTCCTGTACGATCTGCTCGAGCGAGAGGTCGTCCCCCTTTTCTTCGCCCGCGACGGGTCGGGCCGCCTGCCGCGGGGCTGGATCAAGCGCATGAAGAATGCGATCGCCAAGCTGACCCCCCGGTACAACACTGCGAGGATGGTGCGCGAGTACGCCAAGCGCTTCTACGTGCCCGCCATCCGGATGTCCCACAATCTGACCGACGGCGACCTGGCGGCGGCCAAGGCGCTCACCGCCTGGAAGGAGCGCGTGCGCGAAGCGTGGCCCTCCGTCTCCGTCGCGGACATCCGGCTGCTGTCGAACGACGAGGTCGCGGTCGGCGAGGCCGTGCGGGTATCGGCGGCGGTCAGGCTCGGCGCGCTCACCCCGGCGGACGTCGCGGTCGAGCTCTATCACGGCCCGACAGGGGGGAAGCTCGAGCTCGGGGAGGGCCGCATCGTTCGAATGGGGCCGGTCGAGAGGCTGGCCGACGGAGCGTGGCTCTTCTCCGGCGAGATCCCCACGACCGCGAGCGGCGCCCACGCGTTCGCGGCTCGCGTGGTGCCCTACAACGAGGCCATGAGCCACCCGTACGAGACTTCGCTGATCCGCTGGGCGTGAGCCCGCAGCGGGCTGGCGCGCCACCGGGCGGCGCGGCCGTCGTCGAGTGCGGCAAGCCCCGCGACGAAGCGCTCGTGCACGAGGTCGTCACTCTGCTGGACTCGCTCGGCTGGTACGCGAAGCACGCGCCGCGGCTCCACGAGCCGGAGCCGCTCACCTTGCACCTGAAGAAGCGCGTCGGCCAGATGTTCTGAGCGGGGCGCCCAGGCCGGCCGACCCGTGCTACCCCTTTCCTCCGTGCGAGGCTTCGTCGACCTTCACTGCCACTGGATCGCCGCGATCGACGACGGCGCGCGTACCGTCGACGAGAGCCTGGCGATGCTCCGCGGCCTCCACGACATCGGCTTCGACACCGTCGTCGCGACCCCCCACATGCGACCTGGCATGTACGACAACGACCGGTCCCACCTCGAACGCGCGTACCTCGCGATGCAACGAACGGTGGCAGAGGGGGGCATCGGCTGCAGCGTGCACCTGGCGAGCGAGCATTTCTTCGACGACGTGGTCTTCGGCCGCCTGATCCGCGGCGAGGCACTGCCCTACCCGGGCGGGGGCGCCGCCCTCGTCGAGTTCGGCCCCGCGGCGTTCCCGCTCCGCGTGCAGCACCGGTTCTTCGACCTTCGCCGCGCAGGGCTGGCCCCCGTGCTCGCCCACCCCGAGCGCTACGAGCCAGTCTGGAGCGACGACGCTTGCCTCGACCCGCTCATCGACGCCGGGGCCCACCTTCTGCTCGACGTGTGCTCGCTGACAGGCAAGTACGGCCGCGCCCCCCAGCGAGCTGCCGAGAAGCTCCTCGAGGACGAGGCCTACGAGGCCGCCTGCTCGGATGCGCACAAGCCGGGCGACGTCGACCACGTGAAGCGCTCGATCCAGCGGCTGGAGGAGCTCGTGGGCGCGGCGGAGACCAGGCGTCTGCTTTCCGACGCGCCCCTCGCCCTCCTGCGGGCCGAGCCTGTGAGATAGCCATCCAATGAGCGAACGCATAGCCGTCGTCGGCCTGGGCTACGTGGGCCTCCCCGTCGCCCTCGCCTTTGCCCGGAAGTTCTCCGGCACCGTGGGGTTCGACGTCGACCGCGAGAAGGTCAGCGAGCTATTGCGCGGGGAGGACCGCAACCGCGAGCACACCGGCGAGGCTCTGCGCTCGACGTCTCTCAAGATGACGAGCGACCCGGCCGACCTGCGCGGGTGCACCCTCTTCGTCGTCGCCGTCCCGACGCCAGTCGACGGCAACAACGTGCCGGACCTGACGCCCGTCGAGCGAGCGAGCGAGACGGTGGGCGCGGCGCTCTCGAAGGGCGCCGTGGTCGTGTACGAGTCCACCGTGTACCCGGGCGTCACCGAGGACATCTGCGGCCCGATTCTCGAGCAGAAGAGCGGGCTGCGGCGCGGGGTCGACTTCAAGCTGGGCTACTCGCCCGAGCGCATCAACCCGGGCGACAAGGAGCACACGCTCGAGAAGATCACCAAGGTGGTCAGCGGCGAGGACGCCGAGACGCTCGACCGGGTCGCTGCCGCCTACGGCGCCATCGTCGACGCCGGGGTGCACCGCGCCCCCAGCATCAAGGTGGCCGAGGCGGCCAAGGTCATCGAGANNACACGCAGCGCGATCTGAACATCGCCCTGATGAACGAGCTCGCGATCATCTTCGACCGCCTCGGGATCCGCACCGCGGACGTGCTCTCGGCTGCAGGGACGAAATGGAATTTCCTGCGCTTCCGACCCGGCCTGGTGGGCGGTCACTGCATCGGCGTCGATCCCTACTACCTGACGACGAAGGCGCAGCAGATCGGCTACCAGCCCGAGGTCATCCTGGCGGGCCGTCGCATCAACAACAACATGGGCCCGTACGTCGCTCAGCGCGTCGTGAAGCTGCTCATCGACGCGGACATCACGGTCAAGGGGGCGCGGGTCGGTGTCCTGGGGCTGACGTTCAAGGAAGACTGCGCTGACATCCGCAACAGCAAAGTGCCCGACATCCTGCGAGAGCTGCGCCAGTTCGGCATCGGTGCCATGGTGCACGACCCGCTCGCCAGCGCCGCCGAGGCCGTGCACGAGTACGACGTGAGGCTGGTCCCCATCGAAGAGATGGTCCGGCTCGACGCTCTGGTCCTCGCCGTCTCCCACGAGCACTACCTGCAGATGGGGCAGCCGCGTCTCATGTCGATGGTCCGCGACGGGGGCGTCGTGGTCGACGTGAAGAGCGTCCTCGACCCCGCGCAGACCGAGCGCGGCATCCGCTACTGGAGCCTGTGAGCGCTGGCGAGGGGCCGTGCTATAGCAGCCGCCGGCAAGGTGTAACTTGGCGTTTCTGGCGCGTCACAAGGGCAAGCTCGTCGCTTCCCTGATCATCACGCTCGGCATCTGGTACACGCTCCACAAGGGCGGGCTGAAGATCGTCCCCGAGGGGGGCGACTTCCGCCAGGTCCGGTGGTGGACGGTGCTCGTCTACTTCGCATCGCTCCTGGCATACAGCTGGTTCAGGAGTATCCGCTGGCGCTTCCTCCTGCGCTCGATCGCCGAGGTGCCCAAGAAGCGGCTGTTCACCGTGTCGTGCATCGGCTTTGCGGCGATTCTCCTGATGCCCTTCCGCATCGGAGAGGTGGTCCGGCCCTACATGATTCGCACCCGCCCGTCGGAGCGACGGGTGGGCGAGCGCGCGGTGACGCTGACCGCCGCGACGAGCTCGGTGGTCGCCGAGCGCATCATCGACGGCCTGTACCTGAGCATCGTTCTGGCGCTGGCGCTGGTATTCGTCCCCACCGTGCACCCCCTGCCGGACAGGGTCGTCGGGCTCCCGGTCACGGTCGCCCACGTCCGCATGAGCGGCTACGCCATGCTCGGACTCTTCGGCGCTGCGTTCACGACCATCGCGGTCTTTTACTTCGCTCGATCATGGGCTCACCGCTTCACTCTCGCCACGGTCGGCAAGGTCTCGGCGAACTTTGCCGAGAAACTCACGACCATGTTCGAGAAGTTCGCGGATGGATTGCACGTTTTCGGCCGCGCCGCCGACGCCCTCGGCTTCTTCGTCGAGACGACGCTCTACTGGGCGATCAATGCCCTGGGGATGTGGCTCCTCGCCTGGGGCTCCGGCGTCGTGCACGTCGACGGCACGCCGCCGACCTTCGGCGAGATGTGCGGGCTGATGGGCATGCTCGGCTGCGCGATCCTGATTCCGGGCCCCCCGGGGCTGCTGGGCGTGTTCCAGGCCGGCCTCTACGCCGGCATGACCATGTTCTACCCGACCGGCGTCGTCACCGGCCCGGGGGCAGCCTTCGTGTTCCTGATGTACGCCTCGCAGGTGCTCTTCCAGCTCCTCGCGGGTGGCCTGGCCCTGGCGACCGAGCGCGGCGGCCTCCGGGCCCTCGACGAGGCCGATGGCCTCGGCCCGGCCCTGGACGCTCCCTAATGTAGAGGACCACCTTCACAAACTTGGCCTGCGCCCGCGCTCTTCGATAAGCGCTAGATATGGGCTGGGGTGCATCCAAGGCAGCCATCATCGGGGCGATCGCCGGGATCCTCGTCGCCGCGGCCATTGCCATGACCACCACGGGCGCCGACGCCAAGGCGACTTACGAGTCTCCCTACGGCTACGAGCGCACCTGGAACGCAGCGCTGCGCCTGGTGCGCGTCGACAACGGCTGGAAGATCTCGGAGAAGGACCAGGCGAACGGCTACCTGCTCTTCGAGTACCGGCCGCCCTCGACCACGAAGACCACGTCCGGGTCGCTCGAGCTCGTACGCGGCCGGGACGGCGACTCCGCGGTGAGCGTCCTGGTACAGCTCCCGCAGATGCCCCGCTACCACGAGCAGGTCATCCTCGACGCCCTGGCCTCCAAGATGCGCCGCGAGTACGGCGACGCGCCCGAGCACAAGCGTCCTCCGTCCGACCCGCCGCAGGAGCCCCCGCGGGACCCCGCCCCGGACGCCGGCGACGACAACAAAGACTAGAGGTCGTGAAATCAACTAACCCGGAATTCGCGGACCAACGTTGGGGAGCAGGTCAGTGTCCGCGCAGGTAAAGAGCAGCCCGGCGTAGGCGCACGGGCTCAGCCAGCGGGAGATGATGTCGGCCACCTCGGCGCCAAGGTACAGGGCCTGGCCGGAGGATTGTTCCCGCTGGAGTCGCTGGCAGTGCTCACGCCGAGGCCCGCCGCGATCGAGATGAGCTTGCCGCCTCGGCGTCCCCTAGCGAGAGCCCAGAACCGCAAACCCTTCGCCCGCGGCTGCAGCCGCCAGGCCCGCGTCGTGCGTCGCGAATCGCAACGCCGCGAACCGGCTGCGAGCCAGCAGAGCGCTCGCGAGATGCAGCGCATCGAGCGTCCGGATCCCGACGGAGAACGGGTCGGCGGCGCGTGCCAGCACGGCGCGGTTCACACGTAGCATGTCGATGCCGGAGAGGACCGTGAGAGCGCAGGCACGCCTGCGGGCCAGCTCGCGCTCGGGCATCGAGCCTTCCAGGCGCAGGCGGTCCAGCACACGCAGGCACTCGACTCGCGTGATCTCGCTCGTCACGGTCTCCGAGAGGCGCGGCCACTCGGCGAGACGGCCCTTCTCCCCCAGGATGACGCGCAGAATTACCGAGGAATCGAGGTAGGCCCTCACCGCGGCCCGCGCTCGCGCCGAAGGGCCTCGAGAGAGCTCATCGTCGCCTGGGCGGGAGTGAAGCGCATGCCTCGCACGGATGCAAAGCTGCGCTCGGCCGGGATCAGGTCGAGGCCGGCGCCCTCCTGCGGGATGGGCACGACGCGCGCGATTGGACGCGCCCTGTCCATCACCTCGATCGTCTCTCCAGCCTCGGCGGTGCGAAGGTGCTCGGAGAGGTGGCTCTTGAGCTGCGAGATGGTCGCGCGTTTCATGACCTATTGTGGTCTGATCGGCCCTGTGCGTCAAGCAAGGCCCGGCTGGGTCGACAGGTGTGCGCAGCTCCTCTTCGACGTAGCGGGGCAGGGGCGCGTCGTAGCTCTCGCGGGCGTGCGCGAGGAACGTCTCGAGGTGCTCGCGTACGATGCCGTAGAGCACGGTCTCGGTCGGGCGGCGCGGGCGGTAGGCGGGGGCGAGGGCGGCCACGGGCCTGGACGGCAGATCCAGGACCGTGCCGGAGCGCGGCCAGGGGTTTCGCTCGGTTGACGAGCGCTGCGCCGTCCGCGACAGGCGCGCGAGTGACCGTGGACAGGGAGGGCGAACGAGAGCTCAGGACCGACCCTGCGGCTGGAGCTCCGCCCCAGGGGAGCAGCTCGGGAGCACCTTCGGTTCGAAGCGCGCGCGCGCGCTTACGTCGCATGGGTGCACGCTTCGCATCGATGGGCGCGTGCTTAGCTCGCATGCGAGCACGCTTCGCGTCGATGAGCGGGCGCTCACGTCGCACGCGAGCATGCTTCGCGTCGATGTGTGCGCGCTTGGCTCGCATGCGGGCCCGCATCGCGTCGAAGGGTGCGTGCTTAGCTCGCATGCGGCCACCCTTTGCTTCGAAGGGCGTGCGCTTGGGTCGCATGGGTGCACGCTTTGCTTCGATGCGGGCCCGCATCGCGTCGAAGGGCGCGCGCTTAGCTCGCATGCGGCCGCGCTTTGCTTCGATGGGCGCGCGCTTACCTCGCATGCGGGCACGCATCGCGCCGGTGCGCGTCCGCATGCAGTCGATGAGCACCCGTCTCGCGGCGAGTGACTCCGCCGTCCGTGACAGCGAGGGCGCCATCGGGCCCAGGCGTGCGGCTATCGTCGAAATTCTTGGGCCGTAACCTCTCGATATCACTCGCATCGCGAAAATAGTGGGTCCCCTCCGCGGCAAATCGGGGGTCCACGCGAGCTTAAGGGAGTGAAGGCAGTCGAAGGGCTCGCCGGGCATTACGGCCCGGCCTCGCCCGGCCATCGTGGCCACGGCGTGTCGGCCGTATCGGTCCGCCTTCGGAAAGGAGAATCGAGTCATGGCTACTAATAACAGTGCGTCGAAAGGCACGGTGGTCGCCCTCGCGAAGTCGTTGATCGCGGGGACGAACAAGCACCTCGCGAATACCACGCAAGTGATGCTCGCGGGAGGCTCGTACACGGCGGCGCAGATCACGAGCAAACTGGATCAGCTCGTGCGTCTGCGTACCGACGTGGACACCGCCAAGGCCACGACCAAGGGAAAGCTCGCTGTCGAGAAGACCGACATGCCGGCACTGCGCATCTTCATGGATGCGCTGGTGTCGTGCGTGAAGGCCGCCTACGGCACCGCGCCGGACGTCCTCGCCGATTTCGGGTTGCACCCGAAGGTGGTGACGCCTCTCACGGTCGAAGCCAAGGCCGCTGCCGCCGCGAAGCGCAAGGCAACTCGCGCTGCGCGGAAGACGATGGGAGCGAAGCAAAAGAAGGACGTCAAGGGTAATGTCATCGGCATCACCCTGACGCCCGTCACTGCGGCGCCCCCCGTCGTCACGACGGCGAACAGCAGCAGCCCGACCGCCGGTGCGACGAGCACCGGCGCGACGGCGGCGGCAACTGCACCGGCGGCGAGCCCCGCGCCGGTTGCGGTCAAGCCCGCCAGCTAATCGCCGTATCAACCGGACGGGGCGGGTGAAGGAGTCACGAAGCCCTTCCTTCACCCGCCCCCGTCCACTATCACTCCCCCGCCTCCCGCTCGGCTTCGGTGGCTGGGCCGCGGTCTCCTACCGCTCGTCCTCGACGGCGCAGGCCGGCGGTCCGAGCTGGATGGGCGCGGGGACATCAGCCTGTACGTGGGGATACTAGTTACTCGCCAGGGGCCCCTCGCCCACATCGACCGCGTGGGCCTCGCCGCAGCAGCGGAAGCCGATCTGGTAGTAGCGGAACGTCTCGTCGTGGGCCGTCGTCATCGGACGGCATCGCGTACGCACGGGGCCCCAGTAGCCGCCCTTCAGACCGCTGATGTGCGGCTGACCGTACTGCGACACGTTCACGACCCACTCGTCCACGTTGCCCGCCATGTCGTACACCCCGTAAGGGCTCACGCATGCCGCGCGCGAACCGCTGGGCTCACGCTGATCGAGACGCGCCAGCTCGCCCGCGCGCGTCTCCGGGGCGAACAGCTTCTCCGGGCGCGGCCACACGTACGGCTTGTCGATGTTGCAGGCCGCTGCATCCCGGGCGTAGCCGTCGCCGTACGGATAAGGCTGGTGCTCGGGCCCCTCGCAGGCCAGGGTCCACTCGGTGTCCGAACAGAGGCGCTTGCCGATCGCCTCGCAGGACGTCTTGGCCTCGTGCCACGTGGCCATGCCCGTCGGAAGCGCACCGAGCTTGTTGGGCCACTCGTAGCGGTCGATGCAGAACTGCTTGTGCTGCGTGTTCAGAGCACAGCCCGGCGCCGCCGCCGGCCTCTCGAACTCCAGACACTGCAGCTTGCTCGCGGGGTCTGCCCAGCGCAGGCATTTCTCGGTCACCAGCGGGCAGTAGTCGCCCTCGACCTCTGCCATGTCCGGGGGGCACGCGGTGTCGGCCGGAAGCCCGTCGGTCGCAGGGCCCGTCTTGAAGAAGCTGCCGAAGAGCGCGGCCTCGTGCCGGGCCATCAGCGGGAGCAGATCGAGCTCCTGGGTAGACGACGCCGGGACCAACTCCGTCCAGCTTCGCCGCGCCGCGCTATCCGCTGCCTGCGAACGGGGCGACACGGTCGCCACGGCGAAGACCGTGAGAGACCATCCGAACACCGCGAAAGCCCGATTGCGCCGCATGACGTCACCCACTCACGAATTCAGACGATGCAAACCGCGATCCGGCCCCGGACACCTTCCGGTCGGCTGATCGCCCACAACCTCGCGCCCACGGTCCGACGCAGGAGATCGCCGGGGATTCACTGGTAGCGCGCACAAAGAAGCGTATAGGACCCGATCGGCGATGGTCACATTTGTTGCGCGCGACGCCTGCGCGCTGCGCCAACTTTGCGCAACGTCGCGTATCGGCGCGGCGGCGATGTCATGGACCCGACAAGCGCGTCAGCGGGAACACAACATTGCGAATGCCGCTTCGCGGGTCGCGCCATCGTCGTCCAGCGACGCTCCGTCCGCGAAGCACCCTCGCAGACACCGACCCGCGGCGACGCCCGACGCGCACTCCACGACGAGCCCGCCTACGCACCGGTAGCGCTGGCCTTCCTCGCACGGCGGGGGCGGAGCGGCGAGGGCCCCTTCGGGAACTGGACGCGCGAGGGCGCCGGCTTCCAGTGGGAGCGCACAGAGCTGAGCCGTAGCGCGGCCCCGATCGACGACGAGTTCGACACCGTCCGCTGCGCATCCGCCCGGGCACTCCCCCGCCCGCTCCCACGGGCACCTGCACGAGTCGCCACGGCACTGACCGGGGATCGAGGCCAGCCTCGACACGGAGACGACGCCTTCTTCGCAGCGGGCCAGCCCGTCGGGGCAGTCGGTCACGTTCAGCGGCAGCGACGATGCCCGCTCGCCGGCCCTCTGCCCCCGGAGCCACTCTCTGGTGCAGCCGCGGTCACACCCGGCCACGAGCAGGCCGAGAAGGAGGAGCGAGCCGCCAGCACGCCAGGACGCCAAGGCGAACATCCTGCCGGCAGTCTCGGCGGCTCCGTCTGCTCAGCTTTCGATGAAGCTCTTGAGCTGCTTGCTGCGCGAGGGATGACGGAGCTTGCGAAGGGCCTTGGCCTCGATCTGGCGGATGCGCTCGCGAGTGACCTCGAAGTCCTGGCCGACCTCTTCGAGCGTGTGGTCGCTCTTCTCGCCGATCCCGAAGCGCATGCGGAGCACCTTCTCCTCGCGCGGCGTGAGCGTCTTGAGCACCTTCCGCGTCTGCTCCGCGAGGTTCATGTTGATCACGGCCTCGGCCGGCGACACGACGCTCTTGTCTTCGATGAAGTCTCCCAGGTGCGAGTCTTCCTCCTCGCCGATGGGGGTCTCCAGGCTGATGGGCTCCTTGGCGATCT
>PLYU01000236.1 GCA_003153495.1 Myxococcales bacterium
GGCGCGGGGCGGGGCGCGGGCTGGGGCTGGGAGGCGACGGGGGAGGGGCGGGGGGCGGGGCGCGGCTGGGTGGCCGGCGGCGTCGACAGCGAGAGCTGGGTCGCGCCGGGCATGCGCCGCGGTCCGCAGATGCCCATGGCCACCTGCATGGCCGCGGTCCGGAGCTTGGTGACGTCGGACCCGCACTGCGCGATCGCGCGGTAGGCGGCCGTGGTGCGCTCCTGGCAGAGGGCGAACAGCAGGTGAATCCCGCCGGCGTCGCGCGCCGGCGACCGGGCCGCCAGCTCGCGCGCCCTCTGCATGGCGCGAGAGACCGCGTCGGCGTGGTCGTCCAGCAGGACGCGGGCGGCCTTCAGGAGGACCTCCGCGTCGAGCCTGCGCTCCTTCAGGAGATCCGCCGCGCTGCCCGCGTGCGACGCGATCGCGGCCAGCAGGTGGCCCGTGGTCGTGCGCTCGCCGCGCCCCTTCGCCATGTCCTCGGCGAGCTTGCGCAGCGCGGTCAGCTCCGATTCGCGAGCACCGCTCATCGTTCGAGCGCTCGCACGGGTGCCCCGGTCGGGCCAAGAAAGGCGCAGATTCTCGGAGCCCCTCTATGCCATGCGGTAGCGGATCAGCCGCCGCGCGGCGCCCGTGAGAGGCCACGCGTATGCCAGGTCCGCCTCGAGGGTCGCGCGAGGGTGCTCGGGCGGCGCGTCCTTCGCGAGCAGGGCCCACACGGCTCCCCCCGGCGCGACGAGGCTCGCGCCGAGCTCGAGCCACGCCGGCGGCGCGAGCGTCGCGCGCGAGACGGCCACGTCCCACCCGGGCCCCGGCCGCGCCAGGCTCTCGCCGCGCGCTCGCTCGACGGCGACGTCCGACCGCCCGACCGCGCCGATCACAGTGCGCAGAAAGCTCGCACGCTTGCCGAGCGGCTCGCACAGCGTGACGCGCAGGTCCTCGCGCAGCAGCGCCAGCGCCAGCCCCGGCGCGCCTGCCCCCGTGCCCACGTCGACGAGGCTCGCGCCCGGAGGGAGCTCCGGCGCGAGCACCAGCGCGTCGCCGAGCATCAGGTCCACGAGCTCCTCGGGAGAGCGCGCGGCGGTCAGATCGATCCGCGCGTTCCACTCTTGCAGGCGCTCGAGCCACGTCCGCACCGCGGCGCTCGCGCGCGGCCCGAGCGGCGCGCCGAGGCGCTCCGCTGCCTGCTCCGCGAGGACCCCGAGGCTAGATGCCATGCTTCGCCAGTGGTACCTCTCGGACGGGTCCGCCGCGAGGCCTCTCCCGAGCGAATGTCCGCCGCCCCCCCCCTGCCCCAGCCCGCGAGCGTCCCCGACTACGCGTCCCTCGCGGCGCTTGTCGCGCGGGCCTTTCCGGGGGCCGGCGGCGCCCCGAGCTGCGAGCCCATGTCCGGAGGCGCGTCGACCCGCCGCTATTTCCGCGTCCGCGTCCCCGGCGGCACCGCCGTCGCGATGTTCGTGCCGGACGGCGCGAAGGCCGAGGAGGCCGGCAAGGAAGGCGGCGCGCGACCCCGCTGGCCCTTCCTCGAGGTGAGAGAGCTGCTGGCCTCGCGGGGGGTGGACGTGCCGGCCCTCTACGCCGAGGACACCGACCGCGGGTGGCTGCTGCTCGAGGACCTGGGAGACGACACCCTGGCAGCGGTCCTCGCCGCGCGCCCCGAGCGCAAGCAGGAGCTGTATACGCGGGCGGTGGAGGACCTCGCCCGGGCGCAGGCGGCGCTCGCCGAGCTGCCCGCCGCGAGCGTCGTCGCGTCGCGGTCGTTCGACTTCGACCTGCTCCTCTGGGAGATCCATCACTTTCGCGAGTGGGGGCTCGAGGCGCGGGGGCTCGCGCTCTCGACGGAAGACGCGGCGACCTTCGAGCGCATCGCCGGGCGGCTCGCCCGGAGCGTCGCGTCGCTGCCGCGCGCCGTCGTCCACCGGGACTACCAGTCGCGCAACCTGATGGTGCGCGGCGGCGGCTCCCTCTGCTGGATCGACTTCCAGGATGCCCTCCTCGGGCCGCGCGTCTACGATCTGGTCGCGCTGCTGAACGACAGCTACCAGTCGTTCGATCGGCCGTTCGTCGAGGCGCGGCTCGACGAGTACGCGCGCGCGGCGGGGCTGGGGCCCGGGCCGCGGGCGACGCTGGGCCGCGACTTCGACCGCGTGACCGTGCAGCGCAAGCTCAAGGACGCGGGGCGGTTCGTCTTCATCGACCGCGTGAAGGGGAACCGGGCGTTCCTCGAGTTCGTCGAGCCCACCCTGGCGAAGGTGCGCGCCAGCCTCGCGCGCCTGGCGGACGACGAGGACATGCGAGCGCTGTCGGCCCTGCTGGCGCGCGTGATCCCAGGGTGACCGAGGTGCCGGGCCGCCGACCTGCCGCCGACGCGTCGCCGTCGCTCCCCGCTCGAGCGAAGCAGCGCGTGCGGCTGTCTCCGCACGGGCTCGACCTGGGCGGCGGGCAGCCGACGCTGCCGCTCTGGGCGGGCGCGATGCACTACTGGCGCCACCCCGTCGGGGAGTGGCGCGCGTGCCTCGAGGCGATGCGCGCGATGGGCCTGCGCCTCGTCGACACCTACGTCCCGTGGGGCGTGCACGAGACGGGGCCCGGCGAGTACGACTTCGGCGAGCGTGATCCGCGCCTCGACGTCGCGCGCTTCCTCCAGATGGCGCACGAGGTGGGGCTCAAGTGCGTCCTGCGCCCCGGGCCGCACATCAACGCCGAGCTGACGTACTTCGGGCTGCCCGAGCGCGTCGTGTGGGACGCCGCGTGCCAGGCGCGCACGCCGGGCGGGCACCCCGTCATCCTCCCGATCGTGCCGGTGGCGTTCCCCGTGCCGTCGTACGCGAGCGACGCGTTCCTCGAGGAGACCGGGCGATGGTACCGCGCCGTCGGCGAGCGGCTGTCGCGCCTGCGCTGGCCCGAGGGCCCCGTCGTCCTGGTGCAGGTCGACAACGAGGGCGCCCTCTACTTCCGCGACGGCCAGTACGACCAGGACTACCACCCCGACGCCGTCCGCGCGTTCCGCGAGTTTCTCCGGGCGAAGTACGGCGGGCGCCCGACGCACCTGCGCCGCGCCTGGGGCGACGCCTCGCTCGCGTTCGCGACGGTGGAGCCGCCGCGCCGCTTCGACGCCCACAAGACGAGCGAGCTCGCCCGCCACGTCGACTGGGCAGAGTTCCACGAGCACCTGCTGTCGACAGCGCTGGATCGCATGGCCGCTGCGCTGGTGGCCGCCGGGTTCGACGGGATCCCCACGACCCACAACCTGCCACTCGGCGAGAGCGCGACACCGCTCAACCCCGCGCGCATGGCGGGGATCGATCTGGTGGGTCTCGACTACTACCACCGCGCCACCCCCACCGAGCACTGGGCCGTCCTGCGGCGCACGACGGAGCTGGCCTGCCGCTGCGAAGGGCGAGCGCCCGCCTTCGGGGCCGAGGTCGGGGCGGGCTTTCCGCCGTTCTTCGCGCCGCTCGACGAGAACGACTCGATGTACGCCCTGATGGCCGCGATGGCGTACGGCCTGCGCGGCTTCAACCTCTACATGGCGGTCGAGCGGGATCGCTGGATCGGCGCGCCCATCGATCCGCACGGCAAGCCGCGGCCGATGGCCGACCGCTACGCGCGCCTGCTCGCGGCGCTCGATCGCACGGCGCTGCACACGCTGCGGCGGCGCGCGCCCGTCCGCCTCGTGGTCCCGCGCGCGCTGCGGCGGCTCGCCCGCGTGACCCACGCGTTCGGGCCGCTGACGCCGGCCCTGTTCCACGTCGCCGGAGCGGGGTGGCGCGAGACCGTGCTCGAGAGAGACTTCGGCCTCGGCGCGCCGCCGGTGATGGCGGCGGAGGCGTACCTGCGAGCCTTCGAGCGCGCCCTGCACGCGCGCGGCGTGCCCTTCGCCTACGCGGGCGGCGAGACGGTGGCGCACTCGGTCGTCGGGGCGAGCTGGATCGTGTGCGCCAGCGTCGGCGGCCTGAAGCCGCACCTGGTGGACAGCCTGCGCGCGGCGAGGGACGCGGGGACGGTCGTGACGGTGGGCCCCCTGGCGCCCGAGGTCGACGACGCGGAACCCGCGCCCCGGTCGCGCGCGAAGAAGGGCTTCGAGCTCGAGCCGCTCGACGACCTGGCGCGCGCCGACGCGCTGGTGGCGCGCCGCATCGACGAGCTGCGCCTGCCGACGTGGCCGGTGGATCCCCTCGACGCGTTCGTGAGCGTCCACGAGGACGAGGCGGGCGCGCCGCGGGTCGTGTTCGTGATGAACCCGACGGCGAACGACATGGTCGCCCGCGTCTCGCTCGCCGGCGTCGGCGCGCTCGTGGACGCGCTCGGGGGGCCTCGGTTCGCGCGGGCGGGCGGCGCGATCGACGTCGCCGTGCCCGCGCGGGTCGTCCGGATGATGGTGGTCGAGCAGAGCTGAGCGCGAGCCGGGGATGCTCTTCAACAGCCCTCTGTACGGCGCGTTCCTCGTCTCCGCGTGGGCAGTCTTCTGGCTGCTGCGGACGCGGCGCCTCGCCCGCGCGCTCTTCCTGGTGGTGGCGAGCTACGTCTTCTACTTCTACGGCACGCTCGACGCCGCGCGGGACGAGCCAGTGCCGATGCCGCCGGTCGCGTGGGCGTGCATGTGCCTGGGCGTGATCTTCGTGGGCAGCACGATCGACTTCTTCGTCGGCCGGGCCCTGGCGAGCGCGAAGGCGCGCTCGACGCGCAACGCGCTCCTGCTCGTCTCGGTCGTGTACTACCTGGGCGTCCTGGCGGTTTTCAAGTACTGGAACTTCGCGGGCGAGGCCCTCTCGGAGGCGTGCGGGGCGCTGGGGCTGAGCGTGCACGCGCCGCGGCTGCGGATGGTGCTCCCGTTCGGGATCTCGTTCTTCACGTTCGAGACGATGAGCTACACGATCGACGTGTGGCGCGGGGAGCTGCCGCCGGCGCGGCGCTATCTCGACTATCTCCTGTTCGTGTCCTTCTTCCCGCACCTGGTGGCGGGCCCGATCGTGCGCCCGGGGCAGATGCTCCCGCAGCTCGAGGCGGTGCCGCGCGCGGACGCGGCGATGCAGGCGCGCGGTCTGTGGAGGATCGCTACGGGGCTGTCGAAGAAGATCATCATCGGGGACTATCTGGGCCAGGCGGTGGTGGGGCGGGTCTTCGCGACGCCCGAGCGGTTCACCTCGCTCGAGGTGCTCATCGCGGTGTACGCGTATGCCGCGCAGATCTACATGGACTTCTCGGGCTACAGTGACGTGGCCATCGGGAGCGCGGCGCTCTTCGGCTACGAGCTACCCGAGAACTTCGACGCGCCGTACCTGTCGCGCAACCTGCAGGAGTTCTGGCAACGCTGGCACATGACGCTGAGCTTCTGGCTGCGGGACTATCTGTACAAGCCGCTGGGCGGGTCGCGGGGCGGGGCGTTCAGGACGTACCGCAACCTGATGATCACGATGGTGCTCGGCGGGCTGTGGCACGGGGCGTCGTACAACTACGTGATCTGGGGGGGGCTGCACGGGGCGGCGCTGGCGGGGACGCGGATGTGGCAGCGGTGGAGAGGGGAGGGGGCGCGGGCGCGCGAGAGTGCGCGGGCGGACGCGGGGGCGTGGGGGTGGCTGGGGGCGATCGCGACGTTCCACTTCGTGTGCTTCGCGTGGATCTTCTTCCGGGCGCCGACGCTCGCGCATGCGGTGCTGGCGATCCAGCGGCTGGTGCACGGGGGGTGGTCGATGGAGCACGTGGCGGCGAGGGTGCCGTGGGTGGTGGCGGCGGCGGGCGTGCTGCACCTGGTGCCGAGGGACTGGGAGGTGCGGGTGCGTGAGGCGTTCGTGCGGACGCCGGCGGTGGTGCAGGGGGTGGTGCTGGCTGCTGTGGCGATGGCGGTGCACCTGGCGGCGGGGGCGAGGCCGGAGCCGTTCGTGTACGGGCAGTTCTAGGGGGCCGGTGTGACCGTGCGAACCGCCGCGTACCTTCTCGCTGTCCTGGCGACGTGTCTGGTCGCACCGACCGCGCACGCGGAGTCCGACGACGACGAGCGCGGGGAGGGTTCGACGCAGGCGTCGAGTCCGCGGCCATCCACGGAGAAGCGGGCGTGGGAGGTCGGCCTTCGCGGCTCCGTCGGGGCGAGCTACGTGGACGAAGTGAACCTGTGCATCTTCAGCTCTTCCTGCAGCGACTGGCGCGACACGTACGGAGTCTTCGGGGCGCGCCTCTACGGATCTCTCGGCCGTCCCGGCGCGGGCCATCGCTGGCAGTCGTCCCTCGAAGGGTTCTATGGTCCCGATTACGGCGCTCGAAAGACGTTCGGCGTCCTGTCGGGCGGACGCCTTCTCACGGGCGTACACGCGTTCTTCGACGGCGTGGAGGGCGACGGTGCGTTCTGGGAGCTGGGCGCGGGTGTCACCTACTTTCACGCGACCGGGCAGCACGGCTCGGGAGCGGGCATGCTGGGGCTCTCCGCGGCCATCGGAGACCGTTTCGGCCACGGAGAGATGGCCGTGCGCGTGAACGTCGACAGCATCGTCTTCGTGTCGGCTGTCACGATCGCGGTCGAGGGAGGCTTCGAGCTCCAGCCGTAGGGCGAGCGTGGGGTCGGGGTTCGGGGTCGGGGTCTGTACGGCCCCAACAAAGGAGCCCCCCGGCTCCGCGCGCCGGAACCGGGGGCTGACCACCGGAGAGCCTCTCGCGGCGTGTCGTCCGACGGCGTCCTGGCCGTCGGGCTCTCTACTGCATTCGGTTGTTCGTCACGCCGGCTTGACGGGCGTCGGCGCGGCGGGCGCGGCCAGGGGCCGCGATCGCGGCGTCCGGCTTCGCCGGCTCGCCTTTGATCAGGGCTGCATCGTGCAGACTCTCGCCGCCGTCTGCACGCCGCCTCGGGGTCGATGTCACGGGTGGCCGTGTCGCCCTCCTGGCCGTGGAGTACCCGGCGCCCCCCAAGCTCCGGGTGGTTTCCGCACGGACCTTGGGCTGGCTCGGCAGCACGTCGCGGTGATCAAGCCGTTCGGTGTTGGTCGACGAAAGTACATCCGTCACTGCAAGGTTGCTATTCGGGTAACGCTGCGAGACGACGGGGAAACTATTTTTGGAGACGCCGCGAATTCCGGGCGGGCCGCCTGCCCATTCGGGCGAGCCGCGCGTCTCGTCGAGCGAGCCGCCCGTCCGTCTTCGCCAGGCGGCCGCGTTCTCGAGCCAGGCGCGCGTCCCTCTTCCCGAGGCGCGCGTCTTCTCGAGCGAGCCGCCCGTCCGTCTTCCCGGAGCGCGCATCTCCTTGACCCAGCCGCAGGTCCGTCTTCGCCAGGCGTCCGTCTCGCCCGGCTGGCCGCCTGCCGTTGCGAGCCGGGCGCCGATCTCTCCGGGCTGCCCGCTCCGCGCTCCACGCCGTCCACCTGGCCCGGACCGCCGCCCGTCCGCGGCTTTCTCCCGGCCGCCGTTGGGAGCCGGCCGGCCGCCTGTCACTGCACGCCACCCGCGCCGCACACCAGGCCCTCCGCCTCCGGAGACCTTACCCTCGATGGCCTTGAGGTGCTGATCGACCAGCGCCACACGATCGGCTCGGCCATCGCGCTCGGCCACCGCGCGGGCCTCGCGCAACTCGGCGAGGCGGATAAGAAGAGGAAGCGCCCGGGCGGGTGCAAGGAGTTCACATATCCATCGCGCCTTTGCGGCGATGGGTCAGCCAGTCGTTCCGCTGACGGCAGAATCGCGTACCATTTTGCGCACGTCGGACCTGGAGACATCGACGTCTTCGCGAGCGACGACCGCGGCGCCACCGGCCAGCAGAAGGTCTCGCTGGGCCCTGGTCAATCGCTCGCCGGGCTTCAGATCGTCTTGCGCTCGGACCCGGCTGCGGAGTCGGGGCCCGTGACCGCTGCTTACTGACAATCGACATCGAAAGAGAAGTACCGGACATCACGGCCGCAGCCGTGTCGTCCTTCGAAAGGAAACATTCCATGAAGACCGTATTCGTCGCCGCCTTCCTGTCGCTCTCGGCCCTCGCGGTTGCCCCCGCCTGGGGCATGACCTGGGGTCCCGACGCGCCCGGGTCGTACTCTCCCCTCCGCGTCGCCGGCCCGGGCAACGACTTCGTCGTGTTCACACCGACGGTGACGACGACGTACGCGCAGGAGTACGTCAACAGCTTCAACGGCTACTACACGGATACACTGCAGGTCGTCTGCGCGAATGGATCGACGAACTCCGGCAGCGGCAACACGTTCACCGGGAACACGACGGTTGCCTGCCCGTTCTTCTCATCCACGATCAGCGCGGCCTCATGACGTCCCATTGACGCCTCGGCGACGCGGCCGTCAGAAGCGCAGGCTCACGACCCGCACCCCGAAGGCTGGCGCCGCGCGCAAGAACCTGGCGGAGGCCTCGGCGGTCGTGAGCTGCGCCGCCGGGGCGGGGGCCGCCGTCGAGGGGACCGGCGCGCCCGCAGCGTCCACGACATCCTGAGATACCGTGGTGTGCTTGTTCGTGAGCACCAGCGCGAGTCCGCCGACCAAGGCGGCCGTGCCGGCCCCGAACGCCAGCCATCCGAGGTCGGGGTCCTTGAAGGGTGGCGGCACACCGAATGCTCGAGTCTGCATGAGCTCGAGTGTGAGCGCGGTAAGCGTGGCGACGCCTCCGGTACCGACTCCCACCCAGCCGAGCACGTACAGGTCGAGCCAAGCTCCGTGGACGCGCAGGTTCTCCGCCGAGTCGACGCGCAGCGGAAACCCCTGCGATGGTCTCAGGCCACCCCCGGTAACACGATAGTCGAACGCCGTCGGCGTGTGCGCGACGCACGGGGCAGTGCACACGATCTCCCAGTCGTGCGTCACGCTGTCGATCTCGCGCTCGAGCCTGGCGCCCGAGGGCCCCTCGAGCCGGACCACGCCCTCGGGTTCCGTCTGCGCCTGCCGGGAGCGGGGGCCCTCGAGCATGGGCGGTCCGGCGGGCGTCTGGGCGGAGGCTTCGCCAATGGCGCCGAGGGCGCAAAGCGGAACCACTAGTACCGCGATTCCATGAAACATTGGGGTCTACGCTAGCCGATCCAGCGAGTAGCGTGATCCGACGACGAGCACCGGGCTGGCGGGGCGAGAGCGGCATGCGCCGCGCGCCCGCGCTCGCCGCTCGTCACCTACCGGTTCCCGGGATACGACCCATCCATTCCGCGGAATCGCGGCACTACGGCAGCACCGCCGTGTTGAGCGGGCGGAAGTTGGCCCCCGCGGGGTAGCCGTAGCTCACCCACCGCGAGAACTTCGGGTTCGTCTCGTCGGCCACGGTCACATCGGAGGGCCAGGTCACGTCGTTGCCCCATCCCCAGATTGTGACTCCGACGAGCGGCGAGCGGGGCGGGCCGCCGGCCGCCGCGGCGAAGGCCGCCGTGATCGTGTGCACGCCGTTGTCGCACCCGCCGACGCCCTTGAAGTCACCCGTGGACAGGTCCACGCGCGTCATCTCGTAGGCCCCGCCGCTGCCCACCGGCTGCCAGCCGCCGAGGACTCCTGCGCAGTCGAGCGTGACCTCGGGCATCGCCTTCGTCTGCGGATCGCGGACACGAACGACGACGAGGTTGGTCTCCGGATACGTCGGGTCGGTGAAGAACGTGTAGCGTGGGAGGTACTGCGCGGGCGGTACCACGTTGAGGAACTCCGGGTCGCCGTATCCCTTGAGCGGACCATCATCGCCCGGGCACACGGGGACTCCTCCGTCGCCGACCGCCTCGATCACGGCGGGCGCTCCGCAGCCGCCGGTCATGTACGACGCCATGTAGAAGGGGTGATTCGCGTCCTGGCTTCGCACGACGAAGGGGCCAGGCTCGTCGAACTCCACCCACTGCCGCGCGCCGATCGCGCCGGGAGCTCCCGGCTGCGGCGGATCGTAGGTGAGCAGGGTCCCGTCGACCGCTCCGACGATCCGCCAAGGCACGACCTCCTCGCTCGCACCGCGGTTCCGGTAGCGCACCGCGACGTACTCGCTGCCCAGCGCCCGGACGGGGGGGAGCATCTGCTCGCCGTGGTCCGCGCGCAGCGTCGTCACGGGCACGTCCATCAGCGTCGATCCGCCGATCACCGCGACCGGCTTGTCCGCCTGCACGGCGCTCCCCGTGAGCTCGCTGCGCTGCGTGAACTGGAGGTACTGCCCCTGGTTGAGTGTATACGTGACGGGCACGTTCGCGGGCGTTCCGGAGACCGCCCCGGCTCCGCCGATGTCCACGGTCGGCTTGACCGTGACCTGCGTCGCGTCCTGGCTGGCGATGACGACGGTGGTGGGTCCGGCGCGGGGCTCGGCGACGAAGGCCGCGTTCGGCGCCTCGTACGCGTCGGCTACCACGTAGCTGGTGTCCCACGCGCTCGTCGGAACGAGGAGCGTCGCTCCCGTGACGCGCGCCTGGCCCCCTCCGTACGGGAGCATCTGATACGCGACGACGGGGACGTTCGTCTGGATGTGGAACGCCGATCCGATCCCGGTGCCGTGAAGCGCCGCGTCGCCGACGACCGCCGGCGTCACCCCCGGCGGACAGTTCGCCAGAATGGCGGGATCGTTGGGCTGGGCGTCGGGGTCGTTCGTGTGGTTCGGGTCCCGCGAGAGAAACAGGATGGCGACCTGATTGGCCGGCAAGCCCGCGCTGGGATCGAACGGGGCGTACGTGATTCCCGAGCCCGTCCCCGTGGGTATCCGCGCGAACTGCTGGACGGGAAGCACCTGGCCGCCCAGCGTGACCTGGAGGCGCGCCGGCTCGCCCGTCGGCCACTGATTGACGACGAAGACCGCGTAGCAGACCCCGGTCGCCTCCGCCGTGGTGTCCACTTCGACAGCGTAGAAATCGCACCCGTTGGAGGTGTTGTTGCCGAGCGAGTCGACGCACGGGTTGACGCACTCCGCACCTTCGCCGCGCTCTTCGCATTGCTCGAGCAGACCGCACTCGCTCACTGCGTGGTTGCACGCGAAGACATGGCCGGGGTCGCCCGGATCGCAGTACCTCTTCGGGACGCATTCGGCGGGACTATCGAGGGATCCGTCCTCGACGACGTCGACCTCGACCTCGATGCTGGCGTCGACGGGCGGCAGCGCCTGGGCGTCGTCGCCGGCCGGCTGGTCGAGCAGAAGCAAGCCCGTGCGCGCACCGCACGCCGCGACGAGCCCCGCGACGGCGAGGCTTGAGACGGCGACGCCTGAGCGGCGAGTGCGCACGGGCCCAGCCTAGCAGCTCAGTCGGCGGCACACCCGGCGTCGCGCCCCCGCCGCCCGGATTGCAGAACGGATTGCTGCCGGCGCCGGCGCAGGAGTCGAGCTGTCCGCAACGCGAGGTTCCCCCTGGGCGCTCGACAGTGGGCTCGAGGTCACGGCGCTGCACAATCACTTCTTCTTCGACAAGCCGCACGTGCTGTTCATGCACATCGGCGGCGAGGGCAGGCGGGATCAACGTCGTCGCCCATCCACTCGCACATGACCGGGGAGTCGCCGCGGCTCTTGTTCCTTCATTACTGGGGGCGGGGCCCTGCCTCCGCCCTTGCCGCGACGGTGAAGCGCGCTGCTGCCTGCCGTGATGGCGGCGATCGCCACGGCGGCCTCGGACCCGGGCGCGCGCGTGACCGCGGACGGGGCGCGCTGTCGCCCCGGGGACGCGCTCCGGGCCCCCGCGGAAGCGATCCGCGCGGGTGAGCAAGCGCGCCTCACGCCCGCTGTTCTCTTCAGCGGTCGCGCGGATCGCTTCCTCGGTGGCGCGGATGCGATCCGCGGGTCCGCGGCAACGATCTGCGCGTCTGCGGATCGCTACAGCGCTCGTGCGGATCGCAACCGCACTCGCGAGCAAGCGATCCGCAGTCGTGAGGATGCGTACAGCAGGCCCGCGGTTGTCTCCCGCGATGCCGGGGAAACGATCCGCACGTCCGCGGATCGCTACAGCGGCTGCGCGGATCGCAACCAACGCGTCAGCACATGATCCGCACCCGCGCGGATAGATTCCGCGCGCCCGAGCACGTGACCCTCGCGCCCGAACTACGCGAGACTCCACGCGTTCACGCGCCCCGCACGCCCTCGTGAAGAATGATCGCCCGTCCCCTGCGCAAAACCCCTCGCTCGGGATCTTACCTCTTTGAAGGCCCGACGCGGCGCACGGTGCTCCGCCGAGAGCCTTCACGACACGTCACCCCACCAGAGGAAAGACACCATGAGCCCCACCACCGATAAGAGCAAAATGTCCCGACAGGATCGCCTGCGAAGAGTCGTGCCCGGTGCGCAGAAGCACTTCACACCGGACACATCCTTCACCCTCGCAGGGTCCACCTTCACGCTCGCCCAGTTCGTCCAGTTCTGCGAGAAGGACATCGCCGCCTCCGACGCGGCCGTCCAGTCGAGAGCCAGCTGGCTCACAACCGTGCAGGTCGAGCGCGACACCCACAAGCAGAGCAACCCCGTGCTGGGCGCGTTCAAGTCGTTCGTCGCGTCCAAGTACGGGGTCACCCAGAACGCCGGAGAGACGCTCGCGGACTTCGGCTACACTCCGCGCAAGGCGCGGACCAAGACGGTCGCGACGAAGAACGCCGCTGTCGCCAAGGCGCTCGCCACGCGCCAGGCGCGCGGGACCATGGGCCCGCGGGCGAAGCTGCTCGTCAAGGGAACCGTGGCAACGCCGCCCGCGCCGGTCGCGGGAGCCCCGGCGCACGCCACGCCCCCCGCCACGGCTGCACCGCCCACCGGCACCGCGACGCCGGCCTTGCCGTCGCCGCCCGCGCCGCCGCCGCCGCCGCACAACACCCCGTGACCGCATCGTGAGACCCAACAGGCCGGAGCCCGCGCGTTTCCTCCCTTTCCGCGCGGGCTCCGGCCGCCGCCGACGAAGATGACGAGGTCTCGCCATGAGCCGCGCACGAAAGCCGACGCCCGAAGAGATCCTGGAGACCCTCGAGCAGCAGGCCGCCGAGGACGAGGCGAAGCGCATCCTGGCGCTGAGCGACGAAGAGCTGGACAAGGAGCTGGCCGACGAGGGGTTCGACCCGAAGGCCGAGCGCGCCTGGGGACGCGCCGTCGCCGAACGCGCCGTGCGCGCGCCCGACGAGGGCGCGGCGGAGGGAGGCGCGTGGGCGTCGGTGGTGCCGATCGCGCCGCAGAAGGAGGCGATGCCGCGGTGGCTGCTGCTGCTGGTGGCGGCGGTCGCGCTGGCGGTGCTCGGGGGAGGGGGAGCGTACGTCGCCGCGCACTGGACCCACCACGACGAGGAGCCGCCGCGGCGCGTCGTGCCCGACCCGGCGCCGAACGTGACGCCTGCGCCACCAGCGCCGCGCTCTCTCCTTCCGAGCCTGGCGCCGTGCTCGACCGCGCGTAGCTCAGGGCGGAGGAGGACGAGCGCCGCGTCTCGCGGCGCCGTCCTTCGCCTGGCGGTCACGCCGCCACGCAGAATGCGCTCGGGTCGGCCCGGGAGACCGGGGTGGCGCTCGATGTCGCGGTGGCGCTGGGGTACGTCGAGGAGATCGACGCGACGTTGCTCGACCGGCTCGATAAGGTGTGGGCGACGCTCGTGAAGAACATCGTGTAGACGGCAGGCGGGGCGCGAATAACGTGGTTCGCGCCCGCGCCCGCTGTGCGCTCCGAGGTTGCAACCACCGGGGCCTTCGCTACGGTTCACCGGTGGACTATCGCGCGATCGTGACCATCGAGCCGGGAAAGCGCGGCGGCAAGCCGTGCATCCGTGGGCTGCGCATCACGGTGTACGACGTGCTGGAGTACCTCGCGTCCGGCATGCCGGAGGCCGAGATACTCGCAGACTTTCCGGACCTCACCTCCGATGACATCCGCGCTTGCCTGGCGTTCGCCGCAGACCGTGAGCGACGGCTGCTGTCGGTCCCTGCTGCGTGAAGCTGCTCTTCGATCACAACCTCGCGCCGCGGCTGGTGGCTCGGCTCGCCGATCTCTTCCCCGGCTCGGAGCACGTTCGTGACGTGGGCCTCGCGATGGCGGACGACGTTGTCATATGGGAGTATGCGAAGGTCCATGGGCTCGCGATCGTGTCGAAGGACGCAGACTTCCGCCAGCTGAGCTTCCTCTACGGGAGCCCGCCCAAGGTGGTCTGGTTACGGGTGGGGAACAAGTCGACGGCGCAGATCGAGGCCGTCGTGCGCGCGAACGCCGCGAGTCTCGAGGCGTTCGATGCCGATCCCGTCGCCTCGATGCTCGTGGTCACGGCGTAGCGCGACCAGGACCGCGGTCGGGTCGGGCCAGTTCCTCGACGGCCGCGCGACGGCCTCGAAGTCACCAACCGACTGCGGACAGGGCTGGCACAGCGGGCTGGAGAGCGGCGCCCGCGCGCGCGTGGTCGCGCTTGTACGACCGCACTCGTCGGGCGGGAACGTTGTGGCTGGGCGATGCTGAATGGGAGCGTCCGCACGCGGTCGTGGAGGGGGCCGTTGCAGGCGTCGTCCTCGGAGCCACCGAGCGGGCCTGGCTGGCCGCGTGCTGGAAGGCGGCCACGCTGGCTTGACCTGTTCGGCGAGATCGGCACCGATGCCTTGATCGGCCCCGTCGCAAGCGGCCTCGATGCTGCGGCACGGGTGCGCGTGAGGCGCCCGGGCAGCCTCTTTCAGGTTGAGCTGCCCGCGTTCATGGGTGATGGCGACGCGGCTGCGATCTACGTCCGTCCCGCCGGTGGCGGCAGGCTGATGGTCACGGATCTCGGGTCGACGCCTCGTCGCGCTCGGCGACGAGCCGCGCGGTCAGGCTGCCATCGCCGCGTGGAAGGGGCGCGAGACCCTCGGCTCGATGCATCCGATCGAGATGCAAGCTCGCCCTTGAAGCCGGCCGTACTCGATGCGGGCGTGGGCCCGATCGGCGGGCGAGTGCTACGCTAACCCACGCGATGACGGTGCATGCGCGAGTGAAGAACGGCAGGCTGATCGTGGACGAGCCGACGGACCTTCCCGAGGGGGCCGAGGTCGAGCTCGAGGTGGTCGGCGATGACCTCGGCCACGAGGATCGAGCCCGCTTGCACGCGGCCCTCGACGCAGCCGACGATGAGCTGCGCGCGGGCCTCGGAGTTCCAGGTGAGCCTGTCCTCGCCGCGCTCCGGCGCGGCGACCTGTGACCCGGCTCGAGCTCGCACCCCGCGCCGAGGCTCAGATTCGCAGCATCTCGGAGTGGTGGCGCGCGCATCGACCGGCCGCACCCCGGGTCTTCGCCGAGGAGCTGGCGTCGGCGCTCGACCTGGCGGTGAAGGCGCCAATGGTAGGCATCCCGTACGCGGAGCGACGAGGCGTGACCATCCGGCGCCTTCTGCTCCGGAGGTCGAGCTACCACGTGTACTTCTCCTACGACCGAGAGGCGGACGTTGTCGCCGTGCGCGCCGTGTGGCACGCCGCGAGGGGGATGGGGCCGCCGCTTCGGTGACATGCGGGCCAGGTCATTTGCCCGGAATCAACCGACGTCACGGCCGACAACTTCGACCCCCCCCCAGCGACGCCGGCGGCCACTGCTGCGCGCCCGACCCGCACCCCGGCTGCTGCATGACCTACGGCGGCTGGTCCGAGAGCGGCGGGTGCTCCGCCGCCTGCGACGGCATGCCCAACCCGGGCGACCCCGCCTGGCACAAGGTCACCGACTCGCACGGCTGCTCCATGTGGTCCTCGGCGGGCAGCAGCGGACCGCTCTGCGGCGCGCCCACCTTCGACGCGGGGCATGACAGCGGTGATGCTGGCGACGGCGGTTCCCTGGACGCGGCGGGAGATTGACCTCGCCGCGCCCGCCTCATCCCCCGACGAGGGGATCCCGGTAAACCTCGTCCACCGGCAGCTCGCACCCCAGCGAGACGAGCTTCACCGAGCCCCCGGCGCGCGCCTCGTGCGTCGTCCACGAGCCATCTTGCTCGCGCCTCACGACCTCGACGGCCCTCTCTCGATGCCCGACGAGCACCACCTCCCGCAGAGACGGGATGCGCTTGTAGTGCGCCAGCTTCTCCCCGCGGTCGTACTCTTCGGTGCTCGAGCTCGTGACCTCGACGACCACCACGGGGTTGGTGATCGCGTGGGAATCGTCCGGATCGACCTGGGCCTTGCCGCAGACGACCGTGACGTCCGGATAGGTCTCGAGGCCCGTCTCGACGACCCGGACGCGCAGATCCGACGAGTGGACGGCGCAGGCCCGTCCGCGAAGCCCGACGCTCAGCAGCGTGCTGACGTTGACCGCGATGGCCGCGTGCTCTCGTGTCCCACCCGCCATCGCGTAGATGACGCCGTCGAGATACTCGTGCTTCGCGTTGTTCGAACGCTCGAAGGCACGGTACTCGGCGCGCGTGTAATGGACAGGGTGAGTGGCCTGGGCCATGACGGAAGGAGCGTAGCACCCTGCGCTGGCATTGGACGACCGCCCGAACCCGCGCTACGTTCACCCCCCGTGCAGAGCGCGCGCTTCTTTTATGGGCACTTTAGCTGGCCCGCGGCAACGCGGCGGCCGAGGTTGACCTCATAGAAATCACGCATCATCGAGGTCTTTCAACCCCTGGTCGCCGAGAGCGCCCGGGGGTTTTTCGTTTCTGGAGTCGCCCATGCGCCAAACGTTCGACGTCCACGTCATCGACACCCGGCCGCTGCCGAGCCCCGACCAGCTCAAGGCCGACCTGCCCCTCACCGAGGCGGCCGCCGATCGGGTCTACCGCGCGCGCGAGGAGGTGCGCGCGGTCCTTGCGGGCCGCGACCGGCGCGCGCTCGCCATCGTTGGCCCCTGCTCGGTGCACGACCCGGCCGCCGCGCTCGACTACGCCGCGCGCCTCGCCGCCCTGCGCGCCCGGTTCGAGGACGACCTGCTCGTCGTCATGCGCGTCTACTTCGAGAAGCCCCGCACCAGCGTCGGCTGGAAGGGGCTCATCAACGACCCGCACCTCAACGGCAGCCACGACATCGCCGCCGGCCTGCGCATCGGGCGCCAGCTGCTGCTCGACGTCGCGCACCTCGGGATGACCGCGGCCACCGAGATGCTCGACCCGATCGTCCCGCAGTACCTCGCCGACCTGGTGACGTGGACGGCCATCGGCGCGCGCACCACCGAGAGCCAGACGCACCGCGAGATGGCGAGCGGCCTGTCGATGCCCGTCGGGTACAAGAACGGCACCGACGGCGAGCTCGCGGTCGCGATCAACGCGCTCATCGCCGCCTCGCGCCCGCACAGTTTCCTGGGCATCGACGGCGGAGGCCGGGTCGCGATCGTGCGCACCAGGGGCAACCCGGACGGGCACGTCGTGTTGAGGGGCGGCGGCGCCGGGCCGAACTACTCGAGCGCCCACGTCGCCGCGGCCGCGGCCGCCCTCTCGAAGGCCGGCGTCCAGCCGCGCGTCATGATCGACTGCAGCCACGGCAACAGCGGCAAGAGCCACCATGCGCAGGAGGCCGTCGTCGAGGACGTCGCGCGACAGCTCGCCGACGGCTCGAGGCACCTGCTCGGCGTGATGATCGAGAGCAACCTGGTCGCCGGACGACAGGACCTGAAGGAGGGCGTGCACCGCGGGGATCTCGTCCGCGGGCAGAGCATCACCGACGCGTGCGTCGACCTCGAGAGCACCGAGCGCATGCTCGCGCAGCTGGCGTGCGCCTCGTCGCGCGCGCGCCCCCCCCTGTCATCCCTCGCTTCGCTCGGGATGANNGCTGATCCTGCTCGGCGTGTTCCGCGGGCTGCCGACGCGCTGGGCCGTGGTCGACGTACCCGCAGCGGCGCTCGCCGCGCTGGAGGTCGCGTCGGGTGCCGGGCTTCTGCGGAGCGCGCACTGGGCGGTCCGCCTCGCGCGCGCGACCTCGGCGTTCGCGCTCGCGCTCGGGCTCTCGCTCGTGACCGTGCTCGCGCTCACCGCGAGCTGGCTCGGCGGCCTCTACGGGCCGATCGGCGCCGGCGGCGCGGTCGT
>PLYU01000105.1 GCA_003153495.1 Myxococcales bacterium
GCGTCCCGCCGCTCGACCCGCTCCCTTCAGCGCCATGCTGCTCGCCGCCCGCCTCAGCTGCCGCGCCAGATCGCGGTCGTGCGTCTCGATCTCCGCCACCACCGGCCGAAGCATCCCGAGCACCTCCATGATCGTCGTGTAGATCCTGAGCATCACGTCCATCCTTTCGCCCTCGCGCTCTTGCGAAGGCGCCGCCCCGAGGGCGCCGCGCGCAGACCGGGTCAAGGATGCGAGCGGGCATGGCCCGCGAAGCACCGCCGCCTCCGGGCGGCGGCGCGCCAGCGTCCTTGACGCGGTCGAGCACGGCGCCACGATCGAGAAGCCGAGGAGAGAGCGCACGCGGGGTGTCGGGGCGATGTGGGCGCGGGCGCGGGCGCGAGCGCACCTCCGCCGAGCCCGCGGCGTCGCCGTCGAGGGTCGCGGCCTCCCGCGTGATAGTGGACGGGGGCGGGTGGAGGAAGCTCGGCGTGAGCCCTCCACCCGCCCCGTCCGGTTGATACGGCGATCAGCTGGCGGGCTTGACCGCGACCGGCGCGGGGCTCGCCGCCGGTGCAGGTGCCGCCGCCGTCGCGCCGGTGCTCGTCGCACCGGCGG
Source organism: Myxococcales bacterium (assembly GCA_003153495.1). Taxonomy (GTDB): domain Bacteria; phylum Myxococcota_A; class Polyangia; order Polyangiales; family Polyangiaceae; genus Palsa-1150. The sequence goes on from PLYU01000105.1 coordinate 595, forward strand.
TCGGGCTGCTGGTCGCCGTCGTGGCGACGGGGTGCGCCGCAGTGACGGGCGTCACGGTGATGCCGATGACATCACCCTTGACGGCCTTCCTTTGGACAGACCCCATCGTCTTCCGCGCAGCGCGAGTTGCCTTGCGCTTCGCGGCGGCAGCGGCCTTGGCTTCGACCGTGAGAGGCGTCACCACCTTCGGGTGCAACCCGAAATCGGCGAGGACGTCCGGCGCGGTGCCGTAGGCGGCCTTCACGAACGACACCAGCGCATCCATGAAGATGCGTAGTGCCGGCATGTCGGTCTTCTCGACAGCGAGCCTTCCCTTGGTCGTGGCCTTGGCGGCGTCCACGTCGGTACGCAGACGCACGAGCTGATCCAGCTTGCTCGTGATCTGCGCCGCCGTGTACGAGCCTCCCGCGAGCATCACTTGCGTGGTGTTCGCGAGGTGCTTGTTCGTCCCCGCGATCAACGACTTCGCGAGGGCGACCACCGTGCCTTTCGACGCACTGTTATTAGTAGCCATGACTCGACTTCTCCTTTCCGAAGGCGGACCGATACGGTCGACGGCTGTCACGCCGTCACCCCCGTGGCCGGGATGGCCAGGCGGCGCCGAGCCCCATTGCCCGGCGCGCCCATCGACTGCCTTCAATCCTTTAAGCCCGCGTGGACCCCTGATTTGCCGCGGAGGGGAGCAACTATTTTCGGGATGCGAGGGATCTCCAGAGGTTACGAGGCAAGAATTTCGATGAGGGCCGTGCGCCTCGGCTCGACGGCGCTCTCGCTGCCGCGGACGGGGGGGTCACTCGGCGCGAGACGGGCGCTCATCGACCGCATGCCGACGCGCACCGAAGCGATGGGGGCCCGCATGCGAGGCAAGGACGCGCCCTTCCACGCGAAGCATGCCCGCATGCGAGCCAAGCACGCGTCCTTCGACGCGAAGCGTGCCCGCATGCGACCTAAGCACGCGCCCTTCGACGCGAAGCATGCCCGCATGCGACCTGAGGATGCGCGCTTCGAACCGAAGGGCGCCCCCCACCTGCGCCCTCCGGGCGGGCTGCCGCCGCAGCGCCTATCTCGAGCTCTCGTCGGACCTCCCTGTCCACAGTCACGCGCGCGCCTGTCCTGGACAGCGCCGTGCTCGTCAACCGAGCGAAACTCCTGACACCGCTCCGGCGCCGCCGCTCGCCGCTCGTCACCTACCGGTTCCCGGGATACGACCCATCCATTCCGCGGAACCGCAAGCGTCTCGGTCGTCGCCAGCACCAAACTGCATCTTGTCAGGTACGTTTCGGATCCTTGTCGGCCGCACCGCGGAGAGCTCCGCGGTGCGGCCGTGTGTTTGTGTCCTGGTCAGTCTTCTCCCCGCCTGCCCGACTTCGTCCGCGCGCGGTGCTTCTTCTCCGCGATCCGCCGCTCCACGCTCCCGCGGGTCGGGCGCGTCGCCCTGCGCGGGCGCGGGCGCTCGAGAGCGCGCGCGACGAGCGCCCTCACCTTCTCCCGCGCGTCCTCCAGGTTCTGCCGCTGGTCGCGCGTGCGCTGGCTCGTCACCACGAGCTGGCCGTCGGCGTCGAGAGAGTTCTTGCACGTGGCCAGAAGGCGCACGCGCGCCGCGACGTCCATCCCCTGGATCCGCGAGAGGTCGACCCAGAGCTGCACCTTGCTCGCGACCTTGTTCACGTTCTGCCCTCCCGGACCGCTCGCGCGCACCGCGCGCATCGAGAGCGCGTCGCCCGGAACGACGACGCCCGGGCGGACCACGATGGGGTCGAACATGATCGCCCACCTTAACACGGGTGACTTGACCCACCCGCTCGTCCGAGACAGTCCGCGCCGCCATGAAGAAGCGGACCGCATGGCTCGCCGCCGCCGGGCCGACCAGCGTCGTCGTGCTAGGTCACTGACACAAGCGCACGTGATAAGGCTCGACTCGGTCTCCAAGCAGCACGGCTCGCAGATTCTGTTCCTCGACGCCTCGATGGGCGTCTACAAGGGCGAGAAGGTGGGCCTCGTCGGGCCGAACGGCTCGGGCAAGTCGACGATCTTTCGCATGATCGTCGGCGAGGAGCCGCCCGACAGCGGCCAGGTGACCGTCGATCGCGGCGTCACCCTCGGCTACTTCAGCCAGGACGTCGGCGAGATGAGCGGCCGCTCGGTCCTCGAGGAAACGATGGCCGGCGCCGGCGAGGTCTCGGAGGCCGCGCACGAGCTGCACGGCCTCGAGCACGCGATGGCCGATCCGGCGCGGACCGGCGAGCTGGACCAGCTCATCGAGCGGTTCGGGCACGCGCAGGCGCGCTTCGACGAGCTGGGGGGCTACGCGCTCGAATCGCGCGCGCGCGAGATCCTCGCGGGCCTGGGCTTCCGCGACGAGGTGGTCGAAGGCGACGTGGGCAACCTTTCCGGCGGCTGGAAGATGCGCGTCGCCCTCGCGCGCATCCTGCTGATGCGCCCGGACGCCCTGCTGCTCGATGAGCCCACCAACCACCTCGACATCGAGTCGATCATCTGGCTCGAGCGGTTCCTCCGCGACTTCGACGGCGCGCTCATCATGACGTCGCACGACCGCGAGCTATTGAACCGGCTGGTCTCGAAGATCGTCGAGATCGACGGCGGCGACATCACCACCTACTCGGGCAACTACGACTTCTACGAGCGGCAGCGGGAGATCGCCGGCGCGCAGCAGGAGGCGCAGTACGCCCGCCAGCAGGCGATGCTCGCGAAGGAGCAAGCGTTCATCGACAAGTTCAAGGCGCGGGCCAGCCACGCCGCGCAGGTGCAGTCGCGGGTGAAGAAGCTCGACAAGATCGAGAAGGTCGAGCCGCCCCGGCGCCGCAAGATCGTCGAGTTCGACTTCCGCCCCGCCCCGCGCTCGGGCGATGACGTCGCCAAGCTCGAGAGCGTGGTCAAGGGCTACGGCTCGCGCAGGATCTACGACGGGCTCGACCTGCTGGTGCGGCGGCGCGAGCGCTGGTGCGTGATGGGCGTGAACGGCGCCGGGAAGTCGACCCTGCTCAAGCTGGTGGCCGGCGAGGTGCAGCCGGACGGCGGGCGGGTCTCGCTCGGCGCGAGCGTCAAGCTCGGCTACTTCGCGCAGCACGCCATGGAGCTGCTCGACCCGGAGAAGAGCGTCATCGAAGCCCTGCGCAGCGCGTTCCCGCTCGCCACGATCGGCTCGATGCGCTCGCTGGCGGGCGCCTTCGGCTTCTCGGGGGACGACGTGGAGAAGTCGTGCCGCGTACTCTCGGGGGGAGAGAAGGCGCGCCTGGTGCTCGCGACGATGCTCTACGACCCGCCCAACTTCCTCGTGCTCGACGAGCCCACCAACCACCTGGACATGGCCACCAAGGAGATGCTCTGCAAGGCGCTCTCGACGTTCGAGGGGACGATGCTGTTCGTGTCCCACGACCGGCAGTTCCTCGGGGCGCTGTCCAACCGCCTGCTCGAGCTCACCGGCGACGGGGTGCACGTCTACGGCGGCGGGTACGCCGAGTACGTCGCGCGGACGGGCCACGAGGCCCCTGGCGTGAGCTGACGGGCCTCACACGAGCGCGAACAGTCGCTCGCCCTCGTAGACCTCGACCCCCGAGCCGGCGTCTTCGCTCGCGACGCGGAGCATGGCGCGGGCGACGTCGGCCGCGTCGATCGCGCGGTACCGGGAGAGCCCGCCGATGAAGAGAGGCCGCGTGGCGCGCATGACCGCCATCGCGGCGCGCTCCGCGGGACGACGTTCTCCGCGCTCGCCGACGATCAGCGAAGGGTGGAATACCCGGAGGCCGCGCGGGAACTCGAGCGCGCGCAGGGCCTCTTCCGTCTCGCCCTTCACCCGGTTGTAGAAGATGCGGCTGCGGGGGTCCGCGCCGACCGCCGTGACGATCAGGTAGCGCCCGGCGCCCGCCGCGCGGGCCTCGCGGGCGACGGCGACCGGTGCCTCGAAGTCGACCTTGCGGAACGCGTCCTGCGAGCCGGCCTTCTTGATGGTCGTGCCGAGGCAGCAGAAGACGTCGTCGACGCCGACGACAGAACGGAAGGTGTCCGGACGCTCGAAGTCGATGACCTCCTCGCGGACCTTGCCGCCGCCGAGCCCGAGGGCGCGTCGCGTGAGGAGCGTGACTACAGAGTACGAAGGGGCGCCGGTGAGCATCCGGAGCAGATGCCCGCCAACCAGACCGCTTGCGCCGAGCACTACCGCGGAGCGATTCAACGGCGAGACGATGACATGCGCCGGGGGCCTTCGCCACGGCTATGATCGCTGGTCGGCTCCGGGCGCTCGCGCGCAGTTCCTTCGACGCGACTTCCTCAGCCGCACGCACGTTCCAGTGGTTGACCACCGTGCCCCCATCTGGCTTGGTGTCCCAGGCCTCCCGATGGTCCGCGCCCCCGCCCTGACGAACCGCCCGGCGTCCGTCGTCACCTCCATCGAGGGTGTGCTCGAGCGGGTGACCTTCGCGAGCGAGGAAAACGCCTGGAGCGTCGTGAAGCTCGTGGTCGCCGGCAAGGCGGACCTCGTGACGGCGGTGGGCAACCTGCTCGGGGTGCAGCCCGGCGAGAGCCTACGGCTGTCGGGCCACTGGACGACCGACAAGAAGTACGGCGAGCAGTTCAAGGTCGACAGCTACATCACCGTGAAGCCGGCCACCCTGGTAGGCATCGAGAAGTACCTCGGCTCGGGGCTGGTGCGCGGCGTCGGCAAGGTGATGGCCGAGCGCCTCGTCGGGCATTTCGGGATGGAGACCCTGGAGGTCATCGACCAGAAGCCCGCCCGCCTGACCGAGGTCGAGGGGATCGGCCCGGTCAGGAGCGAGCGCATCACGACAGCGTGGGTCGAGCAGCGGCAGATCAAGGACGTCATGGTGTTCCTGCAGTCGCACGGCGTGTCGACCGCGTACGCGACCCGCATCTACAAGCAGTACCGTGACCGCTCCATCGCCGTCGTCCGCGAGAACCCCTACCGCCTCGCCATCGACATCCTGGGCATCGGGTTCAAGAGCGCCGACAAGATCGCTTCGCAGCTCGGCATCGGCCCCACCTCGCCCCAGCGGGCCGAGGCCGGGGTGCTGCACGTCCTCGGGACGCTCTCGGACGAGGGCCACGTGTACGTCCCTCGCCCGAGGCTCCTGTCGGCGGCGGTCGAGGTCCTGGCCATCGACGCACCGATCATCGAGAAGGCCATCGGGGACCTCGCGGCTGCAGAGCGCGTCGTCATCGAGCCGCAGCCATCAGGGGACGATGCCGTCTACCTCAAGAGCCTGCACACGGCGGAGGCTGCGAGCGCCGGCCGCATCCGGCTACTGCTCGGTACGGAGAGCCGCCCCATCCGTATCGACATCGAGCGGGCGATCACCTGGTTCGAGGAGCAGCAGGACATCCAGCTCGCCGACGAGCAGAAGGAGGCCATCCGGAAGGCCGCGACCAGTAAGCTCCTGGTCGTCACGGGCGGCCCTGGCACGGGCAAGACCACGCTGGTAAACGGCATCATCCGCATCCTCGAGAAGAAGGGGAGGCGCATCCTGCTCGCGGCTCCCACGGGAAGGGCCGCCAAGCGGATGACGGAGACCACGGGGCGGGAGGCCAGGACCATCCACCGGCTGCTCGAGTTCAACCCGAAGAAGTTCGGCTTCGACCGCGACGCCGGTAACCCCCTCGAGGCCGACGTCGTCATCCTCGACGAGGCCTCGATGATCGACACGGTGCTGGCCTACAACGTGCTCAAGGCGCTGCCGTTTCACTGCCAACTCGTGCTCGTGGGCGACATCGACCAGCTCCCCTCGGTCGGTCCGGGCTCCGTCCTCGGCGACATCATCCGTTCGGGCGTCGCCGACGTGGTGCGGCTGCGGCACATCTTCCGCCAGGGCACGGGAAGTCTCATCGTCTCGAACGCCCACCGGGTCAACGAGGGGCTCATGCCGGAGCTACCCCACGAGGGCTCGAACGCGGACTTCTTCTTCATCGAGAAAAACGAACCCGAGGAGATCGCCGCGACGCTCAAGGCCCTGGTCCGCCAGCACATCCCCCAGAAGTTCGGGCTCGATCCCGTCGACGACATCCAGGTGCTCACGCCCATGCAGCGCGGGCTTCTCGGCGTGGCCAGCGTCAACGCCGAGCTCCAGGCTCTCTTGAACCCCACGGGCGACACCATCGTCCGCGGCAGCCGGACCTTTCGCATCGGCGACAAGGTGATGCAGGTGCGCAACAACTACGACCTCGCCGTGTTCAACGGGGACATCGGCCGCGTGCGCGCCATCGAGCCGGTCGAGCAGGAGGTCAAGGTCGAGTTCGACGGCAAGGCCGTGACCTACGATTACTCGGACCTCGACGATCTCGTGCTCGCGTACGCATGCTCGATCCACAAGTCGCAGGGCAGCGAGTACCCGTGCGTCGTCATCCCCGTGCACACGCAGCACTACATGATGCTGCAGCGCAACCTCCTCTACACGGCGATCACGCGAGGCAAGCGGCTCGTAGTCCTGGTCGGCAGCAAGCGGGCGCTCGCGCTCGCCGTGAAGAACAACGCGACCGAGGAGCGGTGCACCTTGCTGGCCGAGAGATTGCGTGGCGGGTCGAGCCACAGCGGCGAGGGCGAGGTGATGCCGTGAGCGTCAAGACCCCCCAGCGCAATGATGTACGGCGTATGACGCGCGGCATGGGCGCGGCTGTCGCGCCGAGAGGCGCACTTGTTCGGGGTGCGGTCGCGCCCGTCCCGCCGAGCGGCACGCGTGTCAGCGGGACACGCGCGCCTGTCCCGAAGAGAGGCGCGCCTCTCAGCGAGACGCGGGCGCCCGTCCCGACGACAGACGCGCCTGTCGGCGACGTCGACGCGCGCGTCCCGAGGACAGATGCCGTGATGAGCGAAGCTCACGTCCCTGTCCCGAATGCAGACGCGCCTCTCAGCGACGACGGCGCGCCCGTCCCGCGTGCACGCTCACGTGCACGCGAGAAGGCCGGTCCGAGCGCCATCGAAGGTGGGGGTAGCGTGATCCGACGAGCACCGGGCTGGCGGGGCGAGACCGGGGTGAGGGTTACCTCGGCCCGCCGCGCCCCCCGCGCTCGCCGCTCGTCACCTACCGGCCGCATGCGCACGATTCGCTTCCCCGGATTCGATGAAGAGCGCGAAAATCGACATGCCCCAAGGCCTCGCTTCTTCATCCCCTCACGCTACGCAACCAGCCGGAATCCCACGCGTTCGGCTCGTCGCCATGGAGCCGCACCCATCATAAATGGGCTTGCATCGACGCGACTGTCTGGTTAAACGTGACCCCCCCCGGTTAGTACCTGGGGTGTTTTCCCACCAACGGCGACGTGACATAGGGGACCTTAACATGAACGAAGCTCGGCAGCGTGATCGGACGAAACTCGAACGGGCGGACCATTGGGCGCCGCTGCTCGGTGGCGCGCTTGCGTGCGCGTTGTGCGCGGCCGGCTGCGGGTCCTCGTCGGCGCACGCCGCTGCGGGCGCTCCGGACGCCGCGCCGTCGTGTCCGGCGAAGGACGGACCCATTGCATTGCCGAACGGCGCGCCCGGGATCGAGTTCGACGACATCCAGTGGGCACCTCATTTGCGCAAGGTCATCGTGCCCGCCGGACGCACCGGGAGCGTGGATCTGATCGACCCCGACACCTGCGCGGTAACCGAGCTGAAGGGCCTCAGCAAGAGTGACCAGTACACGGCTCCCCCCGCGGGGCCGCTCCGCGTGGGCACGCGCTACGGCTCCACCTCCGCCACCGAAGCCGATCGCTACGTCGCTGCGCTCGACGGCACCGCCCAGACGCTGAACATCTTCGACCCGGCGACGACGGCCCTGCTGTCCTCCGTCCCACTGGGCGCCGCGGTGGACTACGTGCACTACGTCGCATCGAAGCGCGAGATCTGGGTAACCATGCCGACCCCGGCAACCATCGACGTGTACTCGCTTCCCGCGAGCGGTACGCCCACGCCCCAGAAGGTCGTCTCGATCGCAGTGCCCAACGGTCCGGAGTCGCTCGTGATCGACGAGACCCGGGGACGCGCTTACACGAACGCCTTCTACAACGCCAGCTTCAGCGGCGGCAACACCTACGCGATCGATCTCTCGACTCACGCCATCGTCGAAACCTGGACGACCCCTTGCGTGCTCGCGCTCGGCGTGGCGCTCGACGAGGCGCGCGGCTTCGCGTTCGTGCTTTGCGGCGAAAACGGCAACAGCGTGGTGCTCGACGTCGCGCACGGAGGCGCGATCCTAGGCAGCCAGAACGGCGGCGCCGGGGCGAACATCCTCGCGTATAACCCCACCCTGCATCACTTGTACTCGCCGAGCGGGAACACCTCGGAGATCTTCGTGATGGACGTGCTCGACAGCGGCCAGCTCACGCTGCTCGGCAAGCTGCTGGGGGCGGATCGCGGGTTCTCGGATGCCGTCGACGACCGGGGCCACGCGTATGTCTTCTATCCCGACCAGGGGTCGGTGATACGGTCTACCGACTCCTTTCCGTCGCACTGAGCGCGTGGCGCGCCCAGCGCGGGCGCGGCGTGACCCGACTGACACCTGGCCCGCGCAGCGAGAGCCGCCCGCGCGACGGGCAAGTTGACCCCCGCCTCCCGCCTCCCCCCTCACCTCCCGAGCGTGCGCGCCAGGCTCGACTGCGCCATGGCCTGCTCGTACTGCGCCCGCGTGAGGCTCAGCCGCGCCTGCGTGAGCGCCGCGTGCGCGTCGAGGAGATCCGTCGTGGTCGCGCTGCCCGCCTTGAGCAGCGCCCCGGTCACCCGGTAGGCTTCCTCGGCGCTCGCGATCGTCTCCTGCGCCACCCCGACCGCGCTGGTCGCCGCCTGCGCCTGCGCCAGGTCGCTCGCCACCTCCACGCCGATCTGACCGCCCTGGCTGTCCAGCTCGTGCTCGGCTGCGGCCGTCTGCTCGCCGGCCGCTCGCTGCGCGTAGTAGGACGCGCCCCACTCCCAGATGGGCCACTGCACCTTCAGCCCGACGAAGGCCGCGTTCGCCGGCGAGAACGGCTGGCCGTCGAGGTGACTGTAGCCGGCCTCGGCGTTCACCTCGGGCAGCATCGAGAGCTTGCGCGCGGCGTGCTGCTGGTCGGCCGCCTGCACCTGGAGGCGACGCTCCCTGAGCTCGGGTCGCGCCGCCATCGCCTGCTTCAGGGCGTCGGCCGTCTGCGGGAGCGGCGCGCCGGCGCGCGCGAGGAGCGTCCGGGGCTCGGCGAGCTCGATCCCGGGCGTGTCCACGGGCAGCCCGATGGCGCCGAGGAGATGGGCCCGCGCCACCGCGCCCTGCGTGTGGGCAACGATCTCCTGCTGCTTCGCGCTGGCCACAGCCACGCGGACCCTGAGCAGATCCGCGTTGGTCAGCACCCCCGCGTCGACCCTCGCCTTCGTGACCTGGAGCTCCTCGGTCAGCTCCGCCTCCGACTCTCTGGCGATGTCCTCGAGGGCCTTCGCCTCGAAGAGGCGCAGGTAGCCCACCTCGACGGCGGCCTTCAGCTCCGCCCGGAGCGCGACGTACCGCGCTTCGCCGGCGTCCGCGGTCCGGTCCTGCGCGCTGCGCTCGTGCGACAGGTGCAGGAGGCCGAGCAGCGGCTGGTCGGCCGTGGCGGCGAAGGTGTTGGTGTCCCGGTCCCTGACGGTGAAGGCCGAGGCTCCGAAGGGGATCGCGAACGCGCTGTCCCAGTGGTCGGACTCGTCGGTGACGCGTATCGACGGCAGCATGCGCCCGGTGGCCGAGCGCTCGAGATCCCGGCCGCCGCGCACGCCGGCCTCCGCCGCGAGTATGCGCGGGTTCGTCCGGAGCGCCGTCTCGACGGCCTGCTCGACGGTGAGCGCTCCTCCGTCCGCGCGGGCGGCCGCGGGCAGCAGAGCGGGCCAGGACAGCGCCGCGGCGAGAGCGAGACCTCGGCGACGCATGTTACTTCCCGACCTCGACGGTCACGTCGGCCGACAGACCCACCCTCATCGCGACGTCCGGGGGCAGGTCGACCCAGGCGATGCGCACGGGCACGCGCTGCACGACCTTCACGAAGTTGCCGGTCGCGTTGTCCGCCGGGAGCATCGCGAAGCTCGTCCCGGTGCCGCCCGACAGGCTGACGACCTTACCCTCCAGCTTGCGACCGGGGAAGGCGTCGACCGCGATCTCGGCCTTCTGCCCGGGGCGCATGCGGCCGACCTGCGTCTCCTTGAAGTTGGCGACGACGTACGTGGCCGTCGGCACCAGCTCGATCACCGGCTGTGACGCGTTGACCATCTGGCCCGGGTGCACCGACAGCTTCGAGGCGGTGCCGTCGCTCGGCGCCTGGACCTTCGTGTAGCCGAGCTGGAGTCGGGCGAGGTCGAGCGCGGCGGCGGCGCTGTCGACGCGCGCGTGCGCGAGGTCAGCCTGCGCACGGGCCGTGGCGATCTGGGCATCCACCGCGGCGCTCTGGCTGAGGCGGCCCTGCGCCTCGCCAACCTGCGCGAGCGCCGAGCCCTTCGCCTGCTCCGCGAGGGCGAGCTGCGCGCGAGACTGCGCCAGGGCGGCCTGGGCCGAATCGTTCGCCGCCTGCGCATTGTCGAGCGCCTGCGAGGGGATCGCGTTGGCCTGGCGCAGCTCCTTCGCGCGGTTCAGATCGAGGGCTGCCTTCTTCGCGTCGACCTCCGCGCGAGCCAGCGCCGCTCGGGCCGACTCGGCCTGCGCCGCTGCGCTGCCCACGCCCGCCGACGAGCCGCTGACCATCGCGCGCGCGCTCGCTAGGCCGCCCTTCGAGGTCGCCTCGACCACCTGGACCTGCGCGTCCGCCGCGGAGGCCTGGGCCCGCGCGGTCGCGACCTCGGCCTCGGCCTGCTTCACGCGCGCCACGTACTCGGCGTCGTCGATCTCGGCGAGGACGTCGCCCTTCTTCACGAGATCGTTCTCCTGGACGTTGACCCGGGCGATCTGCCCGGCCACGCGGGTGCCCACGGGCACCACGTCGGCGGAGACCTGGGCGTCGTCGGTGTTCTCGTCGTTCGCCGTCATCACGAGGTACGTCGCGATACCGCCGACGAGCGCGAGCGTCACCAGGGCGACCACCAGGTAGCCGCGCCGCGCCCTGGCGGTCCTCGACGCCTGCACGTACCCGGCGGCGGTCGCTATGACCGCCTCGGGCGTGCCCTTGCCGCCCGCGGGGGCGGCCGAGGGCTCGAGCTCGATCCTCTTGGCTTCGGCTTTCATCGTTCACAGCTCCACGTGGGCGTCGACCTTGCCGCCCGTCTGTCCGCCCTTCGGCGCCCTCAGGAAGAGCAAGAGCGGCATGATCACCAGAAAGAGAATCCCTGCCAGGAGGAACATCTTCTCGAACGCGAGGACCGCCGTCTGCCGGCCGACCACCCCGTCGAGCGCGCGGACGGCCACGAGCCGGGCGCTCGTCGCGTCGAGGCCCCGGGCGGCGAGGGCCTGCCGCGCCGCCGCGAGGCGCGCCTGCACCTCGGGACGGCCCGGATCGAGGTGCGCCACGAGGCCGGTCCGCGCCCCGTTCTGCGCGCGCGAGAGCACGGTGGCGAAGGCGGCGAGGCCGATCGAGCCGCCGATCTGCCGCAGGAGCGAGTTCGAGCCCGTCGCGTCGGCGAGCTTGTGGCGCGGGATCGTCGAGAGCGCCACGGTGGTGAGCGGCACCCACAGGCAGGCGAAGCCGACCCCCTGGATCGCCAGCGCCGCGATGATCCCGTGCGGATCGGTGTCGAGCGTGTACTGGCTCATCATGTAGGCGCTGACGCAGAAGCAGACGACGCCGAAGGCGACGAAGAGGCGCGGGGAGACCCGGTTGTAGAGGCGCCCGACGATCGGCATCCCCACCATCATGACGATGGTGCGCGGCAGGAGCGCCAGGCCGGCCTGCATCGCCGTGAACCCCAGGATCTCCTCCATGAAGAGCGGCAGGAGGAAGGTGAGCGACATGAGCATCGCGAACATGATCGCGCCGATGAGCGTGCCCGAGAGGAACACCGGATCGCGGAACAGACCGATGTCGACCGCGGGGACCTCGGCGGTCAGCTCGCGCACGACGAAGAGGGCCAGCGCGACGAGCGCGAGGATGAAGCACGTGTCGATGAGGGGCGAGCTGAACCAGTCGTACTTGTTGCCCTCCTCGAGCGCGTACTGCAGCGAGCTCAGACCGACGCAGAGCATGGCGATGCCGGCCCAGTCCATGTGCTTCCTCTGCCGGGCGGCCGCGGCGCGGTTCGCCTCGAGGATGTCCTCGGGCTCCTGCACGAAGCTCGTGACCATGAAGACCCCGAGCACCCCGACCGGGACGTTGATGTAGAAGATCCAGGGCCAGGTGTAATGGTCGACGATGTAGCCGCCGAGCGTCGGGCCGATGGCGGGGCCGATCATGACGGCCATCCCGAAGAGGGCCATGGCCATTCCCTGCTCCTTCGGAGGGAAGGTCTGGCGCAGGATCGCCTGCTCGGTCGGCTGCAGGGCGCCGGCCCCGAACCCCTGGACCACGCGGAAGGCGACGAGCGCCGGCAGGGTGCGCGCCATGCCGCAGAGCGCCGAGCCGACGACGAAGAGGACGAGGCAAGCGAGGTAGACGCGCTTCTGCCCGAAGAGGCGCCCGAGGAACGCCGTGAGGGGCATCACGAGGACCGTCGCGAGCGCGAAGCCCGTCGTGATCCACGTGATCTCCTCGACCGTCGCGCCGACGGCGCCCCGAAGCTTGGGGACGGCGACGTTGACGATGGACGAGTCGATGGCGCCCATCAGGGTGCCGAAGGTGACCGACACGGTGACCAGCCACTTGTTCACCGGGCGGCGCGCCCGCGCGGTGAGCGCGCGAGCGAGCGACGACTCGAGGACGGCGGCGCTGGCCATCTCAGACCGCCGCTCCGCCCAGGAACACGTTCACGAGCTGCGCGCCGGACGACGGCTCGTAGGTCTTGTGCTTCCGCAGGTCGCACACGGCGAGGCTGCGCATCATCCCGAGCAGGAGCCACGGGTAGAGGTCGGCGTGGGCGACGCGCAGCTGGCGAGCCTCGACCGCCCGCTGGAAGAGCCCCTCGAGCTGGCGGAAGATCAGCTGATGGTAATGCGACGGGATGGCCGCGGAGCGGGGGTACGAGTCCTGCAGCTGCGTCAGCTCGCCCTCGAGCAGGATCTTGAAGTACGGGCGATGCGCGACGAAGAAATCGAAGTAGGCGTCGACGAAGGCGCCGAGCTGCTTCTTCAGCGCCTTGCCTGCGGCCGAGGCGATCGCCTGCTCGAACCTGGCGACGAGCTCCTCGCCGCGCTCGCGGAGCAGGGCGGCCAGGAGCGCGTCGCGATCCTCGTAGTAGTTGTAGAGGGTCCCCACGGCGACGCCGGCGCGCCTGGCGATGTCCCCGACGTGGGCGGAGTGCAGGCCCTGCTCCGCGAACACCTCCTCCGCCGACCCGGCGATGGCGCTCGCGACCTCGCGGCGAAAGCGCTCGCGGAGGGGGACGACCGGCGCGACTGGAGGAACCGATGCAACGGGTGAACGGCGGCTCACTGGAAGGTCTGATGATTCACCATCCGGGGCGGTTGCGCAAACATCCCGCTGCCTAGTCGCCCCCGCCGTCGCCGCAGACGGTCGCCGCCACCGTGACCCACGCCGTCCCGTCGCACTGGAGCGCGTCGTAGTCGACGATGCCGTCGCAGGTCAGCGGGTTGCCTGGGCAAAGCTCGCCGGACGACGAGCACGGCATCCCCGCTCGAAGCGTCGCGGCGCGCGGGCACCCGGGCGGCGGCGAGAAGACGTCGGGCGCGTTCGCGTCCGCGCCCGCATCTCGCCCCGCGTCGACTCCGGCGTCCGCGTCTCTCCCGCCCCCGTCCTCGTCCGACGTCGCCGCGTCGTCCTCCGGGCCACCCCCGTCGCCGAACGGATCGACGATGCGCCCCCCGCAGCCGACCACCCCCTCGAGGGGGGCGAGCAGGACGGCCAGCAGGACTGCGCGGGGAAGCATGATGGACCGTCCGCCCAGCAGAGCAACCATCGGGCCAGCGCGCAATGTCCGCTGCGGCCGGCGGCCCGGGCGACCTCCGTGTGCCGCATCGTGCCAACCCTGCCACGCCTGACGGCATCGACTATACGGGAAGGCGATGAGCACGCCCGAGCCCACGTACTTCGCGCCGCCCGAAGTCGCGCATCTCGACTCCATCCTGCCGTCGGAGCCTCTGCTGCTCATGGGGGCGGGACCGGTGCCGATCCCGAACGCCGTCGCCCGGGCCAACGGCGTGGTCATCAACCACCTCGGCGAGACGATGGAGCGGGTCGTCGTCGAGCTGAAACGGATGGCCGGGTACGCCTTCCAGACGCGGAGCGACAAGATCCTCGGCGTCGCGGGCCCCGCCTCCGCCGCCATGGAGATGGCGGTGAGCAACCTGCTCTGGCGCGGCAGGAGGGCGCTCTGCCTGAAGACGGGGACCTTCAGCGGGCGGCTCGGCGAGATGGCGGTGGGCGTGGGCGCCGACGTCACCATCCTCGAGACCGAGACGGGCAAGCCGATCACCGCCGACGCGGTCCGCCGCGCGCTCGCCAGGGGGCCGTACGACGTCGTGACCCTGGTGCAGGGCGAGACGTCCTGCGGCGTGCTCAACGGCGAGCTCCCCGAGATCGCCCGCGTGGCCCGCGAGCACGGGGCACTCACGGTCGTCGACGCGGTCGTGACCGTCAGCACCATGCCGCTCGAGATGGACCGCTGGGACCTCGACGCTGTGGTGACCGGAGGACAGAAGGGCCTGTCGTCCATCCCCGGCGTCTCGCTGGTGGCGTTCTCGGACCGCGCGTGGGAGACGGTGGCCGGCCGTCGCGAGCCACGCGCCCACTGGTGCCTCGACGCCGTCCGGGCGCAGCGGTTCTGGGGGCAGCACCAGTATCACTACACGGCCCCCGTCCCCGGCATCCTCGCGCTGTACGAAGCGCTCCGCCTCGTCTGCGAAGAGGGCCTCGCCGCGCGGCACGAGCGGCATCGCGTCAGCTCCTTGTCCCTGCAGGCCGGGCTCGAGGCGATGGGCCTCGGCCTGTTCATTCCGCGCGAGACCCGCCTCAACTCGGTGATCGCCGTGCGCGTGCCGGGCACCGTCGACGCCAGGAGCGTGCTCTCGTACATGTCGCGCAAGTTCCGGGTGGAGATCTCCGGTTCCTTCGGCCTCGACATCGTGCGCATCGGCCAGATGGGCGAGCAGTGCCGGTCGCACAATCTGTTCAAGGCGCTCTACGCGACGGGGATGAGCTTCCGGCACTTCGGGGTCGACCTGAACGTGAGCGAGGGCCTCGCCGCCCTGGAGCGCGCGCTGACGAGCGAGCAAGAGTTCGAGTGAGAAGCGGCCCCGCCAGGGCGCGCTTGCAGTCCGGGTAGCCCCGTGGTCACATCCGTTTCGTCGTTTCTCGTGAAGAGGAAACGACGCGCTGCCCGCATGGGGCGGGTGGGGAGGCGTCCAGTTGCCGTCAGCGGATCCGAGCGAAGAGCGCTCCGTCGAGCGAAACGCGGCCCTGCTCGTGGCCGTGGGCTCGCGCGCGTGCTGCATCCCGCTGGCGTACGTGGTCGAGACGATGCGCCCGCTCCCCGTCGAGGCCGTGGCCGGAATGCCGCACTTCGTGAAGGGCCTGGCGGTGATCCGGGGCGTGCCCGTCCCCGTGGTCGACCTCGCGGCGGCCCTCGGGTCGGGCGAGAAGGGCCTCGCGGCGCGGTTCGTCTCGCTCCGTCTGGGCGACCGGAGGCTCGCGCTGGCGGTCGACGCGGTGATGGGAGTGCGCGAGCTCGAGGGGACGCGCCTGGAGAGCATGCCCCCGCTCCTCGGCGCGGCGAGCGCCGAGCTCGTGGCTGCGATCGGCACCCTCGACTCTCACCTCCTCGTGGTCCTGCGCGCGACGCGCGTCCTCTCCGAGGAGACCTGGCAGACCCTCGACGCCCACGGGGCCGGGCGATGACCTCGTCGCCCGAGCCCGCCGACGTCGAGCGGTTCCGGACGATCGTGGGCGAGCGCCTCGGCCTGTCCTTCGACGACTCCAGGCTCGACTACCTCGCGGACGTCCTGCGCCAGCGCATGGACGCGACCGGGTACGGGCGCTTCGGCGCATACGAAGCGAAGCTCTCGGACCCGGGGCGCGACGAGGTCCGGGCCCTCGCCGGGGCGCTCACCGTCGCCGAGACGTACTTCTTCCGGTACTGGGACCACTTCCGAGCGTTCGCCGAGGTCGTCCTGCCGGACCGCGCCCGGGCGCTCTCCGGACGCCGCCGGATCCGCGTCCTGTCCGCCGGCTGCGCATCGGGCGAAGAGGCGTACTCGCTGGCGATCCTGATCCGCGAGCACCTGCCGGCCGCCGAGTCGTGGGACGTGAAGCTCCTGGGCGTCGACGTGAACCCTGCCATGATCGAGAAGGCAGCGCAGGCGCGCTACTCGGCGTGGTCCCTCCGCGACACGTCCACAGACCTGCGCGCCCGCTACTTCCGGGCCGACGGGCGCACGCTGACGCTCGACGCCGCGGCGCGGACGATGGCGTCCTTCCAGGAGCGCAACCTCGTCGAGGACGATCCGGCCTTCTGGCACGAGGGCGCGTTCGACGTCGTCTTCTGCCGCAACGTCCTGATGTACTTCAGCCAGGAGGTGATGAGCGCGGTGGTCGCGCGCATTAGCCGGGCGCTGTCTCCCGGCGGCTTCCTCTTCCTGGGGCACGCCGAGACTCTGCGCGGCGTCTCGCAGGACTTTCACCTGCGGCACACGCACGACACCTTCTATTACCAGCGACGCGACGCGGCCGAGCTGACGCCGCCCCCCGCCGTCCACTCCCCGCTCGGGCCGAGACCGTCGCCCGCCGAGCCGCTCGCGACGGCGCTCGACCTGAACGACTCGTCGTGGATCGGCGCAGTCCAGCGCGCGTCCGACCGGATCGCGCAGCTCGCGCGGATCCCCCGGGCGCAGCTCCGGGTCGCGCCCCCCTCCTTCCCCCCCGGGGCCCTGCCCGCCCCACCCGACCTGCGGCCCGCGATGGACCTTCTGCAGAAGGAGCGGTTCGCCGAGGCGATGGAGCTGCTCCACGCACTGCCGGTGAGCTCCGCGGACGACCCGGACGCCCAGCTGCTCCGGGCCGTGCTCCTCACCAACAGCGGTCAGCACCGGGACGCCGAGCGAGCCTGCGCGCAGCTCCTCTCCGCGGACGAGCTGAACGCGGGCGCACACTACCTCGTCGCCCTCTGCCGCGAGCACGCCGGCGACCGCAGCGCGGCGCTCGAGCACGACCAGACGGCCACCTACCTCGACCCGGCCTTCGCGATGCCCCACCTGCACCTCGGCCTGCTCGCGCGGCGAGGCGGCGACCGCGAGCGAGCCCGCGTCGAGCTCGGCCAGGCCCTCGCGCTGCTTCCCCGCGAGGACTCCTCGCGCATCCTGCTCTTCGGGGGCGGCTTCACCCGCGAGACGCTCCTCGCCCTTTGTCGGTCGGAGCTACACGCATCGGGAGGCCGCGCATGACGGGCCCTTCGCTCGCCCTGGACCCGCACGTCGCCGAGCTGCGACGCGCGTTCGATCGGGCCTTCGGCGAGCCGCCGGCGGCGGCCGCCCCCGAGACCGAAGACCTCCTGGCGATACGGATCGCAGGAGATCCTTACGCCCTCAAGGTGCGCGAGCTCACGGGGCTGGTCCCGAGCCGCAAGATCGTGCCGCTACCGAGCGGGCGACCGACCCTCCTCGGCATCGCCGGGATCCGCGGCCGCCTCGTGTCGGTTCACGGGCTGGCGGCGCTGCTCGGGTACGGCGCGAGCGCTGCGCCGGCGCCGTGGCTCGCGCTCTGCGGCCAGCCCGAGCCGGTCGCCCTCGCGTTCGAGCAGCTCGAGGGGTTCCTCCGGGTGAAGCGCTCGGACCTCTACGCCGCAGAGCCCGCCGACGCGGCGAGGCGCCACGTCAGCGAGATCGTGCGCGTGGGGGAGCTCAGTCGCCGCGTCGTCGACACACGCTCGACCCTCGCGGCCCTCGATGCAGTCGCCGGCGCGTCCGGCTCAACCAAGGAGCAATGAGTGGCAGCTCGAGCATGGACATTCGGGAAGAAGCTCGCGTTCGGGTTCGGGCTGGCCGTGGCGATGCTGCTGCTGGTCGGCGGCGTGGCCTACCGGAACACCGACGCGCTGATCGACAACGACCACAGGGTGACGCACACCCACCAGGTCCTGGAGAACATCGCGCACGTTCTGTCGCTGATGAAGGACGCCGAGACCGGGCAGCGCGGGTACGTGTTGACGGGCGTCGACTCTTACCTGGAGCCGTACGAGGCCGCGGTCGGATCGATCGCGAAGACGCTCGGAGATCTCCGCGCCCTCACGGCGGATAACCAGCACCAGCAGAGCCGGCTGACCGAGGCGGGCCCGCTGGTGGACGCCAAGCTCGCCGAGCTAAGGCGCACGATCGACCTGCGCCGGACGCAGGGCCAGGACGCCGCGCTGAAGGTCGTCCTGACCGGCGAGGGCAAGAAGACGATGGACGACCTGCGCCAGGTCCTCGGCGCCATGGATCAGGAGGAGCGCGAGCTGCTGGCCCAGCGCGGCGAGGCCGCCGAGGCCGGCGCGAGCGCCGCGAAGGCGACGATCTCGATCGGCTCTCTCGTCGCCCTGCTGTTCGTGGCCGTCGCAGGCTACGTCATCACGAGGTCGCTCGACCGCCAGCTCGGCAGCGCCGTCTCCAGCATCCGGAGCTCGTCGTCGGAGCTGCAAGCGGCGGCGACGCAGCAGGCGTCCGGCTCGCGAGAGCAGTCGGCGGCGACGAGCGAGGTGTCCACGACGATAAGAGAGCTGCTCTCGACGTCCAGGCAGATCGCGGAGAGCGCGCAGCGGGTCGCGCGGATCGCCGAGGAGACGGCCGGAGGGGCCCGCGACGGCGACCAGACCGTGCAGCTTGCGCAGGAGGCGATCGGCGGCATCAAACGCCAGGTCGACCTCGTCGTCGGTCACATGGTTGAGCTGGGGAAGAAGTCCCAGCAGGCCGGGGGCATCCTGGAGATCATCAACGAGCTCGCCGAGCAGACGAACATCCTCGCCATCAACGCGACGATCGAGGCCGCCGGCGCGGGCGAGATGGGCAAGCGGTTCAGCGTCGTCGCCGACGAGATCCGGAAGCTCGCCGACCGCGTCGGCGGATCGACCAAGGAGATCCGCGGCCTCGTCGACGACATTCGCGCCGCGGTGAACACGACGGTCATGGCGACCGAGGGGGGGTCGAAAGCCGTGGACCTCGGGACACGGCAGTTCGGCGAGGTCGCGGCCTCGTTCAAGCAGATCGCCGGCCTCGTCGGCACGACGACGGAAGCCGCTCGCGAGATCGAGTTGTCGACCAAGC
>PLYU01000230.1 GCA_003153495.1 Myxococcales bacterium
GCGCAGGCGCTGCACCCAGACGCGCGCCCCCCTGCGCAGCTCGGGCGGCCCCGCGGGCTCTCTCGGCTCGGCGCCGGAGCTGGCGACCAGGCGCTCGAGCGGACCGCCGATGGAGAACTCGCCGGCCACGTGCTCCACGACGCGCTCCGCGTCCTTCAGCGTCTGGGCGTCTGCCTTCTTCGCGCGCAGCCGGGCCTGAGCCGTGCGCAGCTCGTCGCGGGCCCGGTGCACGCGGGCCAGCAGCTCGTGCGCCTCCTCCGAGAGGGTTCGCTTCTCGCGGCTCCGCAGGGTCTCGAGCTCGGCCTCGAACCGGGTGCGCGCGGCGAGAGCCTCGCGCTCGCGCTCCTCGGCCGCGCCGCGCGCGACCTCCAGGGCCGCGCGCTCGTCGTGGAGCCGCTTCACCACGGCCTCGAAGCTCTGGTCCTCGCGCGTCAGGAACCGCTCGGCGCGCTCGATGACCGTCCCCGGCATCCCGAAGCGGCGAGCCACGGCGAGCGCGCTGGAGCGGCCCGGAAGCCCCATCGCCAGCTCGAAGGTGGGCGTCATCGTCGCCAGGTCGAAGCCCACGCTGGCGTTGGTGAAGCGCGCGTCGACGAGCGCCAAGGCCTTGAGGCCCTCGTAGTGCGTCGTGGCGGCGACCGCGCCACCGCGCGCGCACAGGCTGTCGAGGACGCCGGCGGCGAGCGCCTCGCCCTCGCGCGGGTCGGTTCCCCCCGCGAGCTCGTCCAGGAGCACCAGGGCCCCGCGGCTCGTCTCGCGCAGTATCTCGGCGAGGTTGGAGATGTGCGCGCTGAAGGTCGAGAGGTTCTTCTGGAGGCTCTGATCGTCGCCGACGTCGGTGAGGACGGCGTCGAAGAGGCCGACGGTGCTGCCGCCCTCGCACGGGACGGGCATCCCCGCGCGGACCATGAGCGCGGCGAGCCCCATCGTCTTGAGGGCGACCGTCTTGCCGCCGGCGTTCGGACCGCTCACGACGATGCAGCGGCCGGCCTCGAGCGCCAGGTCGCTCGGCACGACGTGCACGGGCGGGGTCGCGCCGAGGGAGTCGAGCGCGAGGAGCGGGTGACGTGCCCTGCGGAGAGCGAGCCGGGGCTCGTCGACCAGCGCGGGGAAGGTCAGGTCCAGGTCGAGGGCGAGCCGCGCCGTGGCTGCGCGTACGTCCGCGAGCGCGAGCGCGCGCCCGGCGGCCTCGACGCTCGGCAGTACGTCCGCGAGCAGGGCGGTGAGGCGCGCGTACACGGCGGCCTCCTCGCGCTTCACGTCCGCCTCGAGCACCTTGAGGCGGTTGCCCATCGGCACGACGGCGCGCGGCTCGACGAAGAGCGTGGCCCCACTGCTGCTCGTGGCGTGCACGATGCCCGGGAAGCGCTCGTGCGCGTCCGACCGCACCGGCAGGACCCAGCGCCCCTCGCGCTCGGTCACGAAGTGATCCTGCAGCACCGGGCCGTAGCGGACGATGAGGTCCTCCATGCGAGAGAGCATGCGCTGCCGGGCGGCGTGCCACTCGCCGCGCAGCTCGCGTAGCCGGGGGCTGGCCCGGTCCGCGAGCGTGCCGTCCGCCTCGAAGCAGCGGGCGATCTCCTCGTCGACCTCGTCGAGGGTGGGGTCGGTCGCGCACGCGTCGAAGAGCGCGGGGATCGCGGCGCGGCGCGAGGCGAGGAAGCGCCGCAGGACCCGCGCGGCGCCGATCATCCGCCCGAGCCCGCGCAGCTCCTCCGGCGCGAGGGCGGCGCCGATGCGGACGCGCTCGATGGCCTCGCGCGTGTCGTCGAGCGCCGCGAGCGGCAGGGGGCCCCCTTCGTCCAGCAGGCGCCTGGCCTCGATCGACTGGGTGAGCCAGCGGCGGGCCTCCTCGCGCGTCGCGGCGAACGGCAGCGCGAGGGCGAGCTCGCGACCGAGCAGGCCCGCGCACCGCCCGGCGACCGCCGACAGGACGCGGTCCCACTCGAGATCGGCTCGGGTCTTCGGCGGACACGGGTCTGGGTGGAGAGGGTGCACAGGGCTCACCGCGCGCCGGTCCACCCCTTCACGACGTCGGCGAGCCGGGCGCCCTCCCCGCCCTCGAGGAGCCCCACCGCGACCACGCTCAGCCTCTCGGGGCGGGAGAGCTGCCGCGCGGCCTCGCACACGTCGTCCGCCGTCACGCGGAGCAGCTCGTCGGCGTGCTGCTCCGGAGTCTCCGAGCGGCCGAACAG
Source organism: Myxococcales bacterium (assembly GCA_003153495.1). GTDB lineage: Bacteria > Myxococcota_A > Polyangia > Polyangiales > Polyangiaceae > Palsa-1150. The sequence goes on from PLYU01000230.1 coordinate 2,196, forward strand.
CGCCCCGCTGGCGTGGAACGCCGCGGTGTCCTCCGGCGAATCCGCGAGGACGCGCGTGTCCCAGACGATCCGCCGGCGGGCGGTGTCGAGCTCGTCGGCCGCAGGGCCGTCGTGCGCCAGCTCGTCGAACATCGCGAGGATCTCGCCGGTGACGAGCACCGCTCGCTTGTGCTGCACGCCGGCGGCGACGTCGACGACCCCGTCGTCCTCGTACCGATCGTAGCCGGCCGATACGTCGTAGCAGAGGCCGCGAGCGTCGCAGAGGCGGTGGTAGAGGCGGGTCGACATGCCGTCATCGACCACGCGCATGAGCACGTCGAGCGCCGGCCGCATCGGGTCGGTCTCGGCGAACGCGCGCAGACAGACCCGCAGGTCCGTCTGGCTGGAGACGCTCTCGACGATGCGCAGCCTCGCCGCCTTCTGCGTCCGCGGCGGAGGCTCTGCGGCGACGCGCTCGCCGCGCGGCAGGCCCCCGAAGTCGCGCTGCGCGATGGCGAGCGCGCGCTCGGCGTCGACGGCGCCGGAGAACACGAGCACGGCGTTCTCGGTCGTGTAGTGCCTGGTGTGATACGTGCGCAGCGTCTTCTCGTCGAACGCGCGCACGTGCGCCTCGGTACCCGTGATGGTGTAGCCGAGAGGGTGCTCGTCGTAGATCAGGGCGCGCGAGACGTTGTCGGCGTCGACCTGCTGGCCTTCGTCGTCGAGGTCCTCGAGGATCTCTTCGAGGACGATGCCGCGCTCGATGTCGATGTCGAGGAACGCAGGCTGGGAGAGGACCTCGCCGAAGAGCGCGCACGCCCGGTCCAGCGACTCGGGCGGCAGAGTCAGCGAGAAGATCCCGTGATCCACCTGGGTCGACGCAAAGAGCGAGCCGCCGAGGCGCTCGAACGCCAGGTTGACCTCGTGCGCGCTGGGAACCCTCCGGGTCCCCCGGTAGATCATGTGCTCGAGGAAGTGGCTGATGCCGTTGTCCCCGCGCGTCTCGAACCGCGAACCGACGCGGGACCACAGCGCGACGTGCGCCCGGTGAAGCTGCGGCTCAGGCGCGACGACGACGCGCAACCCGTTGGCGAGCGTGGCTGTACGGTACGCGGAGTCGACGCTCATCGATTGCCTAGGCCGTCGTGCAGGTAGCACGACGGCACGTCGCTTGCGCTAGTACTCGTCCTCGTCCTCGGTCGCGCCGCCAGCTCCGCCGTCGACCCGCGCTTCCTGCACGTAGGAGTCGTCGAGCTTGACGTCGTCCTTCGCCTGGTCGCGCAGCCGCTTGACGTACAAGGACAGGGCCTCGTCTCGTTTGACCCGCACCATCCCGAGCTCGAAGCTCGCATGGTCCTTGTCGAAGTCCTCGCGGGTCGCCACCTTGCGCTGCTTGAGCTGGACGGCGACGAACCCGTCCGTCGTGCGCGCCGGCTCGGCTATGACCTCGCCGTCCTTGGCCGCGAACGCGAAGGTGACCACGGTGGTCGTCCCGTCCGGGGAGAGACCCGGGAACGGGTCGCCGCCGCGGTTGAACGCGGTGGAGGTCTCGGGCTTGGGGCGCTCGTCGTCCGTGCTGGCGTCGAAGCGCTTCTCCGGCAGCGACGCGCCCGGCGAAGCCCCGGCGTCCGAGGGCGCGGACGAGAGCAGCACCCGCAGCCGCGGCGTCCTGTCCTCGCGCGTGTACGTCGAGATGGCCTCGTGGATCGCGTCCTCCACGCTCTTGCCGCCGCGTATCGCCTCGCCGATCTTCTTCGCCAGGCCCTGCGCGACGTCGGTGGCTCTGGCCTTCGCGAACAGCGAGCGAACGACCGCGCGCTTCGCCTGCGCCTCGATCTCGGAGGCCTTCGAGGGATCGTCCTTCATCAGGAAGTGAAAGCCGAACTGCGTCTGTACCGCGCCGGCCGTCATCTCGCCGGGCCGGAGCGCGTCGGCCGCTTCCTTGAACGGCGCGACGAAGCCGCCCATCTGGGTGCCCACGTCGCCGCCCTGCGCCGCGCTTCCGGTGTCGTCCGAGGTCGCACGCGCCATCTCGGCGAACGACTCGCCCGCCCTGATCCGGGCGACCGCCCACGACAGCTTCGCGAGCGCGAGGGCCTTCTCGTCGTCGGTCGCACCGTAGGGCAGCTTCACCAGGATGTGCCGGACGTGCGCCGTCTGCGGCGCGTCCGCAGCCTTGCGCTGGGCGAGCGCGCCGTCGACCTCCGCCTGGTGCTCCTTGGCCCAGGCGTCGACGTCAGCCTGCGCGGCGCCGACCGCCCAGCGGGCGGCCCACGACTCCTTGACGGCGATCCAGGTCGCGGTGGCCGTGCTGTAGCGGCGGTCGTACTCCTCCCACGCCTCTCGATCGCTCACGCGGATCGGGTCGCGGATGACGTCGCGCATCTTGGCCGCCAGGAGCTCCCGCGCCTGCTCCGCGCGAAACTCCACGGCCGACCGGTTGCTCAGGTTGCGGATCTGGCGCTCGTACACCTTGATGTCGAAGGCCTTGGTCTTCGGGTCGCGGAAGTCCACGGGGATGGCGGGGTCGCGCTCGTCGAAGTGAGCCTGCGCGACCTCCTTCGAGACCAGCCCGGCTCGCGCGTACGCCTGGTACATTTCCTGGAGGATCTGCATGGCCACCATCGGGTCCGCGGCGGGCAGGCTCACGCGCACGAAGCCGTTCCAGAGCTGGTCGGTGAGCTCCTTGTCGGTGACCCCGATCCCGAGCCGCTTGGCCTCGTCGTCGAGCAGCTCGCGCTCGACCAGCCCGTCGCGGGCCAGGCGCTTGATGTTCAGACGACGCGACGCCTCCGAGCTCCTGGAGGGCAGGAGCATCCGGTAAGCCGAAGCGAAGTCCTTCGGATCGACGCAGCGGCCGCGCACCCTCGCGACGCACGTCTCGCTCAGGGATGCGGTCCTCGACGTCGCGTTCGGGCGGAACGTGACGACGAACGCGAAGATGGTCGCGACGATGATCGCGCCGTAAATGACGTTCGACAGGCCGCGATGGCGGAAGAAATTGAGCATAGGGACGGCAGCCCGTCTATCATGTGGCCCTGCCCCCGACCAGCGACGGGTTCTGTCAGGCCGAGGCGCGCTTCTCGAGGCCGAGGGCGAACCTGAGCAGGACGAGCGCGTCGCTCAGGGCGGGCACGCGCTTCGAGTAGGTCACCTCGTAGAACGTGTCGAGGGTGCGCTCCGTATCTCCCGGGTCCATGACGCGCGTCACCGACACGCTCACCTCGGCGAAGCCGTCGGAGAGCGCAGGCTCCGCCAGCTTGCGCACGCGCTCGAAGAGGGCCGCGTCGTCCTCGTTCGGGAAATCGGCCTTCTGGGCGCGCAGCACGAGGCGCACCTCGAGGGGCTCGCCGACGTGGAGGCGGACGCCGGAGTCCATGATCAGGTTCTCCCGGGGGCGCTCGGCGAGGACGATCTCCTCCCCGCGAGTCCGGAATACCTCGAAGCCGGCCTCGACGAGCGCCCTCTTCATGCGGGGCACGCCGGACGCGATCGAGGGCGGGGGGGCTTGGGGGGGGGATTCTGCCATCGTTCGCGCCGCCGCTCGTACCGGAGAACAACCGAAAACTGCTCGGAAACTCAAGGTAACTTCTTCCGGGCGGGCCCGCGAGTCAAGCGGCGGAAGGCCGAGGCCCCTTTTCCTGTCGTTATCGACCGTTTCCCGGCCATACTAGTAATAAGATGAAGGCTGACCTGTGAGGAAGCGCCAAAGTCTGACGCCTTCGGCTCAGGTACCGCTTGGGGGGCTACATGCGACCCGCCGCAACGGCGCTCGTCGCGAGATAAGCTCGCGGGTGACGCTCAAGTGCCCTTCTGGCAAGGTCATGGATGGCTGGGCCCTCAACGTGAGCCGCGGCGGAGTCCGCGTCATCCTCGAGGACAAGGTCGAGCTGGCCGCCGAGTACGAGGTCACCGTCGCCGACGACGGGAACGGGCGGATGGGGCCCCAGCCGGGGCGGATCGTGTGGGTGCAGGAAGAGGCGGACGGGGTGATCGTCGGCATCGAGTTCCACGGCTTCCCGGAGGTGATGAAGGCGGCTTCGTCTGCCCCTCCGTCGGGGGACCCGAAATCGTGATAGATCGGGCCGGCCATGGCGACTCCCAAGAGCCTCCTCCCTGACTGCGGCCTGTACCGGACGACCAAGCCCCTGCCCGACCACGAAGAGGCGGTCCCCGCCGGCGTCCTGGTCTACTTCCACAACCACTCCGACTCGGGCCTGCCCGTGGTGATGGTCCCCGACCACAACGTGCACAACCGCTGGCATTTCCACGGCGAAGGCGTGCCTTTCCGCGGCCTGTCCTGGGCCGACAGCCTCACCAAGCTCTCGCCCGAGGGGTTCTACGTGCTGCGGAAGGCCCTCGCGTTCGAGGGCGGCGAGTGGCCGAAGGGGGCGATCGTGCAGCTCGGGTACAACAAGAGCGGCGATCCCATTCTCTTCATCGCCCAGGTCCGCGCGGCGCTCGACGAGAACGATCTCTTCTTCAGCGACCGCGGCGTCGGCGTCACCCGCGAGCAGCTCGCCCTCCTCGAGCCGGCCCAGGTATTCGCCGAGCCGATCCCGGCGGGCGGGCACTCGTCGGGTGTCCACTAAGAAAGGGCTCTCCCCCAGGTTCAGTGGAAGCGCGGCTTGTGGCAGGCGCCGGAATCCGAAGCCAGACCGAGAGAATGCGCATCGATGCACGTACCTCGAACGGCGTGCTCTTGCTCGGAGGCGAGCAGGCCGATCTGCTTCCAGGAGAGCCTAAGAAAGGTGAACCGCGGAGACGCAGAGGGGGAATGCGGCGGATCCCCTTCTCCTCTTCCTTCTCAGCGTCCTCTGCGCCTCTGCGGTTCAAACCCGCTCTAGATCAGGGAGCGTGATTCTCGATCGCGGATCGCCGTTCACTCGCTTGCCCCCGGGCTGAAGCTGCTTCAGCCCGGGGGGCACGAAAGGCTGTGCCGGGGCGCTGGCGTTCGAGAATCACGCTCCCTGATTTAGTCGCCGCGAGGGAGATCCTGCTCCGGCGACCAGGCGGCGTCGCGCTGCCTGGCGCGGGGGTCGCGGAGCTGCCACTCGCGCCAGTGCACGCCGGGGGGTGACGCGTCGATCCAGTGGTAGCTTTCGCCTCGCACGTCCAGGTGGACGAACTGCGTGCGGGGGTGGGTGTAAACGCCCACGCCGGCCCGAGGCAGGCCGCGCAAGTACGCCGCGAGGGTCGCCGCGCGCACGCCGTCGACCTTGAAGTCGACGGCCTCGCCCGTGCCGTGCCGCCCGGCGTTGGCGCGCCACGCCGAGAGCAGCACGACGCGCGTACGCTTGAAGTGATACGCCGCCTTCACCAGCAGCTGCTCGACCCGGAGCGCGAGCGAATGGGGCTCGGCGTCGCCGGAGGCGACGCGCTCGAACGCCGCGCGCGCGGCGTCGTCCACCGCGCCGTCCGGGGTGTAGAGAAGGAAGGGAGCGCTGCTGGTGCGCGCGTAGACGCTGGCGACCTCGATCGGCGCGAGCGACGCGGCCCACGCGGCCATCCGCGGCGCGCGCGCGCCGGCGCCGAGCGGCGTGTCGACGCCGCCGCGCGCTCCGGGCGGGCGGGGACCGACCGCCAGGGCAGGCCCGCCCCCCAGCACGATGCAGGCGACGAGGGCCGCCGCCGGGCGCATCAGTCCTTCTTCGCGATCTTGTCGCGCAGCTTCTGGACGATGTTCGCGTAGCCCTCCGCGGGGTCGTGCATCTTGCGGAGGAACTGGTCGTAGTAGTTCTTCGTCAGGCTCGAGCCCTCGGTCACGATGTCGACCACCTTGAGCCCCCTGGGGGTCTGCTTGACGACGTAGTCGACGCGCACGGCTGGCTCGCGGGGCTTGAGCCGGTTCTTCGCCTCCGTCATCACTCGCGTGTCCGCCCCGACGTCGCGCGAGCCGCGGTAGGTCACGTCGTAGTCCAGGGTCTTCAGGAGGTTGCGCTGGTAGGTCTTGCGCACGAGCTGCTCGAGCAGGGCGCGCACCTCGGCGCGACGCGAGTCGTCGTACTGCGACCACAGGTCCTCGCACGACGGCTGGGCGACCGGGCACGGCTCGCCGAACGCGCGACGCGTGAGCTCTTCGTAGTCCACGAAGTCGGCGAGCGCCTGGTTGACCTGGACGTCCCGCGTGGCGGACGCCGGCGCGCGCAGGAGGGCCTCGATGCGGTGGTGCTGCTCCTCGACGAACCCCTGCGGGTCGGCGCTGACCGCGCTCGAGGGCGTCGCGAAGGCGAGCGCGCCGAGGACGGCGATGGTCGCTATGAAATCGTGAAGCCGCATGACGGGGGAGAACCTCGGAGCCTGCCTTTCTTGCCCTCTTGCAGGCTCGGATGCAAGAGCGGCGCTGACGCTGCCCTGTTTAGTAAGTCTTCAGACGGACGCGGGGGCAGACCGATTCAGTCCCGAGTGATTCCGAGGCCTTACAACCAACCCTCACGGCGCGGGCGGTCGGACACTGCGCCTGAGGCCGCCGATGTCCCGGCTCAGCCGGACCCGGAAGCTGGCGCCGCCGCCCTCGGCGCGCTCGACCGCCAGCGAGACCCCCATCGGCGCGTGGTCTTCCACGATGCGCCTCACGACGGCCAGGCCGATGCCGGCGCCATGCGTACGGGTCGTCACGAAGTCGTCGAAGATCCGGACCCGGGCGTTCTCGGGAATGCCGGGCCCCTGGTCGTCGACCGAGAGAATCACCTCGCGCTCGCCCACCTCCACGCGAACCGTCACCGTCGATCCCGCCGACGTCGCCTGGATCGCGTTGCGCAGGAGGTTCCAGAGCACCTGGCGCATCTGCGCGCCGTCGCACCGGCCCAGCGCCTCTCCCTGCGGTCCCTGATAGACGACTCGGACGTCGGAGCCGCGCGCGGCCGTGGCGGCCAGCGCGATGACCTCGCGCGCGAGCCCGGCGACGTCCGTCGCCTGGGCCGTGGGCGGCCTGGGCTTGGAGAGGTCGACCATGTCGCCGACGAGATCGTTCAGCCGCCTCGCCTCGCGCTGGATGATCTCGCAGAGTCGCCGGTCCTCCTCGGTCAGCTCAGGCGATTCGCGGAGCATCCCGATCGACCCGGTGATGGAGCCGAGGGGGTTGCGGATCTCGTGGGCCAGGCCCGCGGCGATGCGGCCGAGCACGGCCAGGCGCTCGGCCTCGTGCACGCGCAGCGTGGCCGCTTCCAGCGCGCCGCCCGTCAATCGCAGGCGCTCGGCGAGATAGCCGGAGAGGAGCGCTACGACCGCCATGCCGAGCGCGTTGAGCAGCAGCGGGTAGACGAGCTGGGTCGTCCCGAGGGCGTACCCGGTCGCTACCTGGTCGGGCGGCGGGTGCACGAAGCCGAACTGGAGCCCGGCGCACAGCAGCCAGTAGATCCCGGTGCCCAGGGCCGCGGAAAGCGCGGCGCCCCGCAGCCCGACCAGGACTGCGCCGACCAGGCAGGTCAGGGCATAGAACGAGGTCGCTCCGCTCGTGGCGCCGCCGGTGACGTACACGATGGCCGTCCACGTCACCTGATCGAGCACGATCTGGGCCCAGGCGAGCGCCGGCAGGTGCTTGCCCGAGCGGAGCACCGCTGCATACACGGCTCCGAGGGCGAAGCCGGCGCCGATCGTGAAGAACACGATGCGCAGGCTGAACGGGTAGCGGGCGAGCTCGCCGTTGAGATAGAGCGTCGCCGTAGCGGTGAGCAGCAGCACGATGAGGGCGAGACGCAGCCCGGTGATCCAGGCGAGGCGCGTGCCCAGGCTCGGGTCCAGGGATCCGATGCCGCGCAGGCCGGAGCTCGGGGCCGCTGCCCCTTCCGCCCGGGGGATCCAGGACTCCATCGCGCGCACGCGGGCTAGTCTGCTTTGATTTTGCCGGCGAGGCTGAAGATCGGCAGGTACATGGCGATGAGCACGACACCGACCGTACCGCCGACCCCGACCATCAGCGCGGGCTCGATGAGGCTGGTGAGCGCGCCGACGGCGATGTCCACTTCCTCTTCGTAGAAGTCGGCGATCTTGTTGAGCATGGCGTCGAGAGCGCCCGTCTGCTCGCCGACGCCGACCATCTGCACGACCATGGAGGGGAAGACGTTGGTCTCCATGAGCGGCTGCGCCATGTTCTTGCCTTCGGAGATCTTCAGGCGCGCGTACATGATCGCCTCCTCGACGATCACGTTCCCGGCTGTCCTCGCGACGATCTCGAGAGCGTCGAGGATCGGCACGCCTGACGCGAGCAGGGTGCCTAGGGTGCGCGTGAAGCGGGCGACGGCGATCTTGCGCAGCACGTTCCCGACCACGGGGAGGTTGAGCATGATCCGGTGGATGGCCTTCTTGCCGCGCGGCGTCTTGTAGGTCTGCGCGACCCCCACGATGACGCCGGTGATGCCGAGGAGGATCCAGATGATGTTGCCGACGAACCCCTTGGAGATCTGCATGACGATCTTCGTGAGCCCCGGTAGCTCGTCCTTCGCGCCGAAGTCCTTGAACATGTTCTCGAAGCCGGGGATGACGAAGATCAGCAGGACCGACAGAACGCCGACGAAGACGAAGATGACGATGCTCGGGTAGACCATCGCGCCGCGGACCTGCCGGCGCAGCTTCATGGCCTTCTCGATGTAGACCGCCAGGCGGTTCAGGATCGTGTCGAGGATGCCGCCGACCTCACCCGCCTGGACGAGGTTGACGTAGAGATGGTCGAACACCTTGGGGTGCCGCCGGAGCGAGTCGCTGAACGTCGCGCCCTGCTCGACGTTGCCCTTCACGTCGCGCAGGATGGCCGCGAAGTGCTTGTTCTCGGTCTGCCCCTGGAGGATGTCCAGACACTGGAGGATCGGCAGGCCCGCGTCGATCATCGTCGCGAAGAGGCGGGTGAACGTGACGATGTCCTTGTGGCCGACGCCCGTCCCGATCTGGAAGCTGACCGCGAGCTTCTTCTTGACCTTCGTGGGCTGGAGTTGCTGCGCCTTCAGGCGCTGGTTGACCACGTCCTCGGACTCGGCCTCCATGGAGCCCTTGCGGACTTCCCCGGTGCGGGCTTTCGCTTCCCAGACGAATTCGGCCATGGTCGATGACGTCCGCCTTAACTATACAAGTCTACAGGCGGCGCGCGCGCAGGGTCAAAGAGTATGCAGCCGGAGGGGCAACCGACATCGACCGCGACCTTCGTCGCAGAGCGCCTCGCGCGAGAGGGCGTCGCGCCCGCGGCGGCGGCCGGCTGGGCCGCGCGACGAGGAGTATGGCGACGCGAGGTGGGAGGCGCGGCTGAGCTGCTCTTCGACCTCGCGAGCGTCACCAAGCCCATGACGGCGATCGCCGTGGCGCGGGCCGGTATCCGGGGCGTGCCCCTCGGCGCGCTGCTGCCCGAGGCGCGAGGCACGCCGAGCGAGGGGGTTTGCCTGGAGCTGCTCCTGGCGCACCGCGCGGGGCTCGAGGCGCACACGCCCCTCTACGCACCGCTACTCCGCGGCGAGTCGATCGACGTCCCGGGCGCGCTGCGCGCGGCGGCGCGAGCGCGGCGCCGGGAGGCCGCGGGAGACCTGCCGCCGGAGGGGTTCCCTCCCGTCTACAGCGACCTCGGCTACGCGCTGGCCGGCGAGGCGCTCGCGCGGGCGGTGGGCGCGCGTGACGCAGGCGAAGCCATCTCCAGCCTCGTGCTCGAGCCCCTCGGCCTCGGCGGGTGCGCGGGGACGGTGCGCGAGCTCTCGGCGCGCGAGGTGTCGGGGCCCTTCGCGCCCACCGAGGACGTGCCCTGGCGCGGAGGTGTCGTGGTCGGCGCGGTCCACGACGAGAACGCCTGGGCGCTGACTGGCCTCGGGGGCTCGGGGCACGCTGGCGTCTTCGGAACGATCGACGCCGTGCTCGAGCTCGGGAGCGCCGTGCTCGATACGCTCGACGGCATCGTCGGGCCGTGGGGAGCGCTCGACCTGGGGTGGCTGGTGCGCGAGCGCCCGGGGGGAACGCTGCGCGCGGGCTTCGACGGCAAGAGCGCCGAGGGGTCGAGCGCCGGGACGCGGATGGGCCCGCGCAGCTTCGGGCACCTGGGCTTCACGGGCACCAGCCTGTGGATCGACCCGGAAGCCAGGGTGGTGGTCGCGGTCCTGACCAACCGCGTCTGCCCCACCCGCGACCACGTGGCGATCCGCGCTGCGCGCCCGTGGGCGCACGACGCGCTGTGGACGCGCGCGCAGGAGCCGGAGTGAATCGTCTCCACCGTCCCGTGCTACCCGATCGCGGGCGTGGCTGACTTTCCCTCGGACGATCTCGCGCGCGCCGCGGCCAGCGGCGATGGGGCGGCCCTCGACGCATACCTCGCGTCGCTGAAGGACCGCATCTTCAACCGCGGCGTGCACCTCGGCTCGCACCTGGGCCTCGAGATCGTGGAGGTCGTCTCGGACCGGGTCACCATACGCATGGCCTGGCGGCGAGAGCTGCGGCGCGGCGGGGGCGTCTTCCACGGGGGCGCGCTCATGGCCCTCGCCGACCACGTGGCAGGCTGTCTGTTCAACACCGACCCGCGCATCGCAGCCTCGGGCTCCACTGGGCTCACGACCGACTTCAGCGCCTCCTTCCTGCGCTCCGCCGAGCCCGGAGAAGCCGTTCTCGGGACCGGCACCGTGTTGCGGCGAGGGCGGAATCTCACGTTCATGCAGGTCGACGTCCGCGAAGAGAAGTCCGGGGGCCTCCTCGCCACCTGCCGCACGACGTACCTGACGGTCCCGCGCGCCCGCGTCGGCGCGAAGCCCTGAGGGGGCCTGGCTCCCGAAGCTCTTGCGTCGGAGGGCCGGAGCCGTAAGAATCCCGCCCATGGATAAGACTCTCCGCTGCACGGTCTGCCCCTGGCGAGGCGCGTGGACCGAGGCCGCCGCCGTTCGCGTGCAACCGGCTCCGCTGCCGCCAGCGCTCGAGGAGATCCAGCGCGGCTACGAGGAAAAGCAGGCCGAGGAAGAGCACCTCGGAGGGCACCGCCCGCCGTGTTGCCCCCAGTGCGGGAACCACACCGTCACCGTGAAGCTGCACCGCCACAGCGCCGCGGTCTAGGAGCCTGGTGTCTTTCGTTCGATCCCATCGCGATGGCGTCGTCGGGCTCGCTCGAGCTACGTGTAGTAGCCCTCGCTCGCCCTCCTAGCCCTCGCTTGGTCTCGAACGAAATCCACCAGCCTCCTGCGCGGCGGAGGCTGGTGATTCTCGCGCGGTTGGCGTGGCCGAGGTGAATGCCGGGTCGGCGACAAACCACCAAGAGGGGCATGAGCCTGGGCATCACGCCTCCGAGTCCCGACCTGCAGCGCTCGACGCGCGAGCTATGCGAGCCGAAGCCGAGCGCGACGTCGATCGACCGGCTGCTGGCCGAGCAGGGCCGCCGGCTGTTCGCCGACGAAGCGTTCTCCGACCTGTTCGAGGACGTGGGACGCCGCCCGGTGCCGCCGCGCATCGTGGCCACGGTCATGGTGCTGCAGCGCATCGAGGGGGGCGAGCGACCGCGAGGCGGTCNNATTTCGAGCGCGGCCGACGACGCCAGCGCGCCGGGATCGGCCGAAAGACACCGGTCTCCTAGACAAGCTCGACGAGCAGGCGCGTGCGCCCGATGAGCAGCTCGTCTCCGCCGACGAGCTCCTGCTCTCCCTTGATGCGCACGAACACGCCCGTCCGCGATCCGAGGTCGGTGAGCAGGATGGTCCCTGCCTGCTCCTCGACCAGGCAGTGGACGCCGCTGACGAGCGGATCGCTCGGGAAGACGAAGTCGCCGACCGACGAGCCGATCTGCAGCGTCGTCCCCCTGGCGAGCACGCACGCTCCCAGCGCGCCGCCCTCGAAGACCTGCACGACGCGGAAGGCCGAGAGCCATTTCGGCGACGAGTAGAAGTAGGTGGGGCCGGGATCAGGCCCGTCGGCCACCAGCGGGTTGCGCTCGATGCGCAGCAGCTGATCTCCCACGGCGAGTTCGTCGCCCGGCCCGAGCTCGACCGGCGCCTTGATGCGCAAGAAGACGCCGTTGTACGAGTCGACGCCGCGCAGCCACAGGCGCCCGTCGCGGAAGCGGATCTCGGCCTCGCGCGGCTGGCAGAAGCGCTCCCCCGGCAGCTCTATCGCGCCCGCCGAGCCGATGATCGCGTGGGCGCCGCGCGGCTCGTAGACCGCCGGACCGCCGCCGAGGCTGCGCTGCACGTGCAGCCGGAAGCAGACCCTGTCGTCCTCCGGCGCAGCGGCGGAGGGCGCGGCGTCGTGCGACGGCGTGGCGGCAGCCTCGCCGTCCGCCTGGACGCGCGACTTCTTCTGGGTCGCGAGCTTCTGGAGGTCCACCTTGGGCGCGTGCTCGAGGACCTCCATGCCGCCCACGGCCCGCCCCTCGATGATCGCGTCGAACCTCCCGTCGCGCAGCGAGAGCGCCATCTCGAGCTGCTGCCCCTTCATGAGCTGGCGCACGTAGCCCGCGACATCGTCGCGGCGGACCTGATCGGCGTACGAGCGCTTGTGGCTCTTGATGACCCGGCCGCCGTCCGCGAAAAGGTGCGTGATGACGTGCGGCTTGTCGAGTCCACTGTCCTCCGTCTGGATGTGGAACGTCTGGCCCTTGTACTTCACGTTGTTGTTGAAGCCGACCTGGGCGCGTACGAACGCCGGGCGCGCCATCCCCCGATCGACCCGGACGAGCTCCTCGCCGGACCACCGCGCGACCGCCTCGCTCAGCGCCGCGTGATCGCCGGTTATCCCTTCCATGCGCTCGAAGGCGAGCTGCGCGAGGCGCGACGACGGATCGATGCGCAGAGCCTCGGCGAGGAGGGTTTGTCCCTCGACGTCGTTCGGGCCGTTGGCCGCCCAGGCTGCCAGGATCGCCACGGCCTCCTCGGGGCGGCCCTTGTCGAGCAACCCCTTGGCGACGCGGGACGCGAGGGCGCGGGGCTGGAGGTGCTCGGCTTCCATCCGGGGACGGAGTCAATCATCATCGGTGCCGGCGGCGCCACGCAAGCCAGAACTCGTCTCAGAACCGGTCAGCGGGCGACGATCTCGGTGCCGATGCCCTGGTCGGTGAAGATCTCGAGCAGGACGGCGTGCTTCAGGCGTCCGTCGAGCATGTGGACCTTCTTGACGCCGCCCGCGAGCGCCTCCAGACCACACTGGACCTTCGGGATCATCCCGGAGTGAATGACGCCGCGCTCGATGAGCTGGCCTGCTTCGGCCGCGGTGAGCGACCGAATCAGCTCGCCCTCGCCGCTGCGCACCGCCTCGACGTCCGTCAGGAGGATCAACTTCTCCGCGCGGAGCGCCTCGGCGACCTTCCCCGCCGCCGTGTCGGCGTTGATGTTTAGCGAACGGCCGTCCCGGTCCACGCCGATCGGCGAGATCACTGGGATGAACCCTGACCGGAACAGGTGGTCGACGACGTCCGGCACGATCTCGACGATGTCGCCGACGCGGCCCGGGTCGACCTGCCCGTCTTTCGTGCGAATGTCGGCCATCTTGCGGGCATGGATGAAGGCGTCGTCCCGCCCCGAAAGGCCGACCGCCCGACCCCCGGCCTGGCAGATGAGGCCCACGATCTCCTGGTTGATCTGCCCGCCCAGGACCATCTCGACGACGTTCATGGTCGCGTCGTCCGTGATGCGCAGCCCCGAGACGAACGTCGACCCCACGCCCATCTTGGCGAGGGTGGCGTTGATCTGCGGGCCGCCGCCGTGCACGACGACGACGTGGATGCCGACGTAGCGGAGCAGACAGATGTCCTTCGCGAAGCTCGTTTTGAGCTCGCTGTCCACCATGGCGTGCCCGCCGTACTTCACCACGAAGGTGCGCCCCTGGAACCGACGGATGTACGGGAGCGCCTCGTGGAGGACCGAGGCCTTCTCGATCACGTCTTGCATCGCCCGGAAGCTACACCAGCCCGCAGGCCGTCGTGCTGATTGCGTCCCCCCCGCTGGGAGCTCGCGGGAGCGGCCGCGCTCCCCTCGACCCATGGTAGTCACGTTCGAGTCTCGGGGCCGATCGTCGTTGCAGACTTCCGGGCGGTACCGTACTAGCGATCCGCTCACATGCGCATCGCCCTAGCCGCGTCCCTCCTGCCCGCAGCCGCGATCTTGCTGCTGGGCTCCAGCGCGGCGGCCGAGACGGCGACAGCCACGGCCCCCACGCCGACAACGAGCGCCCCCCCGGTCGACGATGGCGCGCGCTACGCCTGGCTCGACGCGCAGCTGGCCCAGATCGAGATGCCCACGGAGCGGTGGTTCACCGGCTGGACGTGGACGTTCGCGTGGCTGGCGGTCGGTCAGGGGTCGCTCACCGCGGCTTCCCCCACGGCGAAGCAGCGAGAGCTGTCCGGCGTCGGCGTCGGCCAGGCGGTCCTCGGGCTCGGCGCGATGCTCATGGCGCCGAACACGCTGCGCGGCGCGCGCGCGCGGCTGAACAAGATGGACGTGACCACGGCCGACGGCCAGTACGCGCGGCGCAAGCGCGCGGAGTACGTCCTCGCGGCGGTCGCCGCCGAGGAGCAGTTCGAGCACTCGCCGATCCCGTACATCCTGGCCGGCGCGGTGAACCTGGGCGGCGCCGCCATACTCTGGAGGGGCTTCGACCAGCCCCTCGCTGCTGCAGGCATCCTCGCGGCCGGATCCGTCGTCACGACCGTGCAGATCCTGTCGCGGCCCTTCAGCGCGACCCGGGCGTGGGCGCAGTACAAGAAGGACTACAGCCCGAACATGCCGGCCGAGGTTCCCCCCGACCAGATTAACATCTCGCTCGGCGTCGGCCCCACGGGCGTGGCGGCTATCGGCACGTTCTAAATTGGCACTACTGCAGGAAGTCAGTGTCGATCTCGGTCGCGTTCACGTCACGGCCACGGAACCGTCCGCGCGACGTCTCCGGGGGGACCGCCTCCGTCGAGATCGAGGCCTCCCAGCTGACCCGGGTCGCGACTCCCCCAGCACCGGATGCGCTCCCCCGAGATGGCGCAGCCGTGGTCTCGCGAGAGCGAGAGGCTCGCCGCGTCCGCGGGAACGGCGCGCTCGACCGCGGCAGGGGCCTCGCCCGGAGGTCCGAGGACGCTGCTCGCGCAGCGGACCGCGCCGTCGGTCCCTCGCAGGCAGGCGAGGCGATCGTTCGCTGCGAGAAAGTGGAGAGCGCTCACCGACGACCACTCGCTCGCGAGGGGCAGGTCACGGCATCGAACGCGTCCACCGGCGAAGCGCGCGCACAGGCCGCGCGCGAGCAAGAGCTCCTGCGCGCCCCCGAGGTCGCCAAACGACTCCACCTGCGACTCCAGCGGCGGACCGGCCGGCTCCACGCGCCCCTCCGGCACCGGCCCGTGCAGCGGCGCCACAAAGCACGCCGGCGGTGCGTCGGTCCGCAGCACGCAGACGCGCCTCGAGTCCGCCGGCGCGATCGCGAAGGCCGTGGCCGGCGCCGCGCTATCGATGGTGACCATCGCGACGTCGCCCGCGCCCTGCCAGCAGACGACGCGCGCCCCGGCGACGATGGCGCACCCTCCCGTGGCATTCAGGACGAAGCTCCCCGCCGGCGCCGGCAGAGGGATCCGCGCGACGCCGCGGGTCCACTGACCCCGACAGAAGATCTGACCCGCCTCGGTGCGTACGCACGTCTGACGCTCTCCGCAGCGCAGCTCGGCCGCCAGCGGTAGACCCTCCACCGCGTGCGGCGCATCGAAGCGCGCACCCGCGGGGTCTCCGACCTGACCCTGCGCGTTGTCTCCCCAGCAGGCCACCCGGCCGTCCTGTGCGCGGGCGCACGAGTGCGCCGCCCCGACGCATACCTCCGCCACGCGCGCGGAGCCGGCGTCGGCGGGCGCGACCGCATCCGGTCCGGCGTGTCGTGGCGCGCGCTCGCACGCGGACATGCACGCGAGGACCTGCGCGACCGCGGCCGCCGCCCCTGCCAGCGCGACGCGCGCACCCGCTGTTCGAAGCGTACCGGGCCCGCGCATCTCAGGTCATCTTGCTGCCGGTGATGGCTTCGGTGTCGTTCACGACGCCGGTCATGCCGACGCCCTGCCGCGAGTGGACCTCCAGCGTCCCGGTCGCGGTCCACGCGATCTTCACCTGCGTCGTGAAGTCGAACCAGTAACCGCGCCCCTCGAAGGCCCCGGGCC
The DNA here is from genome assembly GCA_003153495.1 of Myxococcales bacterium. GTDB lineage: Bacteria > Myxococcota_A > Polyangia > Polyangiales > Polyangiaceae > Palsa-1150. The sequence goes on from PLYU01000230.1 coordinate 18,241, forward strand.
CCGCTACTCTGGTGACGGGCGCCCTTCGCGTCCAGTAGGCGCGGCCGCTGCGCTCGAAGTAGTAGTAGTACGTCTGCGAGCGCCACGTCATGCGCCACCAGCCGGCGGTCGCCGGAGAGCGCGGCGCGTCGTCGTCCGAGAAATGGATGAGGATGACCAGCGGGTGCCCCGTGGTCGGCTCGGTGTACGGGCGCCAGACGCCTCCGCCGAACCAGCCCTTGCCGCCGGTGAAGCTCGGGTGGTTCAGGTGAGAGTGATTCGCCACCTTGCCGTCGCCCATGAAGATGGTGCTGTGGCCGTGCGAGAACGTCTTGTGCGACGTGCCGAAGGCGATGACGTCGCCGGGCTTCATGATGCCGGAGCCGATGATGCGCTCCGCGGCGTCGGCGTCGACGAAGTACCCGAGGGTCCTGGTGTCCCCGAGCTCCCTGAGCTTCTGCACCAGGCCGCCGACGCCGAGGTGCCAGACGGAGACGCGGCCGGCCGTGAGGCACTCGGACACGAAGTGCGCGCAGTCGTTGAGCCCCGCCCAGCCTCGCACCTGGATGCAGTCGGCGGCAGGCAGGTTCCCGGCGTAATACTGCCTCTGCGGCAGCACCGGTATCAGTGAATTTCGGACGAGGTACAGCCCGTCGATGTACCGGGCTTCATCGTAGTTGAGAAAGACGGCGGTCCACTCGGCGCTGCTCAGCCCCCGCCGCTGCATCTCGGCCGAGACGACGATGGGCGCGCTCCACAGCCAGACGTTGCCGTCGCGACAGGGCCGGTACCAGTAGGCGTCAGCGTGCGCCTTGATCGCGTCGCGGTTCATCGCGCGGCGACCTTTGTAACATGCGAGGGCGCGCGGGCGGGTGCAAAGGAGTTCACATATCCAAGTGCCAGGCCCCCGCCTGGCACGAGCTTCGATCGCTCCCGAATGCGCTACACTTTCAGCTGGTGCACCCATGAGCGGCCAGATTCAGGACCGGTTGGCCCAGAGCTATGCGCTAGATCGCCTGTGGAGAGAGACGATGGGACTTCCGCCGGGCGACACGAAGGAGCAGCCTCTTCGGGCGGTCGTTGCAGTTTTGGAGGCAGCTGGAACTCCGTACGCCGTCATCGGAGGGGTGGCCATGCAAATGCTGTCGAAACAGCCGCGAACCACGCTGGACATCGACATCGCCGTGAGGACATTCGCGGAGATCCCACGCGACGGGCTCGTGAAAGCAGGTTTCGTTCACGAGGGCCACCATGCGCACAGTGATAATTGGCGCGCACCGGGCGACGCTCCGCGAGCGCACCGGATCGCCGTTCAGTTCTCGGCGCAGGACGTCGGCATCGACGTCGCAGTGTCTCGCGCTCGTGCCATCGATGTCGGCGGCTTCCAGTTGCGCCTCGCGAGCCCTGAGGACATGTTCGTGCTCAAACTGGCGGCAGCCGAAGAGCCGAGCCGGCGTGCAAGCAAGAGGCGACAGGACCTGCTGGACGTCGTGACACTTGCGGAGGAGTACCCCATGGTGGCCGCGGACCTGCCCGATCTGCAGTTGCGTGTGGACCGCCTCACCAAGAAGTTGTTGACCCTTGGGCGAGACCGCGGACCGGAGCGGTAAGCGCGATTCGGACGGCGCCCGCTGTGGCTGACCAAGGTTGCACATGCTGCTGGCCCGCTTCGCCAAGGCGCTGCACTACCCATGCGTGGGTCATCACGCCCGCGCGCTCACCAGCCACGTGCTCGTCCCCGCATACACCCCTCCGTCTCGCACCTTCCCCACCATCAGCTCCCGCAGCGCCGCGACGATCTCGCCCTTGCGCTTCTCCCCTTCTTCCCCGGCGAGGCGCATGACCTCTCCCGCGGGCCCGAGCGCCATCGCGAAGTCCACGGCCTCCTCGACGCTGCTCCCGATGCAGATGTCGGCGTCGAACCTCTCGAACGCGATGCGGTCGAAGCCGGCGGCCTCGAGCTGGGCGCTGACCAGATCCGGGCTGGCCATCGAGAACGGACCGGGCCCGCACGTCAGCTGATCGGTCTGCTCCGGGGGCCGGACGAACTGCAGGACGCACTGCTCGGCGTCGAAGTAGAGGGCGTTCTCTTCCTTCTTGCGCCACACGACCATCGTGAGAAGAGCGCCCTTCGCCAGCGACCGCCGCGCGTTGCGGAGCGCGGCGACCGGGCTCGCGAAGAACATCGTGCCGAAGCGCGAGAACACGCGATCGTACGGCCCGCCCAGGGGGTCGCTCTGGACGTCCGCCACGACGAAGCGCGCGGCGCGCTGCAGGCCCGCGCTCTCGGCGTCGCCGCGCGCGGACGCGATGAAGCGGGCCGCGGCGTCGATCCCGACCGCCTCGCCCCCCTCCCCCACCCGCCGCGCGATGGCGAGCGTCGTGTCGCCGAAGCCGCAGCCCACGTCGAGCACGCGGCTGCCGGCGCGGAGCGGGTGGCGATCGAGCAAGGCGTCCCCGTGGATCGAGAAGCCGCGCGTGAGCACGTCCCGGAACCGGGAGAACTTGTCGAAGAGGACGGTGTCCCACGCCTCGATGGCCTCGGCGTTGTTCTCGTAGGTGCGGCTGTCCATGACGGCGCTCCGTGTCCAAGCCTACCGGATCGATGGAAACATGCTTCCCTCTCTCGCGTAGTGCTTCAAGAGAGGCCCACCATGAACCACCGCTCGACCGCCGTCCTGCTGTTCGCCACGTCGCTCGCCCCCGCATGCCACGCTGCGCAAGCGGCCGCCGACGGGCCTGCCGGGCCGCCCGCGTCGAGCGCCGCGTCCACCAGCCCGCGCGTCGGAACCGACCCCGGTCACGCAGGCCAGGGCACGCCGCTCGTTCCCGCCGCTCACGACCAGCTCGCGGCCTTCGCCGCGGGGTGCTTCTGGGGCGTCGAGGACGCGTACCGGCACGTGCCCGGAGTCGTGGCCACCGCCGTCGGCTACGCGGGCGGGCACACCGCCGACCCGACCTACGAGAGGGTATGCACGCACACCACCGGCCACGCCGAGACGGTGCTCATCGAGTACGACCCGACGCGCGTGCCCTACGAGCAGCTCCTGCGCGTGTTCTGGAAGATTCACGACCCGACCCAGGTCGGCGGACAGGGGCCCGACGAGGGGGACAGCTACCGGAGCGTCGTGTTCACGTTCACCGCCGAGCAGGCCGCCGCGGCGCAGGCGTCGAAGCAGGCCGAGCAGAAGCACCTGAGCTCGCCCATCGCGACGCAGCTCCGCCCGATGGGGGCGTTCTACAAGGCGGAGGAGTACCACCAGCAGTACGCCGAGCGCACCGGGCACCACGGCTGCCCGATCCGGGTCGACGTCACGAAGCTCTAGTACGAGGGTCGCACCGGGCTGGCGGGGCGAGAGCGGCATGCGCGGGCGGGCGAGCGCACCATCCCACTGTACGCACTGTGTGCGTCCATGCCCCGACGAGGACCCGTGACTTCCGCTGCGGCCGCTGAGTCATCGAACGCACCCTCGTCCCCCATCGCCGCTAGCACCTGCGGTGCGCAACCGGAGAGCGCACTTGGCCGAAATGGCAGAGAGTGGAACAAGAAGATCAGAAGATCAGGAGCGATGAGGATGGGTCCGAGGGGGTGATCGGGGCCCTCATCGAAGTGCATCGAGCGCTCGGTCCGGGCTTCGGGAGAGGGCCGGGGTGAGGGTTACCTCCGAGTCACCGCGCGGAGGAACCCGGCCGCGTCGATCTCCGCGCGTCGCGTCCTGAGCAGCCGGCCGGCGGCGCGCTTGAAGGCCTTCTTGGAGATGCCGGCGACCGCGCGGATGTGCTCGGGCGTCGACGCGTCGCCCAGCTTCGGCGGCGCGGGCGACGACAGCAGGGCGAGTAGCCGCTCGGCGTCGGTGTCGATCTCGTCCTCCTTGAACGCCCGCAGCGAGACGGCGACCTTGCCGTCGGGGCGCACGTGGGTGACGCGGAAGCTCGCAGCGTCTCCGGGTCGCAGCGAGTGCGGCTCGCTCGCCGGCAGCAGGGCGAGGGAGGTCTTCTCGAGGATCACGAAGAGGCCGAGGCCCGCCTCCTCGCGCCACGCGACCCCCGCCGCCCACTCGTCTTGCGCGAACTCGCGGCGGGTCGCCGCCAGCATCTCGGCGACGCGCATCGTGCCGGTCGGGCGGTTCTCCTCGTCGACGTAGAGGCCTATCGCGTGGCGCTCGCCGACGCTCACCGGGCGGGTTTGCTCGCGCAGCGGGACGAGCAGGTCCTTCTTGGGCCCCCAGCTCACGAAAGCGCCGAACGGCGCGACGCCCACCACGGTCAGGACGTCCACCTCGCCGACCGCCAGCCTCGGCTTCTCCGTCTCGACGGGCGTCAGTGGCCGCCCTCTTTGAGCTCTGCGATCATCGCGAGCAGAGTCTTCTTCGCGTCGCCCAGGACCATCATCGTGTTCGGCTGGAAGAACAGCTCGTTCTCCACGCCGCTGAACCCCGGGTTCATGCTCCGCTTGAGGACGATGACGCTGCGCGACTGCTCGACGTTGAACACAGGCATCCCGTAGATCGGGCTCGACGGGTCCTTCTTGGCCGCCGGGTTCACGACGTCGTTCGCGCCCACGATGATGACCGCGTCGGTGCGCGCGAAGTCGTCGTTGATGGCGTCCAGGTCGAACAGCTTGTCGTACGGGACGTTCGCCTCGGCGAGCAGGACGTTCATGTGACCCGGCATGCGCCCGGCCACCGGGTGGATCGCGTACTTGACCTCGACGCCGCGGCGCTCGAGCGCCGCCGCGAGGTCGCGCACGGCGTGCTGCGCCTGGCTGACGGCCATGCCGTAGCCCGGCACGAAGATGACCGACTGCGAGGCCTTCAGGACGGCGCCGGCGTCCTCCACGGTGGCCTCGTTGTAGCTCCGGCCCGCCTGCCCGGGCGCCGCGGCGCCGGGCTCGATCGCCGTCCCGAACGCGCCGAAGACGATGTTGCCGAACGAGCGGTTCATCGCCTTGCTCATCAGCATCGAGAGCAGGAACCCCGACGAGCCGTCGAGCGCGCCGGAGATGATGAGGATCTGGCTGCCCAGCGCGAACCCGGTCGCGCAGGCGGCGAGGCCCGCGTACGAGTTGAGCAGCGAGATGACGACGGGCATGTCCGCGCCGCCGATGGGGAGCACCGCCATGACGCCGAGCGCCAGCCCCGTCCCGGCCACGGCGAAGAAGACCTGCACCAGCTCGCGGTGGACGACCAGGACCCCGATGGCCACGAGCGCGCCGAAGAAGAGGCCGATGTTGATGAAGTTCTGCCCCTTCCACGTGACCGGCGCGCCCGAGATGACACCCTGCAGCTTGCCGTAGGCCATGATGCTGCCGGTGAACGTCAGGAGACCGAGGAAGGTCTCGAAGCCGAGGGCGCCCATCTTGAAGTACGTCAATTGCTCGCCTTCGCGCATGTACGCTGCGATGCCGACGAGCCCCGTCGCGAGCCCGCCGAACGCGTGCGAGAACGCGATTCGCTCGGGCATCTTGGTCATCGGGATCCAGCCGCTGATCGCGATGCCTATCCCGCTGCCCAGCACCATCCCGGCGATGATCCAGTCGTACCGGATGATGTCCTTGTGCAGCAGCGTGCCGACGACGGCGATGAACATGCCGATCTCGCCGAGCACGATCCCGCGGCGAGCGGACTCCGGGCCGCTCAGGCCCCGCAGGCACAGGATGAAGAGGATGCCCGAGACCAGGTAACAGAGGCTGAGGAGAACCGCGTTGTCCGTCACGACGCCTTCTCCTGCTTCGCGGCCGGCGCGGGCTTCTTGCGGAACATCCGCAGCATCCTGTCGGTGATGAGGAACCCGCCGACCACGTTGATGCTCGCGCAGGTGACCGCCACGAAGCCGAGCACCTGGCTGATGAAGTGGTCCGACCCCGCCGCCAGCAGCGACGCGACGAGCGAGATGCCGCTGATCGCGTTGGTGCCGCTCATCAGGGGCGTGTGCAAGAGCGGCGGCACCCTCGAGATGACCTGGTATCCGACGAAGGTCGCCAGCGCGAACACGTAGAGGTTGAAGATCCAGTCGCTCGTCATGACGCTGCTCCCGCGCTCTTTGCACCGGTGGCGCCGCCGCCGAGGACCAGCTCCTTCACCTTGGGGTGAACGATCTCCCCGCCGTGGGTGATGACGCAGCCGCTCACGATCTCGTCCTTGAAATCGAGCTTCCAGACCCCGTCCTTCGCGACGTAGATGAGCAGCTTCTCCATGTTGCGCGAGTACATCTGGCTCGCGTGAGCGCACATCCGGCTCGTCAGGTCCGTCATCCCGATGATCGTGACACCGTGCTCGACGACCGTCTGCCCGGGCCGGGTGAGCTCGCAGTTGCCCTGCTGCTCGGCCGCGAGGTCCACGATCACGCTGGCCGGGCGCATCGACTCGACCATGTCCGCCGTGACGAGGACGGGTGCGCGCCGCCCCGGGATGAGCGCCGTGCAGATGACCACGTCGGCCTTGGCCACGTGCCGGGCGATGGCTTCGGTCTGCTTGCTCTTGGACTCTTCGCTGAGCTCCTTCGCGTAGCCGCCGGCGGTCTGCGCGTCCTCCGTCTCGACCTCCACGAACTTCGCGCCGAGGCTCTCCACCTGCTCCTTGACGACCTTGCGGACGTCGAACACCTCGACGACCGCGCCCAGGCGCCGGGCGGTACCTATCGCCTGCAGCCCCGCCACGCCGGCCCCCAGGATGAGCACGCGCGCCGGGGCGATGGTGCCGGCGGCCGTCATCAGCATCGGGAAGAACTTCGGGAGGGCCGTCGCCGCCATCAGGACGGCCTCGTACCCGGCCGCGGTCGCCTGCGACGAGAGCACGTCCATCATCTGCGCGAGCGTGGTCCGCGGGATCATGTCGCAGGCGATCGCCGTGACCTTGCGCGCGGCGAGCGCGCGCACCAGGGCGTGGTCCGAGAGCGGGTAGAGCAGCGAGACGAGGGCGCTCCCCTCCTTGAGCTGCTCGACGTCCTGCTCGCTCGGCGGCCGGATCTGCAGGACGGCGTCCGCGTCGGCCAGCAGCGCCTCGAGCGAGGCGTCGACCCGGGCTCCGGCGGCGCGGTACTCGTCGTCGCTCGCGTACGAGGCGGCGCCCGCCCCCGCGAGGACCGACACCTCGATCTTCTTGGCCGCGAGCCGCTTGACCGACTCCGGCACGATGGCCACGCGCCGCTCTCCTGCGGCGACCTCCTTACGGACGGCAATTCTCATGTGAGGCGCGCACTTTTGACCGGGGTCCGCCCGCGGGTCAAGTTGGGCCTTTCAGCCCCTGCGAAGCGGCCTTCTCACATGAAGAACCGGAGCAGCACCCCCGCGAGCTCGGCCGGTCGGGTCCAGTGCATCATGTGGCCGGCGTCCGGGATCTCGGCCCGCTCGAGGGCCGGGAAGGCCGCCAGACGCGCCTCCTCGTCGGGGGGATGCCAGCCGAGCGGACCGCCCGAGACGGACAGCACCGGGCAAGTGACGCGGCGCGCGAAGGCCTTCCAGCTCTCGGCGAAGAAAGGCATGGGAGAGCGCGTGCCGTGCAGCGGGTCCGACTTCCACCGGACCTTGCCGTCGGCCAGAGGCCGGGCCAGGGCGTCGAGGCGCGTGCGCAGGACACCCTCGGGCACCCTCGGGTGATTGATGGCGAGCCGCCGGAACGCCTCGTCGCGCGAGCCCATCGTGCGCTCGCCCCGGACCCGCACGGCGCGGACGTCGTCCACCCAGCGCCGCACGCGCTCGGGGGCGTGGTCGTGGGTGTTGTCCGGGGGGCCCGCTCCCTCGATGACGACGAGCCGGGCCAGCCGCTCGGGAAAGGTGCCGGCATAGAGCGTCGCTATGGTGCCGCCCATCGAGTGACCGACGACGAAGAGCGGGGAGCCCTGAGCGACGAGCGCGTCCACGATGTCGGCCACGTCGAGCACGTAGTCCGGGAAGTGGTAGTAGCCCCCCGCGGGAACGCGCGGCGCCTCGCCGAACCCGCGCAGATCGGGCGCGAGCACGCGCAGGCCCTCGGCGGCCAGCGCGGGGGCGACCAGGTCCCACGTGGCGGCCGCGTCCATGTACCCGTGCACGAGGAGGACGGTCGCCTCGGCGCCGGGGGCGGGCCACTCCAGGACTGCGTGCACGAGACCGTTCGCGGGGACGCGCAGCGAGGCGGGCGGGATCGGGGCCCCGTCAGAACCCATACTGGATCCCGATCTCCGGCCCGTAGGTGAGCAGCAGGCCCGTGCCGCCGACCGCGGCGTTCAGCCTCAGGCCCGCGGTGAACGCCGCCCGCGGCGAGAACTGGTAGCGGGCGCCGCCGCCGAGCGCGACGTAGAACGGGCCGCCGGTCCGCCAGATGTCCACGGGCTGCTGCCCGGCGACGTTGCTCATCGTCACGACGGTCGTGGCGTGCGTGTCGAACTCGGAGAGGCCCAGCCCGGCGAACGCCACCGGAGCGAACCCGGCGCGGGTGAGGGGCGCGCGTCCGAACAGGTAGGTCGCGCGCGCCTCGAACATGAACTTGGCGCCGAACGCGCGACCCTCTTTGACGGCGGCCTGGCCGGGGTACGTGTCGAGGACGTAGCCGAACCGACCCCCGACCAGCCATGACGGCGAGAGGGCGTAGTCGAGGGTCAGCATCGCGCGAACGTTGCCGCTCTGGACCGCCCCCGCGGTCGTACCTGCCTGAGGCGGAGTCGTGATGAGCGCGTTGTTCTGGGTCTGGCCGGCCGAGGTGCGCCCGGGAAAGTCGGTGCCGTCGGGGTTCGTGCAGTACAGGTTCGAGGCGTTGACCACCCCCCCGCCCTGACCCAGCTTGCAGAGGTTGGTCCCCGCGGGCATCGACATGAAGTCGACGGTGCCTGCGAGCCCCAGCCAGAGCCGTGCGTACGGAGCCTCTCCGCCGCTGCTCCGCTTCTCCGCATCGACGCGGGGCTCCGCGGCGTCGCCCGTCTCGTCGGCGACGGCGGCCTCGGTCGCCTCCTTCCCTTCGGTCGGCCGCTCGGGCGCAGCGGTCGGGCGCGCGTGCGCGCTCTCCGCGTCGAGGTCCTGGCACACGCCGGGCGCGGGCCTGCCGGGCAGGTGCGGGGGATCGGCCGAGATCTCGTCCCGGATGGGCACCGTGTACGGGTGCTTCGGGTCGCCGGAGCTCGCGACGGGATCGCCGCCGCCGTCGAACCCCTGCACCCAGTAGCGCATCGTCCCGGAAGTGACGTCGGCGCACGGGAGCATTCCGGCCCATCCGTCGCCCATGCGCTTCAGATCCAGCCTGGCCCAGTCGCTCATCTTCGGGCCCTTGTATTTCACGATGACGCGCGCGACCTTGGCGTCTGCCGGGGCCTTCACGTAGAGGGGGAGCGGCGTCGCGACCTTCTGTTCGACGGGCGGCGTGTGCGTGAAGTCGCCCGACGGCTGCTCGGCGGACCCGCCGCCCTGGGCGGCCTCCCAGGCGGCGCGCACGTTCGGCACGTCGTAGTCGGGGTTGAGCTCGATGTCGGGCTCGAGGGCGAGCGCCGCCGCGAACGACTTGGCCGCAGCGGCGTTGCCCCCGCCGAGCAGCTGCATCGTGCCGAGGTCGCGCAGCACGGCGGCCTTGCTCGCCGGCGTGCACCGGCTCGCCCCGCAGGCTCGGACCGCCTTGTCGAGCGCCGCGGCGCCGGCGGCGAAGTTCGTCGCCAGGTAGCTGGCGGCGGCCTTCTTCAGGGCGGCCTTGGCCGCGGCCTCGGCGCGAGCGTCGACGGCGAGCGCGGGCTGCGCGAAGAGCAAGCCCGCCTGCGCGATCGCGGCGACGACCAGCGCGCTTCTGAGAGCGGGGCGGCTCATGGTCATTCCGTGGAAGCGTCCAGGCCCGGGAAGGTGGGGAAGCTTATCGCGCTCCTGCACGACGAGACTCCGGCCTCGTCGAGGTCGGTCTGCCCCGCGAGCCACGAGGTGATGCAGCGGTCCTGGAAATCGCCGGGCGTGATGAGCGACCCGCCCTTGTGGGACTCGATGCCGCGAGCCTTGCGCACGAACGTGAGAAGCTCCGGGTGCGCGCCGTGCCCCGCGACCACGGCGCTCATGACGGCGGGCTCGAGGGCGACCAGCGAGCGGTAGGTGGCCTGGTGCTCGTCGGGGGTGGTCGCCGTGCCGCCGAGGTTGCGGCTGCACTGGGGGACGTCGGTCGGGCTGAGTCGCATCCCTTCGCAGCCCCAGACGCGGAAATTGCGGGAGGTCTGCCCGTGGCAATCGAGCGAGCCGCAGCGATGGTCGAGGTAGTCGGCGACGGGACCGAAGCCTTGCTCGGAGTCGTCCGGCGCGAGGATCCCGATGCGCGCGTCCGCCGGCACGGCGGAGCACGCCGCGACCGCCGCGACGAGGGCGTGGACGGAGACGAGAGCGAGCCACACCGATCGCTTCATGGCTTCTGGCTCGCGTTCACGTAGATCGGTCCCGGCGACCTGGGGCCCGACGGGTTGGAGTGGCATCCGGCGCACGAGCCCTCGCGCGAGGAGTACGTGAGCATCTGCTGAGTGACGCCCCCCCGCGATACCTGCATCAGCAGGGGGAACTTCGGTTGCCACTGGTCGAGCGGGACGAAGAAGTTGCCGGCCGAGTTGGTGGTCGCCGTGACGGACGCACCGGTGATGTCCTCGATCTGGACCTGGACGCCCTCCGCGGGGGCGCTCTGCCCCTGCGTATCGTAGACGGTCCCGCCGAGGCTCATCTGGAACGACGCCGGGCCCTGGCCGCCGTGGCAGACCAGACACGGCTGTCCCGGCCGGTGCGTCGGGCCCGGCCCGACTCCCGGGGCCTCGCCGCCCAGGGCCTGCACCTGGTCGGTGTGCACGATGTCGACGCACCCGAGCGGCCCGATGGCCGCGGCGGCGACCGCGAGGAGCGACGGCAGGTACCCGCGCATCAGAACTCTCCCTCGAAGAGCAGGGCGCTCAGCACGGCGGTGCGGCTCGTGAGATAGAGGTCGTTACTGTACGAGGTGTACATCGCGTCGCCGGTGAGCTGCAGGGCCCACTGCCGAGGCTCCGCGTCGGTGCCGAGGTACCACTTGATGCCGAAGCCGCCCTCGGTCGTGTAGAGCGGGCCGAGCTCGCGATCGCCCGTGCGGTACTCGGGCAGGTTCCAGCCCGGCCCCGCGCCCGACACGTACGCCAGCTGCCAGAAGCTGACCGACGATTGCACGTGGAGGCGGGCGTGCGGCCAGACGTCGAAGCGCTTGCCGAGATCGAAGATCCACCGGGCGTCGGTCGACGACGCGATGAGCCCCCAGGAGTCGTCGTAGACGCGCTCCTCGAGCCGGAGGGTCGAGTCGTCGAGGCGGCGCGCGTAGCGGCCCGTCAGCGCGAAGCGGCGGCGCGACAGGGGCAGCTGCTCGAGCGGCCGCTCGGGGAGGCGGTGGGCGTTGACGATCTCGATCGACGCCCCCGCGGGGATCTTCGCGGCGTCGGCCGCCGAGAACATGGGGATGTAGCGGTACGGTTTGGACTGATCACCGCTCTCGATGATGAGGTCCCCCGTGACCGAGGCGAGCGACGCCCGGTCGACGACGAAGTCGACTCCCCCGTTGAAGGAGCCGCGCTGCAGGTCACGCGAGAAGACGCTGAACGGGGTGCAGGGCCCCCCGGCGCCGCAGCGGCCGGCGGTGTCGTGGCTGAATCCGTACCCGAAGAAGAGCGTCCAGTTCTTCTCGTCGAAGTCCTTGGTCACCGTGGCGTAGGCGCCGTACGACAGGTAGTCCGGCTCGCTCGAGACCGACCCCCCGATGCCGACGCCGAAGTCGTGGGGCTTGTACTCGGCGGACAGGCCACCGGCGTGGCGCACCTCTTCCCAGCGAGGAGAGGCCGTGGACACGATGTCGATCGAGGCGGCCGAGACGACGTCGACGAGGTAGTTCGCGTGCAGCGAGGCGCCGCTGACGTTCTCGATGCCCAGGGCCACCGAGGGCGTGACGACGGTCACGTGATCGCTGTCGTTGTAGCCCGCCAGCTCGATCGAGGCGCGCTTGGTCGCCGTGTCCTCGGGCTTCTGGTCGTCCTTGCGCCCGGCGTGCGGCCTGTCGCGCTTGCCCTCGGTGTCGGCCGAGTCGGTCGACGGACGATCGGGTGCGTCCGGGTCGGACGCGCCCATCGCAGGCCGTGCATTCGCCGTGGCGACGAGGAACGTCGCGACTGCGAAGGAGAGCGACCGGCGAGCGAGGGATGCCTGAGGTTCGCCCGGCCTCAGTTGCATCCACAGCCGCTCTCGGCCAGCGAACCACCCCCGGTCGCCCCTTCGTGGACGGCCAGCACGTGCGCCGCGGCGGGGCCTTCGAGGTCGTCCGCGGTCATCATCGGATGCGCCAGCAAGCCTCGCTCGTACGGAGCGACGTGGCTGCAGGCAAGGCTCGTCAAGGCAAGTAGAACGGAAGCTGCCACGATCCGGGGGTCCATCAGGTCCTCTGCAGACTCGTCAGTTGTTCTGTCCCCCGGCGGCGGCCCAGGCGTTCATGTCCGTGGTCGCCTGCGCATTGGACGTCGGCCCGCCCTGGGGCATGTTGCCACCATACCAAGAGAGGCAGGACTTGGAAGGGCTGGTGAGCGAGGGGTTCGCGCCCCCGACGTATCCCCTCCCCTGCAGGTAGCCGTAGAGCTGCGAGGGAGAGCCGCCGGGGTGGCAGAAGTTGCAGTTACCGATGGTCCCGATGGTCAGGTACTTGTTGAAGAGCATCGTCCAGGTGGGCGGTCCGGAGGTGCTGCCGCTGCTGCTCCCGGAGCTCCCGCCGGAGCTGCCCGACCCGCTGGTCGAGCCGGTCGACGAGCCGCTCACCGAGCCGGTCGAGGAGCCACTGCGCGAGCCGGTGGACGAGCCGCTGGTCGAGCCGGTCGACGACCCGCTGCCCGAGCCACCGGAGCCGCTGGACGTGCCGCCCGACGAGCCGCTGGCCGAGCCGCTCGAGCCCGAGCTCGAACCCGTGGAAGAAGAGCCGCTGCTGCCGGAGCCAGAGCCCGAGCCGCCGAGCGTGCTGGGGCCGGTCGTCGGCGGGGGCACGGTGGCCGTGCCTCCGTAGGGCCCCCCGAGGGGATCCTCGGCGCCGCCGCAAGCGGCCGCCGCGCAAGCTCCCAGCATCACGATCGTATAGACCAGTCCGGTGAAGCGCATCTCTCGCTCCTTCTCTTGGTACCCGCCCGACGGTAGTACCCCGAGGAAAAGCCTAACAGGCACCTGACCGTACGAAACGCTCCGGACTCGAAGCGAGACGCGTATGCGACGCTGCCGCCGTCGGAAAGCTTCGACGGCGAGGCAAACCACTTTGCACCACATGATGCGCGCGGGAGCGGGAGGGGCGTGGTACGTCATCCCCTGAGATGCCCTTCTCTATCGCAGTGCTCCTCGGCATCGTCGAGGGCCTGACCGAGTACCTTCCGGTCTCGTCCACGGGCCACCTGGTCCTCGCAGGCCATCTCCTGGGCCTGAGCGACGACGACCCGGCGACCTCCTCCTTCGAGATCGTGATCCAGCTCGGCGCCATCCTGGCGGTCGTCGCACACTACCGTACCCTGCTGGCCGAACGCGGCAGCGGCCTCTTCACGCGCGACCCCCGGTCCTTCCGGCTCCTCGGCGCCCTCGCGCTCGCCTTCGCCCCGACCGCCGCGGCGGGTCTGCTGCTCCGCAAGACGATCAAGGCGCACCTCTTCGGGCCCGTGCCGGTAGCGGCGGCGCTCATCGCCGGCGGCGTCGTGATGATCGTGGTCGAGCGGCTGCGCGCGCGGAGCGCTTCGCGCGGGGCCGACGGGCTGGAGCACGTCACGCCGGTGCGGGCCCTCGCCGTCGGCGTGGGACAGTGCGTCTCCCTGTGGCCAGGGGCGTCGCGAGCCATGTGCACGATCCTCGCGGGGCAGCTCACCGGACTGTCGACGGCGACTGCGGCCGAGTTCTCGTTCTTGCTCGCCCTCCCGACCCTCGGCGCGGCCACCCTCTACGAGGGGTACAAGGCCCGGCACGTCCTGGAGCTGCACACCGGGCTCACCGCGCTGGCCGCGGGCTTCGTGGTGTCCTTCTTCGTCGCATGGGCGGTGATCGCGAGCTTCCTGAAGTACCTGCACGCACGCGGCCTCGAGCCGTTCGGCTGGTACCGCATCGCGGTCGGCGTGCTCACGCTGTGGCTGCTCGCGCGGTGACACCCATGAAGGCGCTCGCGTCGCGCGTCGACCTCGGATAGACCCTTCGCCCGAGGAGGGCACAGCCATGGATGAGAAGCTTCTGCGTCGAGACGTCCTTCAACGCGGCGCTGCCGGCGTGCTCGCGGTGGTCGGCGCGGCCGCCTGCAAGAGCGCGCCGAAGGCCCTGTCGTGCGCGGACACGACGAGCCTCTCGGCGGCGGACTACCAGGTCAGGACGACGCTCGCGTACGTGGACGTCTCGACCGAGCCGGGCAAGACGTGCTCCGGCTGCCAGCAGTTCATTCCGGGCGAGCCGGGCGCGTGCGGCTCGTGCAAGGTCGTCAAGGGGACGATCAACCCCGCCGGTTACTGCAAGTCGTTCGTCGCCAAGACGACCTGAGAGGCGCTGATACACGAAGGGCCGGGAAGCTCTCGCTTTCCGGCCCTCGGTGTGACGCTCCTTCAGACGGTCAAATGTCGAAGTAGAGGACGAACTCGTGCGGCGTCGGGCGCATCCGGATCGGGTTGAGCTCCTTGGTGCGCTTGAAGTCGAGCCACTCGTGGATCGCGTCCTTCGTGAAGACGTCGCCCTTGAGCAAGAACTCGTGGTCGCGCTCGAGGGAGTCCAGCGACTCCTCGAGGCTGCCCGGCATGTGCGGGATGTCCTTGAGCTCCTCGGGCGACAGCGCGTAGATGTCCTTGTCGAGCGGATCGCCCGGGTTGATCTTCTTCTGGATGCCGTCGATTCCTGCCATCAACATGGCGGTGAACGCGAGGTAAGGATTGCAGCTGGGGTCGGGAAAACGGATCTCGACACGGCGCGTCTTCGGGTTCGGGCCCGTGATCGGAATGCGGCAGCTCGCCGAGCGGTTGCGGCTGGAGTAAGCGAGGTTGACCGGTGCCTCGAAGCCCGGCACCAGGCGCCGGTACGAGTTGGTGGTCGGGTTGGTGAGCGCGGCGATCGACTTCGCGTGCTTGATCACGCCGCCGATGTAGTGCAGCGCCGTATCCGAGAGGCCTGCGTACCCGTCGCCGCCGAAGAGGGGCTTGCCGTCCTTCCAGATCGACTGGTGCACGTGCATGCCGCTGCCGTTGTCGCCGAACAGGGGCTAGGGCATGAAGGTCACGGTCTTACCGTATTGAGCAGCGGTG
>PLYU01000139.1 GCA_003153495.1 Myxococcales bacterium
CGCCAGCCGCGCCAGCGCCTGGCCCCAGAGCGCCACCTCCCCGTGCGCCTGGGCCCACGTCGCGAGCGCGTCCCACGCGACCACCTGATCGCGCGCGGTCGCGGTGAGCGCGACCAGGGCCTCGCGGGTCGCCCCGTCGCACCCGGCGCCCCAGGCAGCCGCCGGCGCCGGGCCCCCTCCGAACCGCCGTACGGCCGCGATGCGGTCGCGGATCTCGGCACCGCCGGGGTCGAGCCGCGCGGCCTCCTCGTAAGCCGCCACGGCGCCCTTCGCGTCGCCCGCCGCCTCGGCGACCGCCCCGCGCAGGAAGGCCGCGTACGCCGCGGGCTCGACGTACCGCCCCTCCAGGACGCGCCCGCCGTACTCGCGCTGGACCGCGGGCCCGGGGACGCACGCGGCAAGGACGAGCGCCGCCACCGCGAGCTCTCGCATCGGATCAGGCGCTCACGGCCTGCGCGAACGCCTCGAGGAAGCGATCGTTGTCTGCGGCCGAGCCGACGGTGACGCGCAGCCGGTTGGCGAGGCGCCCCGCCGACGAGTGGAAGCTGCGGACGAGGACCCCGCGCGCCGCCAGGGCCTGGTAGACCTCGACCGCCGGGCGCGGGGTGGACAGCCACAGGAAGTTGGCGCGGCTCGGCGCCACGTCCACGCCGGGCAGCGCGGCGGCAGCCGCCGCGACGCGGTCTCGCTCGCGGACGATCGAGTCGACGTGCGACATCACGTCGCCCCACGCCTCGGCCAGCACCGCCGCGGCCGCCGCCTGGCTCGTGGCGCTGACGTTGAACGGCTGGCGCGCCTTGTCGACCTCGCGCACCAGCGCCTCGTCCGCCTCGAGCCACCCCACGCGCAGCGCCGCGAGGCCGAGCTTGCTCAGCGTCCGCAGCACCGCCAGGTTCGCGTGGCGCTCGCGCCACCCGCGCACCGACTCGCCCGCGAAGTCGGCGTACGCCTCGTCGACCACGACGAGCGAGCCCGGAGCGGCCTCGAGGACGGCGAGGACACGGTCGTCGCTCATGCGCGTGCCCGTCGGGTTGTTCGGGCTCGCGATGAAGACGACGTTCGGCTGCGCCATCTCGAGCGCGCGCTTCATCGCGCCGACGTCCAGATCCCACCTCGCGTCGAGCGGCACCTCGACGATGTGATGACCGTGCGCGCGGGCGGTGACACGGTACATGACGAACGTCGGCGTCGGCGCGAGCACCACGGCGCGCGGCGCCTTCTCGCGGGGCCGCGCCATGGCCGTGAGCAGCACCGAGATGACCTCGTCGGACCCGGTGCCGACGAGCAGCTCGCCCTCGCGGGCCCCCGTCCGCTCGGAGATGCGCGCCTTGAGCTCGCGCATGCGCGCGTCCGGATAGCGCTCGAGGGGCGTGCGGGCGACGGCGCGAGCGACGGCCTCGCGGACGGCGGGCGACGGGTGGGGCGGGGCCTCGTTGGCGTCGAGGCGGACGTGGATTCCGGGGGGATCGGCGGGGACGTACGAGGAGAGGTCGGCGAGCTCGGGGCGAAGGAGGGAGGACCAGTCGGGCACGGGAGGAGTGGTTTAGTCGGGGTGGGGGGCGGGGTCGAGGGGGGCTCACGAAGGCATCATCGAGCGTAGGCGAGACGTACGAGGAACTGTTGCCCTCTGGGCTCTCCAGTCACACTGGAACGCGGTCCAACCTGGCCCCCACTTGCTCGCCCGCAAGTGACACCCCGACGACCGCAAGCCGCTCTTGGCAATGTCTCGCCCTCGGAGTACCCCACGTGAGTAGACGTCTTGCGCGTGCGGGCGACCCGCGCGCCCGGGTCAGGAAGAACTCGAATGAAGAACACTGTGGGTGTCGGTCATCGAACGGGGCCGCTCCTGCCGGTCACGGCCGGCGGATTCGCGGTCATCGTCGCGGGCGCGCTCGCGGCGCCTGGTTGTTCGTCGAGCGGCTCGGGTGCGGGCAGCACGCCATCGCTGGCGACGGACGCGCACGTCGTCTGCGTGACGCCGAGCACTTCCCCTCAGGATATTTCGCTGCCCTCGACCGGCGGTTTTTCCGGGACCCTTTCCTTTGACGCGTTTCCCGGCGGGGCCACCGGCGGCTGCGACGAGGTGAAGATCGCCACGGGGGCGAGCGTCGAGACCCTTCATACCGCCTCCGTATCGCCGGGAGCCGTGCGCCTTCTGGCGACGGCTTCGGCGCCAACTCCGATACTCACCATTTCCGTGGGTGAGGGCCTCGACGGCAATCCGCTGTTCGGATCGGAGGCGATCGTGACCGGGATGGTGCTGAAGACGTCGCCCGATCTGAATTTCGCGGACGGCACCTACTACATGACGATCTCGAAGACGTCCGGGACGACCACCACGAGAGTCGACGCGGTCATCCTCACGGCGACGAACGGCGTGCTGCGGATCGCGCCGCTGACGATACCGAATGGCACTTCTGGCACTTCGCAGTTCCCCGTCGTGATCCTGGCCAACACGACGGCAACGCTTTCGGTCTACGCACGGGGGGTGATCCCTCCGGCGTCTGCCGACACCTCCTCGACGGACTCTACCCCGCCCTCGGTCAACGTCTCCGATGCTGGGCTGCCCCCGCTGCCGACGGACCTGCCACCCCACGGCACGCCAATGGCTGGGGCGCGCGGCTTTCCCCCGCCGGACAGCGGAGCGACGATCGGGTACTCATCAGCGAACTGGGCTTCAGGTTGCAGCGGCAACCCGGGCTGCAACTTGATCCATCCGATCATTTCAGGCGGCGGGGTGGTGACGCCGATCGATGCGGTAGCCGGGATGTCCGGCGTGGTGACGTACGAAACCAACATCGCGTACATGGGGCTCGTCTCGGCGACGATCGATTGTCCGCAGGACTGGGGAGTCGCTGCCGGACTCGACGGCTCTGGGACGATCTCGATTCCCGAGTCCGATCCATTCACCGGCACATGCACGATTACCTACAGCACGATCGCCTCGGGCCAGAACGGCACCGGCTATGAAATAGTGTTCGGCCTCCGTGGCCTGGACATCGGAGCCCACTGAGGCCCCCTACTTTCGCAAAGAGGCCGAGT
>PLYU01000221.1 GCA_003153495.1 Myxococcales bacterium
AGAGCGCCGCGGGGACGGGGAACAACCACGCCGCCGGCTGCAGCCTCTCCAGTGGGTCCTCGGATGCCGAGACGTGCGCGGCCCTCACCTCGGTCGTGCCCGCGTACGGCTGCGCGGTCGGCGGCTGCAACACGCCCGGCGGCGGCTGCGCGGGCTCGGGCGCGATCTGCGCGTGCTTCAACGACAGCCAGTGCAAGAGCGGCAAGTGCGCCGTGGTCACGTCCGGGGCCAGCGCGAACAGCCTGTCGTGTGCCGCGGCCGGGGGCGGCTGCACGGGCGGCGTCAATCCGCCCGCCTCTTCGATCGATGGCTTCGACTGCGTCGTCGCGAGCCCGGGCATCCCCGCCGTCACGACGGTCACGAACTACCTCTGCGCGACCGGCACGTGCGACGCCGCCCACGCGGCGTGCCTGTGTACCGCAGACTCGCAGTGCTCCAGCGGCAAGTGCGTGAACCTCGCGGCGCAGTGCACCGGGACCTGCACGGGC
Source organism: Myxococcales bacterium (assembly GCA_003153495.1). GTDB lineage: Bacteria > Myxococcota_A > Polyangia > Polyangiales > Polyangiaceae > Palsa-1150. The sequence goes on from PLYU01000221.1 coordinate 489, forward strand.
GCGGGGAGCGCGGACAGCGCGGACTGCGAGATCCTGCCCGCCAGCGACGGGGTGTGCTCGACCGGCGCGCCGAGCCCGGACGGTACCGCGTGCTGGTGCAACACCGACGAGCGGTGCAAGGGGGGCAAGTGCGCGCCGGGGCCGGGCGGCCAGAGCCCCGCGCCGACCGGCCGCAACGGCTGCTCGACATCTTGCGGCGTGCTCGATCTCCTCGACGTCGCCCAGACCGGCGCGGACGGTGGACTGGCCGATGGCTCGCGGTCCCTCGGCGGCGGGCGGCATCCGATCGGCGTCAGCGACGGGACGTTCGGGGTCGTGGCTCTCGAGAACGTGGCGTCGCCACCCACGGTGTCGCTGGCGACCTTCACCCGGCACGGCGCGGCGACGGGCGCCGTGATCCCGATCAGCGCCGGCTCGATCGTCACCGACGACGGGGACCCGGTCGTGGCGGGCTTGCCCTGCAACCAGTACGTGGCCGCCTGGAACGACCTCGACGGCGACGGAGACGGACGAGGCGTGGCGATCCGCCTGGTCGGCCCGGGCTTCACGCCGGGCGGACTGCCGGCGTTCGCCAACACGACCACCCTCTACGAGCAGTTCGCGCCGGACGTGCTCTGGACGGGGACCTCGCTCGTCGTGGCCTGGACCGACACCTCGAACCAGCAGACCGGCCCCGACCTGCGCTTCCGCACCTTCGACGGCGCCCTCAACCCGACCTCGAACGAGCAGACGCTCGCGGCCACCACGGACATCGAGGGTGACGTCACCCTCGCCAACTTCGAGACATCCTGGGCCGCCGCCTGGCGCGACGACGCCAGCGCGCTCGAGCAGATCCGCGTGCACACCGGGTCGACCGACTGGACGATCGGGCCGCCCTTCCTGCCGCCGTCGGTGACAACCAAGATCGCGCTCGTCGAGCTCGACGCGAGCCACCTGCTCGCGGTGTATCCGGTCGGCGTCGCCCCGGCCGACTCCGGCGTGCCCAACGCGTCGTCCAAGCTGCAGTACGCCGTGCTCGGCCTGCAGGCGTCCGGCCCGGTCACCGGGAGCGACGTGCCGATCAGCGCCACGGTCGAAGGCGCCGCGGCGACGCTCACGCACTCGGCCCCCAGCGCCGTCCGCGTGGGCACCAGCGTGTACGTCGCGTGGTGGAGCGCCGGGGTGCAGGCGGATCCGGCGGGCGAGCAGGTCTGGTTCCAGCCGATGGGGTGGAGCGGAACCGCGCCCTCGTGGGGTGCAGGGGGTTCCGAGCTGCTGCTGCCGCGACAGGCGGCCCACCGCGTGGGCGATCAGCGGCGGCCCGCCCTCGCGGCGAGCCCGCTCGGGCCGAGCGGGGGCATCGTCGGGGCCTGGGACGACCTGGGGAAGGGGTTTGGCGGGGGAGAGGGGAACGGGGACGTCGTGGAGGAGATGATTCCTGTGCCCGTCGTGAGGAATGGACCGCAATGACTCAAGACCAACGAGTGATCCGTCGTCGCAGCATCGCGGCTGCGACGAGCATCCTGGGCGTTGCCGTGGCCTGCTCTGGAAGCCCGACGCCCCTCTTGTCCACGCCATGTGGACCCGGCACGACCTTCTTCCAGGGGCAGTGTGTCCTGGCCCAGGACGCCGGTGCCGCAGCGGACGGCGAGTCCGGACTGACCACCGATGGAGGCCAGCGATCGGATGCAACCCCTGAATCCGATGCCCGCCAAGACGTGCTCGACGGATCCGCCTCGCCGGGTTCGCCGGACGCACCGCCTCAATCGGATCCCTGCCCGTCGCAGTCGAGCACGTTCATCGTGCTGCAATGCGATTCGCGGTGCCCGGCCATGTCTACCGCTCTTTGTGCCGAAACGACATGCGGCCCAAAGATCGTCATGAGCGCCAACTTCGACAAAAACCTCCCGGTCGTCGTACGCACGCCGGAAGCTCCCGGGACCGACGCCAGGTGCCAGTTGCAGTGCCCCTCGGCGGGGTTCGTCTACGGGATCGGATTCGATCTGTATCCACCGTCCGCAGTCCCGTTCGTGGCGTGGGTCGATCCCCCGTGGACCATCGTGGCGTCCCAGACACCGTACTGTCCCGATGCCCAGCTCGGTGCCGAGGGCAATTGCATTCGATACGCCGCGACCGGCGGTGGAGGATTCTTCGTTATGACGCAGGACCCCAATGCACCCGCGCGCAACGTCCACTTCGACATGCCAGCCGCGCATCCATGTCCATGACCGCTCGAGCCCGGAGAACGTACATGAAACAAGGGAATCCTCGTCTTGGTCGTCTGTCCCGCATGGGCGGCGCTGTCGTCTTCGCAATGCTGGGTGGAGGCGCGTGCGGTCGCGTTCCGGGCCCCCCGGGAGTGCGCGCGGACCAGATTCCGCCTCGCATTGACATCGCCTCCAGCAAAGTTGCCGCTGGCTACGCGATCGGCCGCGTAACCCAGAGTTACGCCGTCGCCGCGTTTCGCATCACAGGAGAGCCGATCCGCGTACGCGACTACCAAGCGTGCGTTGGCGCCGGTGTGTGCTCGGCGCCTTCTCTGATAACACAAGAGTGCGCGGATTCCCAGGCTGCGTTGCCTCGTGCAGCGACCGGCGCGTTGCAGGGGGGGGATGCGCTGCCTCTGACGTGCGCCACGCCCTCCCAGGCCATGCGATACTGCGCGTGGCTCGGAGCCGCTCTACCCGACGAGCGCCAGTGGCTGCTGGCAGCCCGCGGCCCTGCCGTTCGCCGGTGGCCCTGGGGCGACGTCGCGCCGACATGCCGTACCCCCTGCACGGACGCCGTT
>PLYU01000023.1 GCA_003153495.1 Myxococcales bacterium
CGACCGCGACCTCGACCGCGACCTCGACCTCGACCCCGACCCCGACCCCGACCCCGACCCCGACCCCGACCTCGACCCCGACCCTCGCCTAGTCGAACCGCGGTACAACCGCACCGTGCCCTCCCCGGCCCCCGCCGCGCGCCACCTCGCGCCTCCCTGGTGGGCCATCCTCACCCTCCCCTTCGGCCTCACCGTCGGCTTCGCGTCGGTCGCCGTTCCCTTCGTCCTCCGCGCCCGCGGCGTCCCCATGACCCTCGTCGCGACCGTCACGGGCGTCGCGCAGCTGCCGCACGTCATCAAGCTGTTCTGGTCCCCGGCGCTCGACTCCGGCCCCCGGCGTCGCTCTTGGTTCCTGGGGGCCATCGCCGCCACCGCGCTCTGCCTGGCGCTCACCGCGCTCATCCCGCCCAGCACGACCGAGCACCTCGGGCCGGTCTCGCTCCTCTGGGTCTACGCCGGCGTCCTGTTCCTCGCGCAGGCGGCGGTCGCCACGAGCAGCTCCGCGGTGCTCGCCCTGATGGCGGTCACGGTGCCGGACGACCGGCGCGGCGCGGCGTCCGGGTGGCAGACGTCGGGGAACCTCGTCGGCACCGCGGTCGGCGGGTCGCTCGTCGCGTGGATGCTCATCCACCTGTCGCCGAGGACCACGGCGATCGCGCTGGCCGCGACGTGTCTCGCGGGCGGTATCCCCGCTGTCTTCATCGACGAGGCTCCCCTGCCCCGCCGCAGCGCGCTGCACCTGATCACGGATCTGCTCGAGGAGGTCGCCCGCACCCTCCGGTCTCGCGAGGGCTGGACGGGGATGCTCATCTGCCTGTCGCCCGTCGGGACCGGCGCCCTCACGAACCTCTTCAGCGCCCTGGCCCGCGATTACGCCCCGGACGACGCGTCGGCCGAGCGCCTCGTGTACGTCGTCACGGGCCTGCTCGGCGGCGTCGTCAGCGCGGCGGGCGCCCTCGCGGGCGGATACCTGGCGGACCGCATGAACCGCCGGCTGGCGTACATCGCCTGCGGCGCCGTGACGGCCCTGTGCGCCGCCGGCATGGCGCTCGGGCCGGCCACCCCGGTCGCCTTCACCGTCGGCTGCCTGGGCTACCAGTTCGCCAACGGCCTCTGCTTCGCCGCGTTCTACGCGTTCATCCTCGAGCTGCTCGGCAAGCGCGAGGGCGTGACCACGCAGCTCGCGCTGTACGTCGGCGCGTCGAACCTCGCCATCTCGTATGTCACCTGGTTCGACGGGTGGGGCTACGACCGCATGAAGGCGCTGATGCCCGAGCGGGCGTGGGCGCCGAGGGCGGGCATGCTCGGGATGGACGCGCTGTCGACGTTCGTCGGGATCGGGATGCTGTCGCTGGTGATGCTCGGGCTGCGGCGGACGCGAAAGAGCTGAACCGCCACGATGTGTGATCCGCTCTCGCCCGCGCGCTACACTCTTCACGCCATGGCCGCCGGCGCCCTCGCTCCTCCCCCCACGCCGCGCAGGCTCACGCGCGCCGAGTACGACCGACGCTCCTGCTCAGCGCGGACAGCGACGACCGCGTCGATCCCATGCACGCGCGGGCAGGCTCTCGACGCGCAAGAACCCCCGGTGCTGGTGAACGATCCCGTGCACCATCGCGAGCCCGAGGCCCGTCCCCCCGGCTTCGTCGTGAAGAACGGCTCGAACGCGCGCGCACGCGTCGCGGCGTCCATGCCGACGCCGGTGTCGGTGACGCGCACCTCGGCGTAGTCCCCCCGCCCGCGCCCCGGAGCCGGCCGAGGTCTCGTCGAGGGGGGTCTGCAGGACCTCGATGGTGATCCGCCCGTTGGAGGGCGCGGCGGGGCGAGCGGTAGCGCTGCGGCGGGACACGATCGTGGCGGCGATCCGGTGGGCGAAGAAGGTGCACCACGCCGCGCTGAGGCGGGCGGTGGACGTCGGGGGTGGGGCGAGGGTCGTGGCTTTCTAGAGGGCGCGGGCGCGGGCGCGGCCCCGCTCAGACCGTTCGAACTCTCACGTGCGGCTCGCGCTGTAGCAGCACCTTCATATCGTCCGGGTCCGACGTCAGGACGACCGCCGCGGACCCGTCGCCAACGGCGGCCGAGGCGACCAGCGCGTCGATCCCGTCATCGGAGCGCGCCGCGAAGCGGAGGCGCCCGGCGCGACGCGCCGTCGACTCGTCGGGCGCCTGGAGCACGCTCGCGGCGCGCTGAAGCACGCCGAGGACGCGGTTGACCTCGGCGTCGCGCCCCGGGTCGCCCGTGGTGCTCTCCACGAGGACGGGGGTGGGCACGCAGACCGAGCCGTCGTGCTCGATCACCCATCGCAACCACACTCGGGCGCGCTGGGAGCCGCCCACGAGCGCGGTCAGACCACCGCTATCCAGCACGCACCGGGGCCCCCCGTCCCGCTGCCGCTTCCGCTTCGAGGATCGCCTCATCGCTTGCGGAAGATGCGGCGGGCGTCGCGAGCGATCTCGGCCCGGACAGACGCCGGCGCGGCGCCGTGCTTTTCGTCGAGCTCGTCGAGTAGCCCCCGCAACTCCAGGCGCGCAAGATGCTCGCGCGCGGCGACATTGAGAAAGCTCGACACGCCGCGCGGGCCGGCCACGTGACGAATCTTGGCAACGGTCTCTTCGTCGAGGGTAGCGGTGACGCGTTCCATGCTCCAATGCATACTCCAACTCATACTGGCGCGCCAGTCGTGCGATGCTGGCGATGCGCTCTCGGTTCTTTACTGCATTCCATTTTTCGTCACGCCGGCTTGCCGGGGGTCGGCACGGCGGGCGCGGCCGGGGCCGTGTTCGCCGTTGCCGCTCGAGGTCGGGGTCGCGGTCGCGGTCGATCTCAGCCTCCGCCCCTCAACCTCCCCAGCACCTCCACCATGTCCGCCGGCATCCCCTGCTCCCAGCGCACCTGCGCCTCGGTCACCGGGTGCACGAACCCCAGCTCCGCCGCGTGCAGCATCAGCCGCGGCGCCGGCAGCAGCGTGCCCAGGCACTTACGCGTGTAGACCCGCTCGCCCACGAGCGGATGCCCCGTCTCGCTCAGGTGAATGCGGATCTGGTGCGTCCGCCCCGTCTCCAGCCGGCACGCGATGAGCGTTGCCCCATCGAGCGCCTCGAGACACTCGACGTGAGTCACCGCCTCTCGCCCCTGCACGGGCGCCGCGCGGCCGCGGGCCGAGCCGCGCAGGCCGTCGCCCCGGTCCTCCATGAGCACGCTGCGCAGCGTCCGCGAGATCACTGCGCCGTGGGCGATCGCAAAGTAGCGCCGGTGCACCGTGTGGCGCCTGAACTGCCCCGTCAGGCTCTGCTTGGCGAGCCAGGTCCGCGTGAACACGACCAGGCCGCTGGTCTCCTTGTCGATCCGGTGGACGACGCCGAGGCTCGGCCGGGCGCCGCGGGGGACCAGCCGGCGCCGCTCGAGCCACGCCCTCACCCGCGAGTCGAGCGTGTCGGTCTCGCTGTCGTCGTACGGGATGGTGCTCACCCCGGCCGGCTTGGCCACCACGACGACCTGCGCGTCGACGTGCAGAACGTCCTCGTCCCGCAGCTCGCCGCCGCGCGGCCTGCGCGCCCCCTCGTCGAACGCGATCTCGTCGCCCGCGCGCACGCGCGCCGTGGCATCCAGGACGACCTGGCCTCCGACGCTCACCTTCCCGGCGGCGATCCACGCCCTCGCCTTGCCCCAGCTCGTGCCGAAGAGCGCCCGCACGGCCCGGTCCAGAGGCCCTTCGAGCTCGGGCGGCGCAGGCATCTTGCTTGACACTTCGAGCTAAAGGTCCGTTAGCATAGAGCGCATCGCCGCGTAATACTGCGGACTGGAGAAGCCGGTGTCCAAGACATTGCTGGCCGTCGATGACAGCGCCACGATGCGCGAGGTGCTCGAGATCACCTTCGCCGGCGAGAGCTTTCGCGTGCTTACGGCGGACAACGCCGCGAACGCCGTGGCCAAGATGCGCGAAGAGCCCACCGCCGCCGTGATCGACACCTCCCTCGGCGCCGACGACGGCTACGCCCTCGCCAAGGACCTGCGCGCCCGCGACGGGCGCCTGGCGGTCATCCTGATGGCGAGCCGCCACGCCCCGTACGACGCCAATCGCGGGAAGGACGCCGGGGTCGACGACTACATCGATAAGCCCTTCGATACGCAGGCGCTGATCGACAAGGTCAAGAAGGCGCTCCTCGCGCGAGAGTCCAGCCAGGGCGTCGCGCCGGCGCCCGCGGCCGTGTCTGCGGGGCCCGCCATGCCGCACGCGGGCTCGCCCGCCGTCGCCGGCTCGCGCGTTCCCGTGCAGCCTTTCTCCGCCGCGCCCGTGAAGCCCGGCGGGCCGGCCCCGCGGATGCACACCATGGCGTTCGAGGGGCCGCCCACGGCGCCCCAGCCCCCCTCGTCGACCCGGATCGCGCCTCCCGGCTTCCTGACGCAGCCGATGGGTTCGCGTCCGGCCCCGCGGCCCGCTCCTGCCCCCGCGCCCGCTGCGGCGCCGCCTGCAACTCCTGCGGCCCCGGCGGCCTCCGCAGCGCCCGCCGTGAACGGCCAGATGGCAGAGAAGCTCAAGACTCTCGGCCTCACGGCGCAGCAGGTCGACGCCGTGTTGGCGCTCTCGCGCGAGGTGGTCGAGCGAGTGGTCTGGGAGGTCGTCCCGGTGCTGGCCGAGACGCTCATCCAGGAAGAGATCGCGCGCCTCACGAAGGACTGAACCGAGAGCGGGAGTGCGCAGGCCCGTGCTAACCACGGGGCGCGATGACGACCGACGCCTCGCCTGCCCTCGCCGCCCTGGACCAGCCGTACGAGCCGGCCAGGGTCGAGCCTCGCTGGTACGAGTTCTGGGAGAAGCACGGGGTGTTCGCGGCCAGCGACTCGCCGGCGGACACGCGCGACGTGTACGTGGTGCCCATGCCCCCGCCCAACGTCACGGGCAGCCTGCACATGGGGCATGCCCAGCGCTGCACGCTCGAGGACGCGCTCGTCCGCTGGCACCGCATGCGCGGCTACAACACGCTCTGGCAGCCGGGGATCGACCACGCGGGCATCGCCACGCAGCTCGTCGTCGAGCGGCAGCTCGCGCGCGAGGGCACCGACAGGCACGCCCTGGGGCGCGAGGCGTTCATCGAGCGAGTGTGGAAGTGGAAGGCCGAGAGCGGCGGCCGCATCGCAATGCAGCAGCGCGTCCTCGGCGCGAGCCCGGACTGGTCGCGCTCCAGGTTCACGATGGACCCGGACATGGGGCGCGCGGTCACCGAGGCGTTCGTGCTCCTCTTCGAGCAGGGGCTGATGTACCGCGCCACGCGGCTCATCAACTGGTGCCCGGAGTGCATGACGTCGCTGAGCGACCTCGAGGTCGACAGCGAAGAGGGCGCCAACGGCGAGCTCTTCGAGTTCGCGTACGAGGTCGAGGGCGGCGGCGAGATCGTCGTGGCTACCACGCGCCCCGAGACCATGCTGGGCGACACCGCCGTCGCGGTTCACCCGGACGACCCGCGCTACACGGCGATGCACGGCAAGCGCGTCCGTCACCCGTTCGTCGACCGCACGTTCCCGATCATCACCGACGCGATCCTCGTCGACCCNNCGCACGACTTCAACGACTTCGCGACGGGCAAGCGCCACGGCCTGGAGGAGATCAACGTCCTGAACCAGGACGGGACGCTGAACGCGAGCGCCGGCCGGTTCGCGGGCATGGACCGCAAGGACGCGCGGCGCGCCGTGAAGCGCGCGCTCGAGGAGAAGGGGCTCGCGCGGGAGGCCAGGGCGCACACCCTCACCTTGCCGCGCTGCCAGCGCTCCGGCGGCGTCGTCGAGCCGATGATCTCGACGCAGTGGTTCCTGAAGATGCGGACGATGGCCGACCGGGCCCTCGAGGCGGTGCACTCGGGCCGGACGCTCATCATCCCCGCCGAGTGGACGAAGACGTACGACCACTTTCTCGAGAACATCCAGGACTGGTGCGTGTCGCGGCAGCTCTGGTGGGGCCACCAGATCCCCGCGTGGCACGGGCCCGACGGGGCGATCCGGGTCGCGCGCGAGCGGCCGCCGGAGTGCGGCGAGGGGTGGACGCAGGACCCGGACGTGCTCGACACCTGGTTCTCGAGCGCGCTCTGGCCGTTCTCGACGCTGGGCTGGCCCGAGAAGACGCCGGCCCTGGCACGGTTCTACCCGACCAACCCGCGGCAGACGAGCGACCTGGAGACCGGCTACGACATCCTCTTCTTCTGGGTCGCCCGCATGATGATGTTCGGGCTGCACTTCACGGGAGAGGTGCCGTTCCGGCGCGTCCTGCTCTCGGGCCTCATCGTCGACGAGACCGGCGAGAAGATGAGCAAGGTGAAGGGCAACGTCATCGATCCGCTCGATCTGGTGAACGGGACGACGTTCGCCGAGATGGTCAAGAAGACGCTCCCCGGCGCGCCCGAGGCCGAGGCGCTCGCTAGGTTCAAGAAGGCCTACCCTTCGGCCGCGGCGATGGGCAGCGGGTTCCCGGCGTTCGGGGCCGACGCCGTGCGCTTCACCCTGGCGACGTACCCACCGAGCAACAAGCGCATCGCGCTGGCGCCCAGGCGCATCGAGGGCAACCGCCACTTTCTGAACAAGATCTGGAACGCGACGCGCCTCTCGCTCGACCTGCTGGGCGACTTCGCGTGGCCGGAGCGCCCCGCGGCGCCGAAGGGCTTCTACGACCGCTGGATCCGGTCGCGCTTCGCGGAGGCGTGCAAGGTGGCCCACGAGGGGCTCGAGGCGTTCCGCGTCGACGAGGCCGCGCTCGCGGCGTACCGCTTCTTCTGGAACGACCTGTGCGATTGGTACCTGGAGCTGGTGAAGCCCATCCTGCGCGCGCAGCCGGACGGGACCTTCGCCCGGCCCGACCTCGTGCCCGAGACGCGCGAGACGCTCGCGTACGTCCTCGAGGGGTCCCTGCGGCTGATGCACCCCCTGATGCCGTTCATCACCGAGGAGCTGTGGCAGCGCGTCCCTAAGCCGCGCTCGCGCAAGGTGAGCGTCGCGTTCGGGCCCTTCCCGACGAGGGAGAGCGAAGCGGGCGCGCTCGACCCCGGGAACGGCGCGTGGATGGACACTCTCCAGCAGGTGATCTCGGCGGCGCGGACGGTGCGCAGCGAGCACTCGATCGACAACAAGGCGGAGGTGTCGGTGCGCGTGCGGTCCGCCAGCCCGGAGGTCCTGTCCTTCCTCGGCGAGCACGCCGGGGCGATCCGGATCCTGGTCAGGACGAAGGGCCAGCCGGCCTTCGAGACCCCGGGCGGCGAACGTCAGCCCGGGACGACCGTGAGCGTCGTGCCGAGCGTCCGCGGTCCGATCGAGGTGCTCGTCGAGCTCAAGGGCCTCGTGACGAGGGAAGACGAGCTTGCCCGCATCGATCGCGAGATCGGCAAGGCCCGGAAGGATCTGGCGGCGCTCGACAAGAAGCTCGGGGCGCGCGGCTTCGTCGATCGCGCGCCGAAGGAGGTCGTCGAGGAAGCCCAGACGCAGCGCAAGGCGCTGCTCGACGCGATCGAGCGGCTGGAAGCCGCGAGGAAGCTGGCCGACGAGCTGTGACCTACATGATGTGCTTGCGGCACACCGACGGGCGGGTCGACGACTCGAAGGCCTTGTCGCACTTCACGCAGCGGAAGGTGACCTTCCGCGGCACCGACGTCCCGCCCCAGAGCAGGTAGAGCGTGCCGAGGAACGAGTAGTCGCGGTCGACCACGGAGTACTTGCTGTCGCGGTCCGTGCCGCACGCGCAGCGGGGCTTCTCTTCAGGTGCTTCGGCAGCTTCTGGCGCTTCGGCAGCGACGGGCTGCGTGGGGGCTTCGGTCATGCTGGCTACGGAGCGTAGAACGCATCCCATGACCTTGCGACCCCTTCGCACGAGCGTCGTCGTTCACCGCGAGCGCCGCCCGTGGCCTACATCTGCGCGAGGAGGGCCTTCGTGGTCGCCACGAGGTCGGGGCCGAGGAACGGCGGACCGTGGGCCGGCACCACCGCAACGGGCGCCGACCGGGCGAGCTCCTCGTCGATCCAGGAGCGCACGCCCTGCTTGTCCTTGACCTTCCCTTGGCTGTGGTTTCCACGATCACCTCCGGGCCGCGAGCATACGCCCGAGGTGCGGACGAGCCGCCGTCCTTTACGCCACGGGAGAAGTGGGGTTCCATCGGCCGGGTCCGCGTGGATTCCCCGGGTCGTCGAGGTCTCTTGCGCTTGCTCGCTCTCGCGTCCGCGGCCCTGCTCGCCACCGGTTGCCGGGCGCGCCCCGTCGCCGGCGAGAAGTGCCGCGTGCCCGACCAGCTCAGCTGCGCCACCCCGTCGCGGGCGCTCGTGTGCACCTCCGGCGCGTGGCTCGAGGTCCCCTGCAAGGGCGACCACGGCTGCGCGCGGAGCGGCGACGCTTACGAGTGCGACGATACTCTGGCAGCCGAGGGCGATCCCTGCCCGAGTAACCCCCCCCTCGACTACGCGTGCTCCGCGGACCGCTCCAGGGCCCTCGTATGCAAGGAGGGCAGGTTCGGCCTCTGGCGCGACTGCCGCGGGCCGGAGAGCTGCCAGGTCCTCGGCGATCGCAGCGTTCACTGCGACACGACGCTCGGCGAGCCGGGCGACCCGTGCGCCCTGCAAGGTACGTACGCCTGCTCGGTCGACCGGAAGACGATGCTCGTGTGCGACGGAAACGCGCTCGCTCCGGCGTCGTCGTGCAGGGGCACCGACGGCTGCCGCATCGAGCGGGAGAGCCGGAAGGTGGACTGCGACGACGCGGTGGCCGTGGAAGGCGACCCGTGCGATCAGCCCCGGCGCATCGCGTGCGCGGCCGACCACAAGGCGGAGCTCATGTGCGAGACGAACAAGTACGTGAAGAAGCGCGACTGCAGCCGCAGCGACTGCCGCGTCCAGGCGGGTGAGCTGTACTGCGATTAGAACGCGCCCCATAGCCGGCCCAGAGCTTCGCGCTGGCTGCGTCGGCTCGCTGCGGCGTACGGTATACGCCTCGATCGCCTCCTTGCCATCGCTCGCTCTCGACCGGCTCTGAGGCAAGTTCTCCGCGGCTTACTGTAGGTCGCGCAAAGTGCGCCTCGGAACCTTCCGAGACCGGTCGATGTCCAGTGAACCTTAGGACCTGAACGGGTGCTGTCGTGAGCCCCCACCCCGGCCCTCCCGGGTTTCGGGGAGGGTGGCCCGAGGCGTTGTCGCGTAGCGCGGGGGCCGTCCTGGGCTAGGTGGGCGCCGTCCGGGGACAGCCCGGCCCGGGCGGCCGGAGGCGAATCGGCGAGGAGCGCGCGTGGCCCGCGGCGTGCTTCGGAGGACGGGCAGGTCGCCGGTTCGATGCGCGCGCGTTGGACCAGCGGTTGCGGGTTTCAGGAGTTCGTCATTCGGGAAGGAGAAGGGCGACGAACGTCGCTCATCCGCCTCGTGAACTTCCGCGTAACACGACATCCGCGGGCAGTGCTGCCGCGGGTGCGGGATAGGCGAGGGGCCACGGGTGGGCGAAGAGTCCATGGGACGCAGCGGGCGTGGCGGCAGCCAAACAACTGGGGTGCTGCGTGATCAACAGCTCGTCTCTGCCGGCTTTTCTCTCCGCGACGGCCTCCCCACCCGGACGGTCGGAAGCATTGGAGTTTGAGCGCGCCACCGGGACGCTCGAACACGCACCCGTCCGTGCACAGGTCCCCGCTCGCTTCAGGCTCGCCGTCTCACACTCCGCCGCCGGCGCTCCCAACCGACCGGTGGTCCCCCGCGTCGAGTGCCACCACCCTCCCCCGAAACCGGGGGGAGGGCCGGGGTGGGGGCTACCCACGCGGATCCGCACAGCACCTGAATCCCGTGGAGTAGTCGTGGTACCAGGAGGCGTGGGCAGTCGTGCGGTAGGCGCACCCGTCGCCGTTCAGGTGCGTGTCCTGGTAGTAGCCGCCGCGGAACGTCGGCCGCTGCGACATGACCCACTCGTGCAGGTTGCCCACCATGTCGAAGACGCCGTACTCGTTCGTGCAGCGAGCGTACTCGCCCGTCCTGGCGACGGTGCCCGGCTGCTGGTTGAGGCGCGGGTCGTTCATGGGCCCGGCGCGGTACGTCTCCGGCGCCTCCGGGTAGAAGGCGTGCAGCGGTGAGATGCCCGAGTCGTTGCACGCGCCCTTGCTGCGCGCATCTCCGTAGGGAAATTTGCGACGCTGGGCGCCGGCGCACGCCTGGCCCCACTCGTCTTCCCGGCAGAGGCGCTTGTTCGACTCCCGGCAGGCCCGGTCCGCCTCGTCGCGCGAGACGTACCCCTGCGGCACGACCCCCGGGGCGGAGGCAGCGCGCACGCGGCGGCCTTCCGGGGTCTCGTAGGGCGAGAACGGAGCCCCGGCGCCCCCGGCCTCGTCGACGAGCGACGCTTCCCAGCGATCGATGCAGAACCGCCCGTCGATCAGCGCCATCCCCTCGAGGCACGGACCGGGGCGCGGGGTCACGGGCGGCGTCGGCTTCCGAGGCGACGCGCAGGAAAAGATCAACAGGGAGGGGAGGAGCGAAAGGAGCAGTGAACCTCTGAAGCCAGAACTCACTGCTCCTTCTCTCCTCCCCTCCCTGTTCAATCCCTCACTGATGCCGAATCAGGTGCGAGAACCAGGCGGCGACGCCGGCGACCAGGACGACGACGAAGGCGACGACGGCGCCGATCTTCGCCGTCTTCCGGTCCGACGCCTGCGCGGCGAGCGTGGCGGCGGACGGGGCGGCGACCGGAACGGCGCCGGTGCTGCCCGAGCGAGGGACGAGGGGCAAGGCCGACGACGACGACAGCCTCGCCCCGTCTTCCTCCAGGGCGGCGAGGTTGCCCTCGCTGACGCCGGCCGGCAGCGAGGCGCGCAGCGCGTCGCCCGGCGACACCTCGCCCAGCGCGATCTCGTCGACCCACGAGCCGACGTCGACGTAGCCGGCCCCGCCCGCAGGGGACGCCCTTGGCCCGCCCAGCGACATCGTGTCGATCGGCTCGGCGCCGCCCGACGGCCGCCACGACCCTCGCCCCTCGGGGGAGTCGAGCCCGATGGCCAGCGCGTCGATCGGCTTCGCGCCGCGCGCCGGGGCGGCCTTGTCGTCGGTCAGCGAGGTGAACTCGAAGAGCGCCTCTTCGATCAGCTTGTCGATGATGCTGGCCTGGGGCGGGCGGTGGCGCTGCCGCTCCTTCATCGCCCCTTGCACGAGCGTCTGGATGTCGAACGTGCTCACGGGCACGCCGTGTTTGAACATGAACTTCGACAGCTCCATGCCCAGAGAGCGCGCCGTCGGGTAGCGCCTCGCCGGGTCGCGCGCGAGCGCGCGCACGATGATGCGCTCGAGCTCCGGGGGCACCTTCTTGTTGATCTGCGAGATGCTGGGCACCTGCGTGGTCTGCACCCTCTTGACCGTCTGGAAGTCGGTGTCTCCCAGGAAGAGCCGCTGACCGGCGAGCAGCTCCCAGAGGATGATCCCGACCGCGAAGATGTCCGTCCGCAGGTCGACGTCCTGCCCCATCGCCGCCTCGGGCGACAGGTACGAGAACTTCCCCTTGATGATCCCCGGCTCGCTCTTCTCCAGCTGGCTGTTGGCCTTCGCCAGCCCGAAGTCCACGATCTTGATCTCGCCGTGCTTGGTGATCAGCACGTTCGGAGGCGACATGTCGCGGTGGACGATGTGCAGGGGGACCCCGTTCTGGTCGGTCAGCTCGTGCGCGTACGCGAGCCCCTTGCACAGCTCGAGGGCGATGTGAACCGCCGCCTCGACCGGGAAGTCCTTCCCGCTCTCCCGGATGTGCTCGTTGATCGCCTTGAGGTTCGCCCCGTCGACGAACTCCATGACGATGAAGAAGGCGTTGTCGCCCACGCCGATGTCGAAGACCTGGACGCAGTTGGAGTGCGAAAGCTGCGCCGAGAGGCGCGCCTCGTCCAGGAACATCGAGATGAACTTCTTCTTCGAGGACAGGTGGGGCAAGACGCGCTTGATCGCGACCTGCTTGCGGAAGCCCTGCAGCCCTTCGCTCTCGGCGCGGAATACCTCCGCCATCCCGCCCGATTCGAGCTTCTCGATGACGCGGTAGCGTTGCTGGCTGTCGGACATGGCCTTCCGGGGGCCGAGGAGCCCTCGTCTTCAGGTTGCCATCCGTCCGGACGAAGGGTCAAGGTTACGGATCGGCAGATCGCTTTGCCTACCCCGCACGGCTTCAGGCGCGTTGACACCGCGGGCGACCGAAACGATTCTCTTTGCTCCGGTCCCCCCCGGAAGCCACTTATGCGGAGGACTTAGCCGTGGACAACGACCTGGACGCCGCCAAGAAGCTCGTCGAACTGGCCATCCGCAAGCTCGGCCTTGACCCTGCGGCCGTGCGCGCCACCGCCGGGACGGGCGGTAGCCAGGCCGCGTGGACCCTCGAGCGGGGCAGCGCCTCGGTCCTGGTGACGTTGACCCGGCCCGAGGAGGAGAAGACGACGTACCTGCGCGTCGCTTCCCCGGTCGTGACGCTGCCGGAGGACGCGGCCAGGCGAAATGCGCTGCTGCGGCGGCTCCTGGAGATGAACGCGGCCGGGCTGGCCAACGCCGCTTTCGGGCTCGTCGGAGATCGCGTCGTGGCCGTCAGCGAGCGCCCCGCCCAGGGCCTCGACGCGGCCGAGGTGGAGCAGATGGTGCGCCACCTGTCGGCCGTGGCCGACACCTTCGACGACCGGTTCGAGAAAGAGTTCGGCGCGACCAAGGCATGACCGCTGTGGCCACCCGGCGCGTCGCCTCCCTTGCGTTGCTGGCGGTGACGCTGGTTGCACCCCCCGTCCGGGCGCTGGACGCGGAGGTCACCAGCGACACGGCGGCGCAGTTCTACGACGTGAGGTCACCGACGGGGGAGACCGTGCTCACGCGCCGGCGCCTGGTCACGACCCTGGGGGTCGGCGCCTACGGGCTGGTCGAGGCGCCGCCCGGCGACGTCAAGGCGCCCGAGCTGAGCTTCCGGGCACGGCTGCGCTACGACGCCGACTACGGCGCGAGCGCGGCCGAGGGCGCTCCGACGGTGTCGCAGGGCCTCGGCCTCGTCCCGGGCTTCTCGCGGGGGCCCGTCGACCTGATGTACGGCTACCTCGAAGGGCGGCGGCTGCTGGGCGGCTGGCTCGGGTTCAAGCTCGGACGGCAGTACGTCACCGACGTCCTCGGGTGGTGGTCGTTCGACGGCGGCGAGGCGAGCCTGACCTTGCCCTTTTACTTCAAGGCGGAGGCGTACGGAGGCCTGGAGGAGCGCGGCGGGATGCCGCTCAGCACCCCGCGGTTCGAGCGCGACGGGATCTGGCGGGGCAGTCGCGCGGGGTACGACGGCCTGCTCTACCCGGCGTTCCAGCCCGCGACGATCGCGCCGGCCTTCGGGGTCGCCCTCGAGTCCGCCGGGGTGACCTGGATTCACGGGCGGCTGACGTACCGGCGCGTCTACAACACAGGCGCCTCGAACGTCAGCGAGTACGCGAGCGGCCTGTACACGCCCGCCGTCTACGACGGCTCGCGCATATCGTCCGAGCGCCTGGGCTACGCGGTCGACGCGACGTGGGGCGGCGTCGGCGGGGCGAGGGCGGGCGTCGTGTACGACCTCTACCAGGCCGAGGTCTCGTCGGTTTACGCCAACCTCGACGCCTACCTCGGGCAGAAGACGACGCTC
The DNA here is from genome assembly GCA_003153495.1 of Myxococcales bacterium. Classification (GTDB taxonomy): domain Bacteria; phylum Myxococcota_A; class Polyangia; order Polyangiales; family Polyangiaceae; genus Palsa-1150. Next base: position 13,613 of record PLYU01000023.1, read on the forward strand.
AGCGCCGACTACGACTACTACGTGCCGACGTTCGACGCCGACAGCATCTGGAGCGTGTTCGCCGCCGAGCCGACCAACGACGTCGGGCTGCGGGCGAACGTCAACCTCACCGACGAGCTGTCGATCGCCGGCGGCGGCAGCGTGCGCGTCTACGGCGTGCAGACGGGGCCGTTCGACCCGGGGGTGGGCGCCAGGTACGCGCCCTCGCCGAACTACTCCGCCGCCTCGTCGTACTTCCCGACCAACGGCCACCCCTTCGACGAGGGGGCGAACGTCTCGGCCCGCTGGCGCACGGGCGAGACCTTGCTCACCGTCCGCGGCGCCGGCAACTTCGGCGACGAGGGGGACCGCGTCGGCGGAGACGCCGCGGCCGAGCGCGTCTTCGAGACGCGCTACGTGGTGCACGGGCGCGCCGGCGTGTGGGAGTGGCAGGACAAGCTGCGCCCGGATCGCGACGCGACGAGCTTCGGCTACGTGGCGGGGGTCGGGTACCGGTTCGCGCCGCGCTCGCAGGGCTCGGTCGAGTGGGAGCACAACATGAACGGCCTGGTGGGGCAGCGGTTCCGCCTCATGTTCCTGCTGTCGATGGCGGTGTCGAAATGAAGAGCCTGGCCCTGGCGTTGCTGCCGCTGTTCGCGCTCATCCTCGTCGTGCCGCTCGCCGTGGCCGACTCCGCGCCGGTCGCCCTCCACGGCATGGCGCCGCTGCCGGACGACCGCAAGGTGCCCCGCGCCATGCTCCCGCCCGGGACGTTCGACCCCGACCCCGGGCCCAGCGGCGTCGTCTTCCCCGCGCAGCGAATCACCGTGCGCTTCAACCACGCCAGGCACATGACGAAAGAGGTCGGCGCGACCTGCAAGACGTGCCACTCGAGCGCGCTTCGCAGCAAGTCGGCGACCGATTCGCTGATCCCCACCGGCGAGGCGTGCGACGCCTGTCACTCGACGGACCACTCCGACGCCGCCCACGTGAAGGCGGGCGACGACGCGTCCGGCCAGTGCGGGTACTGCCACGTCGGGTACAAGGCGAGCGACGGCAACGTCGTCCCCGCGCTCGAGCTCCCGCGGGCCAACCTTCTGTTCGACCACAAGGCGCACGTGGACCGGAACATCGGCTGCCCCCAGTGCCACGGCGCGGTCGACCAGCTCGAGCTCGCCACCAGGGACCAGCTGCCGCGAATGCGCGGCTGCTTCAACTGCCACCAGGCGTCCGACGCCGCGTCGCGCGGCGACGCGAAGAGCGCGTGCGACACCTGCCACGTGCGAGCGGACGCCGCGGGGGGCGCGACGCGCATCAAGACGATGTTCGCGAGCGGCACGCTCCTTCCGCCCCGGTGGCTGCACAACGCGGAGCACGGGCCGGACTTCATCGAGCGGCACAAGACCGTCGCGGCGGACGACTCGCAGTTCTGTGCGAACTGCCACAAGGAGGACTTCTGCACCGACTGCCACGACGGACGCGTCCGCCCGCGCAGCGTCCACCCGAACGACTATCTGAACATGCACGCCATCGAGGCGCGGATGTCGACCGAGCGGTGCACCAGCTGCCACCAGCAGCAGAGCTTCTGCCTCGACTGCCACATGCGCGTCGGCGTGGCCGAGTCGAGCCCCCCCAACGCGAAGGAGAGCGCGCGGTTCCACCCGCCCAAGAGCATCTGGAGCGACCCTCCCCGCAAGCCGGGGCACCACGCTTTCGAGGCCGAGCGCAACCTCAACCAGTGCGTGAGCTGTCACACCGAGCGCGACTGCGTGGCGTGCCACGGGGCGCTGGGCGTCGGAGCCGGCTTCGACCCGCACCGGACGGGGTTTCTGGGCGGATGCGCCACTCAGCTCCGCAGAAACCCGCGGCCGTGCTTCGCGTGCCACGAGCCGAGCGATGGGGTGCTGGCCCAATGTCGATGAAAACGCCCTTGCAACATTCGTGGCTCGGGGGATATGTGTCCACGGTCCGCACGCTCAGGGCCAAGGAGGACGCTGGTGAAAGAGCTCGTACGCTACCTCTTGGAGAACATGTACCTCGACTTTCAGGGGGAAATTTCCCTGGATACCGTCCGTCAGTTCCTCCGCAACGACGACAGCCGCGAGGCGAGGCAGCTTCTTCAGAAGCTCATCGAGGACAAGGGGGTGGACGATTTGCTCCTCACTCTCGCCGATTGCCTGAAGGATCACCTGCGCTCCGGAGTGAACGAGGAGGTCGTGCGCGAGCAGCTGTCACTCTACTCGGAGAGCTGATCGCGGTCCTGGCCCTGGCCACCGGGTGCGACCAGGGCACCCAGCGCGACGCGCCGCACCGGGGGAGCACGCTCATCCGGCTCCTCGACGCGAACGTCCTGCACGGGCCGGTCGAGGCGACCTCGCGCATCGAGCTCGCCTTCGACCGCCTGCTCTCGCCCGCGCGTTCCATCCGCCAGGCGTTCGTCGTGCAGGATCTCCGCGGGGTCTCGATCGTCCCGCCGGCGATCGCCTACGATCCCGTGACGCGCGTGGTCACGATCACGCCGGCCGCCCCGCTCGATCCGGGCCAGGGCTACCGGGTCGTGATCCTGTCCCCGCAGAACGACGCGGATCCGCTCGGCCTGCGTGCCATCGACGGCGCCACGCTGGACCCGTCCACGCCGCCGATCGAGTTCACGGTCCTGCAGCCCGACGCCGGGGTCGACGCGGGCGCGAGCCCCGCGCCTGCCCTGCCGACCATGAGCTTCTGCGCGGACGTCCTGCCCGTTCTCACGACCAAGTGCGGGAGCTCCATCTGCCACGGCGGGACGACGCTGCCGGCCGACGGCCTGCGCCTCGACTCTCCGACCGCCGTGACCGCGACGGCCCTCGGGCGCGTCGCGGTCGGCTCCAACCGCGGGCCGCGCTCCACGGCGGCAGCGGTCGGGAGTCTCTTCGGCGTCGACATGCCCATCGTGGACCCCGGTACGGGCACGGGGCCGGCCGGGGATCCGGGCGACAGCTGGCTGCTCTACAAGCTGCTGATGGCCGTGCCGCCGCGGTGCGTGGTTGCGGCGGGCGTGGGCGTGGACGTGGACGCGGGCGCGGACGCGGGGGCAAGCGCGGGGAAGGCGCCAACCGACGTCAGCGGCGCGCACCAGGTGCTCTGGCAGCCCCTGTCCCCGGCCGAGCGTGACATCCTCTCGAGCCTCATCCCCGGCCGGGAGATGCCCTTCCCGACCAACCCGTCCGCCCGGCTCGACCAGGCGAAGGAGCCTCTCACCTGCGACGAGCTGGAGCGCATCAGCCTCTGGATCGCCCAGGGCGCCGTCGTTCCGTCCTCGTGCCCCTGACGTTGTCATCCCGAGCGGAGCGAGGGACCCCCCGGGCGTCCCCCGCGGGCGCAGTTCGGGCGTGGGGGATGAGCGAGGGAGAGCGCCACGCGAGCCCGGCTCACGCGGGAGGCTTCCGGGGGGTCCCTCGCTCCGCTCGGGATGACGCGCTAACTACATACCCTAACTACCCGGCGACCCGGTTCCGGCCCCCCTGCTTGGCCTCGTAGAGGCGACCGTCGGCGCACTTGTAGAGCTCCTCGGGGCCCGCCTCGTCGCCCCGGAGCATCGCGACGCCGAGGCTCACCGTGCATGGGATGACCTGCTGCTCGTGCCGGACCGGCGTGCCCTCGACGACCTGACGCACCTTCTCGGCGGTGATCCGGGCGCCCTCGACGGCGATCTCGGGCAGGATGATGCCGAACTCTTCCCCGCCGGTGCGCGCGAAGACATCGTGCGTGCGCAATCGCAGTTTGATGGCCCCGGCGATCTGGCGCAAGAGGTTGTCGCCAGCCAGGTGCCCGTGGGTGTCGTTGACGCGCTTGAAGTGGTCGATGTCCAGGACGATGAGCGACAGCGCGCGCTGGTAGCGCTTCGCGCGGTTGAACTCGCGCTCGAGGACGTCGTCGAAGTACCGCCGGTTGAAGGCCTGGGTCAGCCCGTCCACCGTCATCAGGCGGTAGATCTCCTCGTGGTAGTGGACCTCGACGTTCTCTCCCGTCATGAACTTGAGGATCGAGCGACCGATCCTGATCTGATCGCCGTCGCTGAGCCCCTTTTCGCGGACCTGCTCGTCGTTGACGAACGTCCCGTTCGTCGAGCCCAGGTCCTGGACCCAGTATTGCCCCTTGTCGAACGTGATCTTGGCGTGCTGGCGGCTGGTGCTCTCCTGGTCCAGAAAGAGGTCGTTGCTCGCCGAACGCCCGATCGTGAACGGAGCCGACCCGAGCTGGATGCGCTTGCCGAGCTCCGGCCCGTAGATGACGATGATGCACGCCTCGCCGGGGCGCGCGGCGCTCTTCTGGCCCGCGCCCGGATCGATGACGCGCGTGACGCGGGTTCGCTCGGATTCGCGAGGGGCCACCGGTACCCTGATTCTACACGGGACCGCGCCGCTAAAGCACGATCTCTCGGAATCCGATGCTCTTGCGGTCGGCGATGCCCACCCCCAGGTCGGCCGCCGCCTGAATGTAGGCGGGCTGCCTGCCCTCGTCCGAGAGCGACTTCAGCTTGAATCCGGCGCGCGCCTTCTCGACCTCGTCCCAGCCGATGGCGTCGAGGGCGACGGGGTCGGTGGAGACGTACACCGACTCGTGTGCGATGACGTACTCTGGATGCTTATAAAGGGGGCCACCGTGCGCCATCACCTTGAAGCCGTCGATGATGCACAGGCGCAGACGGGTGCGAAGGATGTCCTGCGCCGAGAGGATCGCGATCTGCGGGCTGGCGTGGTGATCGTGGAAGTCCTGCGGGTTGACGCTGCACCCGTGGGTCATGTTCTTCAGCGCGCCGGTGTACCCGCAGATCGAGTGGTCCTTGATGAGCGCGAAGTTGATGAGCGCCGTGGACTCGGTGAGCACACGCACGAACTTGGTGTGCCGCTGGGTGCCCGGGATGTCCCGCCAGTCCATCGTGGCGTCCTTGTTCGAGTGCCACACCACGCCCACCCCCGCGGGAACGTTGCGCGCGCTGATCCGCGTGCCGTTCATGAAGCCCGGGTACTGCTCGAGCACGGTGATGTTCGCCGGCGGCACGCCCGCGCCGATCATCGCCTGCAGGAACGGCAGGACGAGCTCCTTGTTCGTCGCCATGTTCTGCAGGGCGATCCCGTTGACCTTGACGCACACCTTGTCCTGCGGGTGCACGAAGCTCTTCGCGGCCTCGGTGAGATCCGCCTTGCCGGTGAGCTCCTCCAGGGCGCGGCGGAGCATCTCCTTCGCGTCGTCCGCCTTCGGGAAGATGCCGTTGGCCTCGAGGGAGCCCGCCTTCTTGACCTTGACGACCTTCCCGGGCGCGGCGAAGGGGACGAACCCGTCCGGCGCCCTGGCGGCCAGATCCGGCCCGGGGATGCGCGCCGCAGCGTCACCCGAGCGCAGCAGCGTCGCGGCGGCCGCCGCGGCCGCGGCGCCACCGATGAAAGCCCTTCGATCGATATCGTGCGCGTCCATGTCAGAACCTCCGCGCGTCTCGTGAACCCTCTTGCACGTAACACGAGCGGCTGCGGGCGGCCAAGCGGCAGGACCGGGCGACGTGCGGTACTGTGGGCTCCCCCGATGCCGAATCTTCTGGCCATGAGCTTCGAGGGCGAGCTCGCCCCGTCGTTCGACCTTCACTGCCTGCAGCCCGGCCAGCCGCTCCCGGACGGCTGGGGGATCGGCTACTACCCCGCCGGCGAGCCATGCGCGTCCGTGCTCAAGGAGCCGGCGCCGCCCCGCGGCAGCATCCGAGGCGAGCTCGTGAGGGCCTGGGAGCACCTCGAGTCGTCGCTCTTCGTCCTTCACATCCGCAAGGCCACCTGGGGCCCGAACACCGACGCGAACACCCAGCCTTTCGTGCGCAGCTGGGGCGGGCGCCAGTGGATGCTCGGCCACGCCGGCAGCCTCGAGGCCCGGCTGGACGAGGAGATGGACCCGCGCTTCGAGCCGGTGGGCGCGACGGACACCGAGCGCGTCTTCTGCGTGCTGCTCGGGCGCATCGCGAGCCGCGACTGGCGGTCCATCGCGGACTGCGACCTGGCTGTGCTGCACGAGTGGCTCCTCGAGCTGAACGCGCTCGGCTCGCTCGACCTCGTCCTCTGCGATGGGCGGCACCTGCTGGCGTACGCGGACCGCTTCGGCCCGCAGGCGCTGCACCTCGCCGAGCTCCTCCCTCCCTACAGCGGCGCGGTGCTCGGCGACGTCGACGTCAGCGTCGACCTGGCCCGCCGCGGGAGCAAGCCTCGCAAGGGGTGCGTCGTCGCCTCCGCGCCGCTCCTGAGCGAGGGCACCGGACCCGCGCTCGCGTGGAGGCAACTCGCCCGCGGAGAGCTCGTGCTGCTGTGCGAGGGGGCCGTCGTCGGCGACCTGCTGCCGAGCGAGGCGCTCCTCGCGGGCGTGCGACCGTCGGGCAACCTCCCGCCGGCCCGCGACGAGCGGCGAAAGATCGCGCGCAAGCCCCCCGCCCGGCTCTCGGTCACGCACCGCACGTCGTACCGGTACACGGGGCCCGTCGAGCGGAGCGCGCACCTCTTCCGCCTGTTCCCCATGCACGACCGCCTGCAGGCGCTCGAGGAGTGCGACGTGACGGTGTCCGTGGAGGGTCGCTGGCACGACTTCGACGACGTGTTCGGCAACCGCGCGCGCCGCGTCGTGCTCGAGACGCCGTACCGCGAGCTCACCGTGGTGGCGCGCTCGCGCGTACACGCGCTCGACGCCGATCCGCTCGGGTTCGACCTGCGCCACGTCAGGACGAGCGTCCCGCTCGTCTGGATGCCCTGGCAGCGCACCATGCTGGATCCGTACCTGCACCCCCCGGAGCTTCCCGAGAGCCAGCTCGCCGAGCTGCACGACTACGCCATGCGCTTCGTGGCGCGAAACGACGGGGACGTCGCCGGCACGGTGCTGGACCTGAACGACGCCATCCACCGCGAATACGCCTACGCCCAGGGCACCACGACGCTGGAGACCGACGCGTTCGACGTCTACGCGAGGCGCCGCGGCGTCTGTCAGGACTTCGCCAACCTGTTCATCTGCCTGGCGCGGCTGATGGGCATCCCCGCCCGGTACGTCTGCGGGTACGTCTTCACGGGACCCTCGGCGGAGAACACCCGGCAGTCCGAGGCCTCTCACGCGTGGGTCCAGGTGTACCTGCCGGAGGTCGGCTGGCGCGGGCTGGATCCCACCAACGGCACGGTGACCAGCACCGATCACGTGCGCGTCGCGGTCGGCCGCAACTACCTCGACGCGACGCCCACGTCCGGGACGATCTACGTGGGCGGCGGCGGAGAGACGCTGGAGGTCGACGTCCGGGTGGACCGCATCGAGGGGTGAGCGCGCTACTGCGGGGCCTCGACCACCGGGGCGTCCACCGCGACCGGCGCCTCGACGACCTGGGCGTCCGGCCTCCGCGCGAAGAACGTCTCGAAGATCGCCATGCCGACGTCGTTGAGCTTGGACTGGAGGCCGTCCAGTTGCTCGTGCAACCCACCCGCGAGGATCTCCTCGACGACGCCGAACTCGTACTCGGCCGCCAGCCGGCCGAGCAGCCGCTCGGGCCGCGTCCCGGCGCCGTCCGACGGGGTGCCGGCGATGACTCGCAGCGACTCCTGCCCCTTGTCGAGGCAGTGCCGGATGGATCGCGGGAAGTGTTTGTCGAGCACCAGGAACTCGATGGCCTTCTGGTGCTCGATCGTGCCGTAGCGCTTGCGGTACATCTCGAGGGCGCTCACGCTGCGAAGCAGCGCGGCCAGGTGGACCTCGTCCGGGCTCGGGACGACGTCCGCCGGCCGGGCGAGGACCAGCGATTGCTTCGGGTCGACGATGCGGCTCGTCTGGTCGGCCCGCTCGAGCACTCGCCCGAGCCGGCCGAAGTGCCAGCCCTCGCCGTGCGTCATCGTCAGGTAGGTCACCCCGACGAAGAGGTGCGAGGCCTCCTTCACCGCCGCCAGGAACTCGTGCGGGTCGTTGAGCACGGAGCCGCTCGAGGCGGCGTCCCGCACGAGCAAGTACCACTTGTTGACCTGCTCCCACATCTCCGACGAGATCGCCTCCTGGATGGACCGCGCGTTGTCGCGCGCGAGGCGCAGGCAGGAGAAGATCGAGTTCGGCGACTCGGCGTCGATGGTGAGAAAGCGCACCACCGCGTCGCGCGTCGCCGCGCCGTGGCGGGCGGCGAAGAGCTCTTCGTCGCCGGTCGCGGCGATGACTCCCGCCCATGGGTCCCCGTGCGCGTCGGGCAGGTCGAGGGTGACCTGCAGGCTCACGTCGAGGAACCGCGCGACGTTCTCTGCGCGCTCGGCGTACCGGCTCATCCAGTAGAGGGCCTCGGCGGCGCGGCTCAGCACGCGGGGGCCTCCCGGACCGAGCCGATCGAGGCGCCCGAGCCGTTGGAAGTGTCTCCCGCCAGGACCCAGGTGTCCTTCGTCCCCCCGCCCTGCGACGAGTTGACCACGTAGGAGCCCTTCTGGAGCGCGACCCGCGTCAGGCCGCCGGGCAGAACGAAGATGTCGTCTCCCCCGTGGAGGATGTACGGACGCAGGTCGACGTGCCGCCCTTCGATCGCGTCCTGGACCAGCGTGGGCACGCGCGAGAGGCCCAGCAGCGGCTGCGCGATGTAGTTGCGGGGGCTCTTCTGGATGCGCTCGGCGAAGGCCGCGCGCTCCGACGAGGACGCCTGAGGTCCTATCAGCATCCCGTACCCGCCCGACTCGTTCGCCGCCTTGACGACGAGCTTGTCGAGGTTGTCCAGCACGTGGCGCCGCTGCTTGTCTTCCGAGCAGAGGAACGTCGGCACGTTCGGCAGGATGGCGTCCTCGCCGAGGTAGTAGCGGATGATGGCCGGGACGTACGTGTAGATGACCTTGTCGTCGGCGATCCCCGTGCCGGGCGCGTTGGCCAGCGCGACCCTGCCCGCCCGTACGACGCTCATCAGGCCGCGGACCCCGAGCATCGAGTCCGGGCGGAACACGTCCGGGTCGAGGAAGGCGTCGTCGATGCGGCGGTAGATGACGTCGACCCGCGCCATCCCGCGCGTCGTGCGCATCCAGACGAAGCCGTCGCGCACGGCGAGGTCGCGCGCCTCGACGAGCTCGACGCCCATCTGCTGCGCCAGGAACGAGTGCTCCGAGTAGGCCGAGTTGTACGGGCCGGGGGTGAGCACGACCACGGTGGGCGTGGCGACCCCCGTGGGGCGGACGCCCTTCAGCACGCGCAGCAGCTCGCTGGGGTACCCGTCGACCGGGCGCACGCGCGAGGCCTGGAACACCTGCGGGAAGGTGCGCTTCATGACCTCCCGGTTGTGCAGGACGTACGAGACCCCCGAGGGGCAGCGAAGGTTGTCCTCGAGGACGTAGTAGAGCCCGTCGGCGTCGCGCACGAGATCCGTCCCCGTCACGTGGCACCAGACCCCCTGCGGCGGGTCGAGGCCCTGACACCCGGGCAGGAGCGACGTCGCGCTGAGGACGAGCTCGAGGGGAATCACCCCGTCCGCGACGATGCGGCGCGAGTGGTACATGTCGTCGACGAAGAGGTTCAGCGCGCGCGTGCGCTGGATGAGGCCGCGCTCGATGGTGGCCCACTCCTTCGCGGGGACGACGCGCGGGACCAGGTCGAACGGGAGGATCTTCTCGGTCCCGTGCTCGTGCCCATAGACGTTGAAGGTGATCCCCATGTGCAGGAGCGCCCGCTCGGCGGAGCGCTGCCTGCGGGCCAGGTCCGCCTCCGGCAGGCCGGCCATGGTGCGGGCGAGCAGCTCGCAGCCCGGGCGCGGGGCGCCGTTCGCGTCGAACATCTCGTCGTAGAACGCTCCGGGCTCGTAGCTCGCAAAGTCCATGTCTTGGTTTGCTCTTTGGCTCTGTAGCGCGCGGCGCGTTTCTCGGCCGTTTCGTCCCCGCGTCAGTCCCTTGGATATGCGTCCGCGCCCATCTCGAGGTCGTCGAGGCCCGTCGACTCGATCTCGGCGTCCACGCGGTTGCCGATGAGCCGGTCCATCGCCCGGAAGAACCCGTACGCGAGCCCGAAGACCACGACGCCGTTGGCGAGGACCCCGATGGCCTGGGCGCCGAGCTGGCCGGCGTCCCCGAAGAGCAGGCCCCGCACGGGGCCGGCCACCCCGTTCCATCCCTCGCCGAAGCTGCCGTCGGCGAAGAGGCCCACGGAGAGCGCCCCCCAGGTGCCGCAGACGCCGTGCACCGCGATCGCGCCGACGGGGTCGTCGATGCGCAGGCGAGCCTCGAGGGCGCCGACCGACACCGAGACGAGGAGCCCGGCCACGACGCCGATGAGCCCCGCGGCGGCCGGCGTGACGAACGCGCACGGCGCCGTGATGGCCACCAGACCGCCCAGCAGGCCGTTGCACGCCATGGCCACGTCGGGGCGCCGGTGCTTCTGCCAGACGTAGAAGAGCGCCGTGAGCGCGCCCGTGGCCGAGGCGATCGTCGTGTTGACGGCGACCGCCGCGATGCGAGGCTCCGAGGCCGCCAGGGTCGACCCGGCGTTGAAGCCGAACCAGCCGAAGGCCAGGACGAACGTACCCATGACGGTCATCGGCAGGTTGTGCCCCTGGATCATCCCGATCGTCCCGTCCTTGCGGAACTTGCCGATGCGGGGGCCGAGGACGATGGCCCCGGCCAGAGCGGTGATCCCGCCCGTCATGTGGACCACCGACGACCCCGCGAAGTCGACGTGCCCGTGCCCCAGTCCGAAGCTGACCCCCAGCGTGGACAGCCACCCGCCGCCCCAGACCCAGTTGGCGTAGAGCGGGTAGAGCACCATCGACATGAAGAACCCGTAGACGACGAAGGCCGAGAACTTCCAGCGCTCGGCCAGCGCGCCGGTCGGGACGGTGGCCGCGGTGTCCATGAAGACCACCGAGAAGAGGAACATCGCCAGGTTCGGAGGGTCCTGCGCCACGTCCACCAGGGCGAACTTCGCCCCGCCCAGCAGCCCGAAGAACCGCGCGCCGACGTGCAGCCCCAGCTCGGCGTGAGGCGCGCCCGCGGGGCCCAGCGTCGGCCACCCCGCCACGCCGCCCATGGAGACGGCGTACCCCACGAGCCAGAACCCGACGATCCCCACGGGGTAGATGACCAGGTTCATCGCCATCGTGTGGACGGCGTTCTTCGCGCGCGTGAAGCCGGTCTCCACCATCGCGAAGCCCAGCTGCATGAACATCACGAGGAACGCGCACGTGAGCAGCCACGCGAGGTTCATCGAGTAAAGGCTCATCTCAGCGCCCTCCGCGTGGAGCCTCGGGGACGATCTGAGGCGCCCGGCGGCTGGCCGCGCTGCCCATGAGCCAGGTGAGCAAGAGGAGGGTGCCGATGACCAGGCCGAGGATGCCGCGAACGAGGACGACACGCGGGATGCCGAGGCGGGCGAGAAGCGGCCGGCCCACCGGCGCGGTGCGGTCCCTCAGGACGACCCGCGAGGGGTCCTCGAGATCGGCGAGCATCTCCGCGGCCGTCGGGTAGCGCTCGCGGGGCGACCGCTCGATCGCGTGGAGGAGGATCTCCTCGATCTTCGGGTCGATGCCCGGCAGCACCTCGCGCGGCGGCCGCGGGTCCTCGTTGAGCTTCGAGCGCATCATGGCGTGGACGTTCCCCGAGACGTACGGCAGCTCGCCGGTGATCATCTCGTAGAGCATCGTCCCGAGCGCGTAGACGTCCGTCCTCACGTCGCCGCGCCGCCCGCGGATCTGCTCCGGGGCCATGTAGTCCGGCGTGCCGAGCGGAGGCGAGAGACCGAACCAGGTCAGGCGCCGGGCCGCCTCGTCCATCGCGATGCCGAAGTCGAGCAGCTTGACCTTGCCGTCGTCCCCGACGAGGACGTTGTCCGGCTTCAGATCGCGGTGAACGACGCCCTGGGCGTGCATGTAGACCAGGGCGGCGCAGATCTGCCTCGTGATCTCCAGCGCCTCCTCGACGGGAAACGGGCTCTTCGCCTTCACGACCGCGCGGAGGCTCCGCCCCTCGGCGAACTCCATCACGAGGTACATCCGGCTCTTCTTGTCGGGCGCGAGCACCCGCACGATGTTCGGGTGCACCAGCCGCTGGCCGATCTGCTCCTCGCGCTTGAAGCGCTCGTAGAAGGCGACGTCGCTCTCGTACTGCAGGTGCGGCACCTTCACGGCGACCGGCGCGCCGGTCCGCTTGTCGACGGCCTTGAAGATCGACGCCATGCCGCTGCGGGCCAGCAGCTCGGTCAGTTCGTACTGATCGACCGTGTCACCCGCGAGGATTTCGCGCATCGTGAGCGCCCCATGTAGCACTCCGGGCCCTGGAAAGGAAAAGCGCGCGGGACCGCCCGCCGGCGACCCCGCGCGCGTTTCGCCTCTACGCCCGGCTCACTGGGCGACCGGCTTCTCGGTGACCAGGATCGGCTTCTCCGCCTTCTTGCTGGCGCGCATGAAGTAGATCCCTCCGTAGAGGCCCCACATCGCGCAGATGCCCAGCGCGATGTACGGCTCCTTCACGCTCATCCCGCTGACCGAGAACGGCCCCACGAGATAGAAGAGCATGCAGGCGAGGTTCGCGACGAGGCCGAAGACCGGCACCACGAAGTGCTTGAAGCCGTTGAACATGTGGTGCTCGCGGAAGGCCACGATCGCGATGATGCACGTGAGCATGTAGAGCAGGAACGTCCCGAAGTTGCTCACGAGCGTCACGATGACCAGCGTGTTCGGCAGCTTGGCGATCGTGTCGGGGTTGAAGATGCCGAAGCTGTACCAGATGTTGTGGTACTTCGGGTCGAGCGGCGCGGGCGTCGTACCGCCGAGGTAGACCGTCACCGTGATCATGCCGATGAAGATCGACAGGATCGCGAGCGTCCAGATCGAGCGGTGCGGGGTGTTCGTCGTGCCGTGGAGCATCCCGAAGTGTGCGGGGACCTCCTCGTCCTTGCCCATCGCGTAGGTCACGCGGGCGCCGGTGCTCAGGCAGGACAGCGTCGTCCCGATGAGCGCCAGGAACACGGTGAACGCCTGGACGAGCATGAACGCCCGGCCCGCGCTGTACGAGCCGAAGAGCCACGTGCCCACGATGACCATCATGTCGCCAATCGGCGCGCCGGAGGCGCCCGCGTTGGTCAGCGTGTAGCCGCTGTTCAGGAAGTAGTTCGCGGCGAAGTACTCGATCGTGTAGCAGACCGCGCCCTGGATCAGCAGCGAGAGGAGCACGGCCCGAGGGATGTCGCGCTTGGCGTTCTTGGCCTCCTCGCCCATCGACGTGACGGACTCGAATCCGACGAGGATGAGGATCGCGACGCACGCCTGGATGAACATGAAGTTGAAGCCGTGCGGTGCCACGACCGAGGCGGCGGTCTGGTGGAACTGGAAGTGCGGGACCAGATCCTTCGGGTGATCGGCGTCGACCGGGTCCATGGTGACCGCGTTCTCGTCGGTGTAGCTGAGGACGAAGGGGACGGGCTTGCCGTCCTTCATGTCGGCGACGACGTTGCCGTCGCTGTCCGTCTTGTCCTGCATGACCGGCTGGCCCTGATCGTCGACCTTGGGCTTGCCCGAGTCGTCCTTGGCCTGCTCCTGGGCGACCACGTAGTTGACGGGCGTCCCGTTCTTCAGCTGAAAGCCCTGCGACCCCTCGGGGTGCTGGACGCGATAGGCGATCGCGATCACCGCGAAGACGAGCAGTGCGGTGATCTGGACGATGTTGATCGCCATGTTCACGCCCGTCGTCCCCGTGACGCCGCGGAACGCGATCCAGGCGACGCCCAGCGAGAAGGCGATGCAGAAGAGGTACATGAACAGGGGGCTGTTGAAGCCACCGCTGAACGTGTCCGGAAAGAACTGGTTCAGCAGGTAGCCGCCGAGCAGCGCGGTCACGCCGACCATGCACCCGGGGTAGACCCAGTAGTAGAGGTGGCTCGCCCAGCCGGTGATGAACTTGGCCAGACGGGCGAACTTGTACGCGTGCGTCTTCGACAGGAACGCCTGCTCGGCGAAGAAGTACGAAGAGCCGGCCCCGGGATAGAGCTTGGAGAGCTCCGCGTAGCTCACCGCCGTGGCGAGGCAGAGCAGGAGCGCGGCGATGATCCCGAACCACATCGTGCCGCCGGCCATCGGAGCGCCGTAGAGGGCCTGGATCTGGAACGTCAGCCACAGGAACGCGCCAGGCGCGATCAGGGCCATTGCGTTGATGGTGAGCCCGGTGAGACCGAGCGTGGCGCGGCCCGAGCCCGAGTCCGCGGGTTTGGTGATGTCAGACATTGATGGAGCTCCCCTTGGGTGACGGTGACGGTGTCCGGTAACGGTGTCCGGTATCGGGGACCCTACCGCCCATATGTTTCGGGAGGATTGCTTGCGAACTGCGGATTCCGTCTTTCGCGTGTCCAATGTTTCGTCACTGTTTCTTCGCGCGTGTTCGGTCCCCGGACGCGATGGTTTTATGGAAGGATTCACGCCCGTGACGATGACGACCCAGCGCGCAGGCGATGCTCCCGAGCCGGTGGCAGAAAGGGAGATTCACTTCGCGACCCTGTCCGACGTCGGGACCGAGCGACCGCACAACGAGGACTCCTGCGGCACGCACCTCGAGGGCTCGACGCACCTGCTCGTGGGCGTCGCGGACGGAGTGAGCGGCCAGGAGGGCGGCGAGGTCGCGAGCCAGACGGCGATCGACACGCTCCTTCGCGCATACAAGGAGAGCCCCGCGACCTGGGGCGCGCCCAGACGCCTGTATCGCGCGGCCCAGCAGGCGAACATCGAGGTCTACGATCGCGCCGTCGTCGTGCCCGAGCTGCGCGGCATGTCGACGACGCTCACGGCGGTGGCCGTGGACGGGGCGGAGGCGCACGCCGCCCACGTCGGCGACAGCCGCCTCTACCTGATCAGGGGCGGGCAGATCGTGCAGAAGACCAAGGACCACACGGTGGCGGCGGGACGTCAGCGCATCGGCCTGATGAGCGCGGCAGAAGCCAAGGACCACCCCGGGCGCTCGATCCTGACCCGGAGCCTCGGCAGGGAGCTCATCGCGCAGGTGGACCGGATCTCGTTCGCGATCGAAGCCGGCGACGTCCTCGTCCTCTGCAGCGACGGCCTCTACAACGTGCTCGGCGACCCGGAGATCCGGGATGCGGCGAGCGACAAGGAGCCCATCGCCGCGTGCGCGGCCCTCGTCGAGACGGCGAACGCCCGGGGCACGGGGGACAACCTCACGGTCGCCGTGGTGCAGATCGTCGGCGGGCCGTCGGGCAGCGCGCCTGCCGGGTGGCGCGGATTCTTCGCGAAGGTCCTCGGCCGCTGACGGGGCGGGGACAGCCCCGGATCCGTCCGGGACACCCGCGGCGCGCGCGCGGCCGCGGGATCTCGCCCATTTCGCGGAGGCACGCGCCTCGCAATCGCTGACGGGCACCAGCGCGAGGTCTTTCGCGCGAAGGAGAACAGGGTGCCATGGAAGAGCAAACGAAGAACATGAAGGCCGTCTACACGATCGTCGAGCGCGGCCAGGGCAAGTCGATCTGGGTGCGCGTCGGCGTCGGCTTCACGAATCAGGACGGGTCGCTGAACTTGCGGCTCGACGCGATCCCGGTGAACGGCAAGCTGCAGGTGCGAGAGTGGGAGCCGTACGATCGCCGCCCGGAGGCGACCGACACCCAGGCTCGCCCGCGTCCGAAGCCGCGCGAGGCCACGCCGGACGCGCTCGCGTAGAGGTGGCCGAGTGAACCCTCGCCTTCGAGGGGCGCTGTCGCATGCGGCGGCGCGCGCGATGGGCTCGCGATTCGCGAAGCCGGTCGCACGCGCCGTCGCCGTGGCGACGGGCCTGCTGTTTCTGGCCTTCGTCGGTCACTCGGCGATGGCGACCGCGACCGCGGTGTCGACCCCGACCCCGACCTCGACCNNTCCTCAACACGGCCACGGCCGACGATCTGCGCCGGCTCCCTGGCATCGGCGAGAAGCGCGCGAACGCCATCCTGGCGCTTCGCTCCCGCCTCGGACGATTCCGCGCCGTCGAAGACCTGCTCAAGGTCAAGGGCATCGGCCGGGCCACGCTCAAGCGTCTGCGCCCGCTCGTGCGCCTCGATCCACTGCCCCAGCCGGACGCCGGGTACCCTACCCCGTCGCCGCGCTGACCGCGCTGCGAAGCGCGTCCACGAGCCGCTTCACGGGCTCTTGCCGCAGCTTGTAGGCGGCGCGGTTCGCCACGAGCACGCTCGAGATGCGGGCGACCTCCTCGCGC
>PLYU01000206.1 GCA_003153495.1 Myxococcales bacterium
CGGCGCCTCTTCGCGAAAGTAGGGCTAGACGGGCGTCGAGAAAGCCGCACCCAAACCAATTCCTGGACAGCTCTTCAGCTCTTCCTTTCGCCGCGTCCGATCGCCGCGCGGTAAGCGCGGACAGCGGCCCCGAGGCCGAGGAAGAGGGCGTCGCTCACGAGGGCATGGCCGATGTTCAGCTCGACGATGCCTGGGATCGCAACGAGGGCCGGCACGTTGTCCTGGGTGAGGCCGTGGCCTGCCGCGACCTCGAGGCCGGCAGCACGCGCGAGCTTCGCACCGTCCGCGAGGCGAGCAAGCTCGCCCTCGTGTCCGTGGGCGTACTCGCCGGTGTGCAGCTCGATCTGCACCGCCCCGGCCGCACGGGAGCGCTCGATCTGGCTTGCGTCGGCCGCGATGAACAGGCTCACCTTGATGCCTGCGACCGCGAGCGCACGCACCTGGCGCGCGAGCCGCTCACCCCCGGCGACGACGTCGAGCCCGCCCTCAGTGGTGCGCTCTTCCCGCCGCTCGGGCACCAGGGTGCAGACGTCCGGCTTCACCCTGAGCGCGATCGCTACCATCTCGTCGG
This sequence comes from Myxococcales bacterium, assembly GCA_003153495.1. GTDB lineage: Bacteria > Myxococcota_A > Polyangia > Polyangiales > Polyangiaceae > Palsa-1150. The sequence continues at coordinate 572 of PLYU01000206.1, forward strand.
TCGCCGCCATCTCGAGGTTGAACGTCCGGCTCGACCGCGAGAGAAGCGCTCGCAGTCGCTCGACGTCCGCATCGACGATGTGCCGCCGATCCTCGCGCAGGTGCGCGGTGATCCCGTCGGCCCCCGCCGCCAGGCACTCCTCCGCCGCGCGGACCGGATCGGGGTACGGCGTGCCGCGCGCGTTGCGAACCGTCGCGACATGGTCGACGTTGACGTGCAGCCGGACGCTCATTCGTCGTCTGCCGTCGCGGTCTCGCTCAGCTCGTCGTCCGTCTTCGGCGTCTTGAGCAACTCCCCGGTCGGGCCATCGCGGCGCACGATGTACGTGCGGCGCGTCATCGTGTCCGGGTTCTCGCGAGCCACGACCGTGACGAAGTTCACGCCCGGCCGCAGCGGCAGGTCGGCATCGAACGCCATGCTCTTGGGGTCAGCCCCGTCGCGGTTCGATCGGTAGAAGACCTTGCGCGCGCCAACGAAGATGTACGCGTCGAGCAGCCGCGCGTCGTCGGTGGCCAGCCCGTGCACCAGCGTGCGCAGATCGCGCGTCGCGAGCTGCGGCTCCGAGATCTCGAGTGCAGGCGGCGCGTGCGCCATCGCGTCCTCGACCGCGACCGGCGCGCCCGGGACCCCTCCCGGCTCGAGCTCGGACGCGCGCGCGAACCCGAACCGCCCGTCTCCCAGCGACATCTTCACGTACCCGTTCGCCGTCCCCAGCACGGCGGCCGCGGCGCCGGCCGGCAACCGCGCGAACACCCGCCCCGCCGGGTCCGGCTCGTTGAGCAGCGTCGCTCCGCCCGCCTTCGCCCTCTGAACGCCCCCGGCGGGAGCGACCGACACCGGATCCACGACCGGCACGCGCACCTTCTCGACGACCCCCTCACGGAGGTCGTCGTCGTGAATCGACAGCTCCACCTTGGCCTCCGGGTCGGCGAGGGACGGCTCGACGTCGAACGTGAACGCCACCCGCTTCGACTCGCCGGGGGCGACGCTCGACAGGTTGAATCGCCCGTCGTGCAGCAGCAGCCCCTCCCCGGAGAGGTTGCGCAGGTTGGCCATCGTCTCGAAGGCCTTCCCTTTGCCGATGTTCTTCAAGGTCAGGTACATCGTCAGGCCCTCGCCCTTCTGGACGCGCCCGTCTCCGTTGCCGCGACGGTTGTCGATGACCTCGTAGGAGTAGGCGAACACCGGCCTCTCGAGTGAACGAATGGTCGTTCGAAGCTCGGCGTCGGCCGGCGCACGGCCGCGAGCCTCGTCGAAGTGGATCTTGATCCCGTCGGCCCGCATCAGCGCGTCCTTCGGGATGACGCACACGCGCGGGGTGTCCTTGGGCAGCTGGGCCGTGGAGCCTGCCTTGTGCCCCTTGAAGTCGCACCAGCCGGCGGGGGCCGTCACGGTGCGCGACCTGCCCGGCTCGAGCTTGCCGATGACGAGCTCCTTGTTGTCGAACATCGGGTCCTCGCTCGTGGTCGCGGCCGTCAGGCGGTAGAGCGTCGTCGCCCCGCGGTTGGTCACGGTCAGCCTGAGATTCATCGGCTCGCCCGCCGTGACCTCGCCGCTGGGCCGGTCCGTCTCGGCCTTGACCTCCACACCCGGCGGCGGGGCCGGGGACTGCACGGCCGCCACGTCCGGCGGTGCGTCGCTCCAGTCCACGCCGATTCCCTTGAGCTCCTCGGCGACCTTGTCCACCTCGACGCGGCGCGTGTCGGCGATGTATGGCTTCGCCTGACGCACCTCGTCGGCGCGCTTCCCCGGCTGCACGTGGGCCACGAAGCCGCGCGCGAACTGGATCGGGAAGTCGAGCTCGAAGTTCTCGTCGAGCTCCCCGCCGCGATCGCGCAGGTCGAGGCGGTCCTTGATCGGCAGGTCGTACTTGACCACCTCCAGCGCGTGCCCGCCGTCCTTGGCGCGTGCGTTCGAGAGGGCGCGCGACAGATCCCGCTCCTTGATGCCCCCCGAGTCGGAGTCGAGATCCATCTCGAGCGAGTCGACGGTCATCGGGTCGAGCTCGACGTCGGGGGTGACGCCGACCCCCTGGATGGACACGTCGCCCGGCTCGGTCAGATACTGCGCGATCGTCAGCTTGAGCGCCGCCTTGTCCGGCAAATCAGTGAACACCAGCTGCACGCTGCCCTTGCCGAACGTGGTCTCGCCGATGACGACGGCGCGGTCGTGGTTCTTGAGGGCACCGGTCACGATCTCGCTCGCGCTCGCGCTCGAGCCGTTGACCAGGACCGCGAGCGGGTAGTTCGGCTCGGTCCCCTCCCCGTGCGCGACCTTCTCCTCGCGCCCCTCGCTCGGGTTGCCGACCGTCGCGACGATCGGCCCGTCCGCGACGAAGGTATCGACCACCTTCGCGGCCTGGTCGAGCAACCCGCCGGGATTGCCGCGCATGTCGAGGACGAGCCCCTTGAGCTCGCCACCGCGCTTCATGTCGGCCAGCGCGGCTTGCAGGTCGCTCGTCGTGTTGGCCTGAAACTGCTTGATTCTCGCGTAGCCGATCCCGCCGTCGAGCAGCTTGTGCTCCACCGACGCGACGTGAATGATCTCGCGCGTCAGCTCGAACGGCCTGGAGCTGGCCCACCCGTCCGGACCGTCGCGGTGGACCCACGCGATCACCCTCGTTCCGGGCAGGCCGCGCAGGTGATTGACGGCCTCGTTGAGGCCCATGTTCAAGGTCGACTCGGCGTTGATCTTGGTGATGCGGTCGTACTTCTTGAGCCCGGCCCGCCCCGCGGGGGTGTTCGGCATCGGGTTCATCACCGTCAGCTGCTGGTCGCGGATGGAGATGACGATGCCCAGGCCCCCGAACTGGCCCTGGGTCGTCAGGTTCATCTCCTTGTAAGCGTCGGGCGACAGGAGGACCGAGTGCGGGTCGAGCGTGTGCAGCATGCCGTTGATGGCCGTGTACTCGACCTCGCGGAGATCGACGTCGCTCCCGCGCAGCCCTTCCTGCAGGAACGCGAAGACGCTGCGGAGGTGCGAGCTGATGTCCCAGGGCCCGACGACGTCGTCGACCCGGAACTCCTTCTCCTGCGTGTCGACGCGCACGCGGACCTGGGACGGGCTGTTCTCCTCGCGGGTGACGATGACCTGGGCGAAGTCCTTCTGCACGTAGTCGAGCGCGGAGAGGAGCATCTCCTTCGGCCGGATGCGCTTTGGCTCGACGTACCGGTCGCGGACCGTCTTGAGCACTTCGTTGACCACCTTGAGCTGCGTGAGGTCGTACGGCGCGGGCTTGTGGTCGACGGCCCCGGGGCTGGTGGCGGCGAACGCCGGCTCCATCCCGTCCCAGAGGCCGTTGCCGTGCAGCCGGGAGGCCAGTAGGCAGGCGACGCCAAGAGCGCCCGCGAGGGCGGCCAACTTCACGAGCGGTTCGGGGATGCGCATCGGTCCGGGGAGTATAGACGGCGGCCCCGCCTTCCGCCTCAGCCCCGGATGGCCTTCAGCGGCGAGGTGCGGGCCGCGCGGATCGCCGGCAGTAGACCGCCGACGAGCCCCATCCCGCAGGAGAATGCGACGGCGATCGCGAGGATGCGCGGGGTCGGGTCGAACGAAAAGACCACCTCCGACCAGCTGACGCTGTTGAGCATCGAGAAGTGCACGAGCCCCATCGCGCAGGACCCGGCCGCGCCGAAGACGCCGCCGACGAAAGCGAGGACGACGGCCTCGAGGACGAACGAAGCGAGCACGCTCGTCCGCGAGAACCCGAGCGCACGGAGCGTTCCAATCTCGCGCTGCCGGTTGGCGACCGCTGCGTACATGGTGATCGTCGCGCCGATCATCGCGCCCCCCGCGAAGAAGATCGACACGATCGTCCCGAGGATCGTGATGAATTCCGCCGCCTTTTCGGATTGCTTCTCGTAGAAGGTCGTCTCGCGCAACGCCTGAAGACCCAGTCGCTTGTCGTGCTCGACGGTCTCTTTGAACACGTCGAACTTGGTCGGTGACTCGAGCGTCACACGGACGCTCGAGTAGATGCCGAGGCGGTTGTACGATTGGCGCAGCAGATCGCGATCGACCCACACCTCGGACTCGTAGGACGAGCCGCCCGCCTCGAAGATGCCCACCACGGTCGCCGGGCGGTTCTTCTTGAGGTCGAACGTTTGACCGAGATCGAGGCCCTTGAAGCGGCCGCGTATCCGTGCGCCGAGGATCACCTCGTCGGCCCCGGCGCGAGCGGGCCGCCCGGCAACGATGTGCGCCTCCGGGCGAAGGCGCATCACGTCGTCCGTCACACCGCGGATCTGGACGTTGCTCACCCCGTTGGCGCCGAGCTTCTCCATCGCACCCACGACGACGAGCTCCGCCGCGCCCAGAGGCTTGCCATTCTCCTCCGTCTTGACGCCCGGCGCTGCCAGGATCACCGGCACGAGCGCATCCTCGATCGTGCTGCTGAGCTCTGCGTCGCTTCCCGCGCGCAACACGATCGCGTTGTCGACACGGCCAGAGCTGCCAAGCGTCTTCTTGATCCCCTCCGCGAGCATGAGCGACGACGCCAGGACGAAGACGACGAGCGCGATGCCGATCGCCGTCGCCAGCGTGGTGGCCTTGCGCACGGCGAGGCTGCGAATGTTGTAGCTGACGGGGATCATGAGCGCTCCACGATCACGCGACCCGGCGAACGGCGTCGACGACGCGCAGCTTGGAGGCCTGCCAGGCCGGGACGACGGCGGCGGCGGCACCGAGAACGGCGGCCAGCGCCATGCCGAGGACCGCGTTGCCCGGAACCAGCCGGAAGTGCGGGAAGTAGTTCCCCATCGTCTCCTCGATGACCCGGCCCACGATCAGGTTGATGAATGGCCACGCGAAGGCGACGCCGAGCGCCCCGCCGAGGGCGCCGACGAAGAACGACTCGGCGACGACCCAGAGAGCGATGTGCCCGGGGAGAAAGCCGATCGCCCGCAGGACCCCGTACTCACCGGTGCGCTCGCGTGCCCCCATCGCGATCGTGTTCCCGAGGATCAGCGTCATGATGACGAGGATGACCGCCGCGACGATGTCCATCGCCTTGAGGACCGCGGAGAACATCGCGAGGAAGGACGCCTTGAAGCTCCCCTCGTCTTGCGACAGGGTCTGGGTCTCGCGATCGTCGAAGATCTTGTCCAGCGCGACCCCGACGTCGGCGGTGTGCGACGAGTCGTCGACCCGGCTCACGATCCAGCCGACGTTGTCCCTCCGGTCGACCGGGATGCTGTCGTTCACGTAGTCCCAGTGGAACACCAGCGTCGACCGGTCGACGGACCTGGCCGCTGCCTCGTAGACGCCGTCAATCGTCACCTGCCAGTCGCCCGGGAAGATGCCGCTCTGGAGCGTGACCTTGTCTCCGACCTTCCATCCGAACTTCTTCGCGAGGACGTCGCCCACGATCGCCCCCTGCTTGTCGTGCTTGAACGCTTCGAGCTGCTCGGGCGGGACCTTCATCTCGTCGTAGACGGTGAAATACGTTGCCGCGTCGACGCCGAGAGTGCTGAAAAAATCGGTGTCGTGCTTCGGGTCCTTGCCGCCGAACCAGTTGGCCCACGTCGCCACCTTGACGTGCGGCGCGTTGCGGACGTCCTCGACGTATCGCTTCGGGAGCGTCATCACGAACGTCACCTTGTGACGCGTGACCACCCGATCCTTGGCCGCGAACTCGGCGGCGGACGACCACGCCCACGTCACCGTCCGCAGGAGCAGGAACGTCAGGATCGCGAGGGCGACGCCAAGCGCCGTGAGCGCCACGCGGAACTTGTTGCGTGCGAGATTGCGCACCGCGAGCCCGGTGAGGGTCATGTCGCGAGCTTCCCCTTGTCGAGCCGGCGGATGATCTTCGCGCGCTCGGCGGCTGCGGGGTCGTGCGTGACCATCACGATGGTCTTCTTGAGCTGGGTGTTCAGCTTGTCGAGCAGCGAGAGGATCTCGTCCGCGCTCTTGCGGTCGAGGTCGCCCGTGGGCTCGTCCGCGACGATGATCGTGGGGTCGTTCACGATGGCGCGCGCAATCGCGACCCGCTGCTCCTGCCCTCCCGAGAGCTGGCGCGGGTAGTGCTGCGTGCGGTCCTCCAAGCCCACGACGCGCAGCGCCGTCTGCGCGCGCTTCTTTCTCTCGGCCGAGCTCAGGTGCGTCAGCAAGAGCGGGAGCTCGACGTTCTCGAGCGCCGTCAGGACCGGCAGCAAGTTGTACGACTGGAAGACGAAGCCGATGGTGCTCGAGCGCCACTTGGCGAGCGCCCCTTCGCCCAGCCCGTCGAGCCGCTTGCCGGCGACCTCGACGCTCCCGGTGCTCGGCTGGTCGAGCCCGGCGATCAGGTTGAGCAACGTAGTCTTCCCCGACCCCGAGGGGCCCATGAGCGCCTCGTACGACCCCGCGGGGACGTCGAAATCGAGCCCCTCGAGCACGCGCACCGCCTCGTCGCCGCGGGTGTACGTCTTGGAGACGCCGCGGAGCTTCACGATCGACCCGCCGGTGTCCTTCTGCTCGTCCTGACCCATCACGTGCCTTTCTCCTTGATCGCCTGACCGTCGCCGAGAGAGGGCGGCGGGTCGCTCACCACCTTCGTCCCGGGCGGAGGGCCCTCGACCAGCTCGAACCCGTCGCCGAAGCGTGGACCGAGGACGACCGGGACCATCCGCACTTGCCCGGCGTCGAACGTGAACACCACCTTGGCGCCGGCCCTGTCGGCGACGGCAGACCCGGGGACGATCCGTTTGGGAGGCTCCTTCATCTTCGCCTGGTCGAGCGGCGCATCCAGAAACGACACCCGCGCGGCCATCTCCGGGAGCACGGTGTCGTCCCGGTCCAGGAAGCGCACCTTCACCGTCGCCGTCGCCTTGGCGCGGTTCAGCTGAGGACTGGTGTCGACGACCTCGCCTCGCCATCGCCTGTCGGGGTACGCGTCGAGCACGACCTCGCACGGGCCTCCCTTGGTCACCAGGTGGAGGCGCGACTCGGGCACGTCGGTCTCGACGACGATCGACCGGAAGTCGGCGATCTTGGCCATCGGCACGCCCGGGGTGACGACGTCGCCCGCCTGCAGCGGCTTGGCGACCACCGTGCCATCTATCGGCGCGCGGATCGTCGTGTTGGTCAGGTTCACCGAGAGCGCCGTGACCTCCGCCTGAGAGGCAGCCACGTCCGCGTCCGCGGCGTTCACTTGCTCCGCGAGCGACCTGGCCCTCGCGACGAGGTCGTCGACCGTGGCCGATGCGATGGCCCCGCTCGCGACGAGCTTCTTCTCGCGTTCGACCTGCTGCGCAATCTCCGCGAGCTGCGCGCGCGCCGTGGCCGCCCGTGCGCGGGCCGAGGCGACCCGCGCCTGGGCGCTGGCCACCTGAGTGCGCTGGTCGCTGGCGTCGAGCTCGAAGAGCACCTGGCCCTGTGCGACGCGGCTCCCCTCCCGGACGGTCGCCTTGTCGACCCGCCCGACGAGCTTGGACGATACGTCGACCTCGACCTGCGGAACGACGTAGCCCGCGCTCGTCAGCTGCACCTGCGCCTGCGCGGGAGAGACCATGGCGATCTCGGTGACGCCGACCTCGGTCTTGAACAGTCTGGCCTCGAGCATGGGCGCGCCGATGCGCCAGGCCGCGAAGGCGAGCGCGGCCGCGATCAGGAGACCGACGACCCAGCGCAGCGCGCGCCCCGACGACGGCGGACGGTCGTTACGGTCGATGCGTAACGACGAGAGATCGGCGTCGAGGCGGTCGTCCATGTGGGTCGGGGGGGTGGATAGGAGAGCATATCCTGCCCACGAGCCCCAGTGTCGCGGGCTCAGCGCCGTCCCCAAGAATGTTTCAGCTGCTCTTCCTGAGGACGGCCACGTAGAAGCCCGCGAAGAAGGCGGCGCCGGTGTCGGCCAGCCTGCGCTCCGCGGCGCCGACGAGCCGGCGCAGTCCGGGAACCCGCATCACCGCGGCTGCCGGCGTGACGATCCGGACGCCCCGCGCGGTCTCGAGGCTCAGGGTGGGCGGCAGCACGCGAGGGACGACCCACGGGGCATCGAAGCGGGTGTACACCGCGCTCTCGTGCGTGCTCCGCGAGATCTTCCCGCCGAGGCCCACGCGCTTGATCAACGCGCGCAGGCTCACGGGGTTGTAAAACTCGGCGAGCACCACGCCGCCCGGCCGGGTGACCCTCGCCATCTCCGCCAGCGCGCGCCCTATCTCCGGGACGTGCGCGAGCACCTTGAACGAGCACGACACGTCGAACGACGCGTCGGGGAACGGGATCGCCGTCACGCTCGCCTCGCTCACGTTCAGCCCCCGAGCGCGAGCCTTCTCGAGCATTCCGGGCGACAGGTCGATCCCGACCGCCGAGCGCGCGAACCGTGCGATCCGCTCGAGGAGCAGCCCCGTCCCCACCCCGCACTCGAGCACGTCCTTTCCCGCCCCGTACCGCTCGACGAGCTCGACCTCCAGGTCGTCGATCAGCGCGTGGTACCCGTCAGGCCGGTTCGGCCGCCGCTCTGCCTCGTACCGGCGGGAGAACTCGTCGTAGTACGTGCGGGTGTCCCGGTGCGGGTGTGCAGCCATCGTGGAATGCAGGGTACTCACGGGGTCAACGGCACGCGAGCCGCTCCAGCCAGCTCCCGGACGGGTCCACCCATGCGACCCAGAGCGCCCCGCGCCCGTCGAGCGCGAGGGCGACGTCGGTCGGCGCCTCGGCCGTTGCGACCGTGTCGCGCGCCATGAAGCTCCCGTCAGGGGCGATCTCTCCGAGCTCGAGGACGCGAGGCGAGGACGGCGGCGCCGCGCTCGGCCGGACGCGCGCGGCCCACGGTCGGCCTCCCCCGACGGCCGCGGCGACGGGGGCAGGATCGAGCCCGTTGGGGTACGCCGACCAGACGACCGGCTCGTCGACGCGCGGCGGGTCGTCGACCCGTACGACGGCGAGGCCGAACGTACCCACGTCCTTCGACAGCGGCAGCAGGCCCCACGCAGGACCGGTGGCCGGAAGCGCGAGGGCCGCGGCCATCCTCCGGTCGCCCGGGCCGCCGACGAAAACCACCGCGTCTTCGCCGAGCTTCGCGCCGCGATCGTAGGTGACGATACGAGCGTGCATCGCGGTCAGCGCCACCCGCGCGTCGACGCACAGGGCGAGAAGCGACGGCCCGCGCGGGGCGAGCGCGAGCGCCGTGGCCCCGCACCCGTCCTCCGACAGGCGGACGGGGGCCTCGTCATCGACCTCGAGCCACGCCTCGGTCGTCCACCCTTCGGTCGTGTGGCGACTCGCCAGATAGCCGAGGCCCACGTGCCCTCCGCCGAAGGCCGCCGCGGCGACGCGGCTCGCCGCGCGGCTGCTCGCGACCAGCCGGTCCTCGCCGCCGCCCAGAGGCGCGCGATGAACGGCGCCCGACCGATCCGGGCAGAACGTCAGGCCACCTGCCACCGCGCACGGGACCGCGAGGCCGGCGCCCGCTCCGCCCGGGACCGGCTCGCGCGCAGGCGACGCGGTGACAGGGACGGGGCCGACGGGAAACGAGACGACGCGAGCGTGTCCGTCGTCATCGAGCACCGCGTCCAGCACATCACCGCGGAGGACGAGGGCGGCGGGGCCGCGGAGAGGGAGCTCGACGGGGCCGCGGAGGAGGCGGCTGCCGGAGGCGCCGCGGGGGGTCGGGGTCGCGGTCGGGGTCGCGGTCGCGGTCGGGGTCGGGGTCGGGGTCGGGGTCGCGGTCGCGGTCGGGGTCGGGGGCGGGGTCGCGGGCGCGG
>PLYU01000295.1 GCA_003153495.1 Myxococcales bacterium
AGATGTCGCCGATGGCGCGGATCGTGAGCGCGCGCGGCGCGTCGGAGAGCAGCCCCGTGCCCTCGAGCGCGATGCGCGTCCCGTCCCAGCCGGGGTCCACGGCGGTCGCGCGGAGGTCGGGTGCGCGCGCGGGCTCGCCGCGCGAGGCGACCGAGTAACGGACGATGCGCACGCCCGGTGGAATCACCGCGGCGAGCAGCTCCGACGCCGGGTCGCCGGCGTTGAGCACCGCCGCGCCCCCCGGCGGCAGGGCCACGAACAGCTGCGCCTTGCTCGCCAGGTAGTGCTCGGGCGAGCCGTGCGCGTCCAGGTGATCGCGCGACAGGTTGGTGAAGACCCCGATCGCGCACGGCCAGGCGCGCGCGAAGCCTCGCGCGAGCGCCTCGCTCGTCAGCTCGATGGCCGCGAAGCGACCGCCGCGCTCGACCGCGGCGCGCATCGTCGCGAGGAACCCGTCGAAATCGCGCGTCGCCCCGAACGGAGCGTCGTCGAGGAACGAGCCGAGCGTCGTCGTCTGCGCGACGGGGCGCGCGACGTGCGCGAGGCACGCCGCGAGCCAGCGCGTGGTCGAGGTCTTGCCGTTGGTGCCGGTGACGCCCACGGTCGTGAGCGCCCGGCTCCAGTCGGGGGGAGACACGGGACCGTCCTGCAACGACAGGCAGTCTACCCGACCTGGCTCCTAGTCGCTCAATCCCGCCAGCCCGCTCTGCCGCAGCAAGGCCTCGATCGACGGCTTCCTCCCCCGGAACTCCACGAAGATCTCCATCGCCTCCCGCGAGCCGCCCTGCGCCAGCACCGTCTCGCGGAAACGTTGTCCCGTCTCCGCGGCGAACTCGCTCTCCTCGAACGCCGCGAAGGCGTCCGCCGACAGCACCTCGGCCCACTTGTACCCGTAGTACCCGGCCGCGTACCCGCCCGCGAAGATGTGCGCGAAGCTGTTCGGCATCCGGTTGTACTCCGGCGGCCGCAGCACGCTGACCTCGCGCCGCACCCCGTCCAGCACCTCCAGCACCCGCGCCCCGCGCCCCGGCGCGTAGTCCCGGTGCAGCCGCAGATCGAACAGCCCGAACTCCAGCTGCCGCACCGTCGCCAGCGCAGACTGGAACGTCCGGCTCGCCCGCAGCTTCCTCACCAGCGCGTCGGGCAGCACCTCGCCCGACTGCCATTGCCGCGCCAGCCCCCGCAGCGTCCGCTCGTCGAAGCACCAGTTCTCCATGAACTGGCTCGGCAGCTCGATCGCATCCCGCGCCACCCCGCGGATCCCCGACACCGCCCCCTCGTCCACCCGCGTCAGCAGGTGATGCAGCCCGTGCCCGAACTCGTGGAACAGCGTCACCACCTCGTCGTGATTCAGCAGCGCCGGCTGCCCCGCCAGCGGCGGCGCGAAGTTGCACGTCAGATACGCCACCGGCCGCACCGCGCTGGCGCCCGTCCTGCGCCGACCGACGCACTCGTCCATCCACGCCCCGCCGCGCTTGTCGTCGCGCGCGTACGGATCCAGGAAGAACTGCCCGATCTCCTCGCCCGCGCCGTCACGCAGCGCGTACGTCGTCACGTCCGGGTGCCAGACGCTGAGCCCCTCCGTCCGCTCCACCCGGATCCCGTAGAGGCGCTCGACCAGCGCGAACATCCCGGAGAGCACCTGCGCCGCCGGGAAGTAAGGCCGCAGCTCGTCTTCCGAGAAGCCCAGCTTCCGCTCCTTCAGCTTCTCCGAGTAATACGCCGTGTCCCACGGCGACAGGTCCGCCACCCCGCCCGTCTCCCGCGCGAGCGCCCTCAGCTCGTCGAGCTCGGCCAGCGCCCGCGGCCGCGCACGCGCGTTGAGGTCCAGCAGGAACTTCTCCACCTCGTCGGGCGACTCCGCCATCCGCGTCGCCAGCGACACCTCGGCGTAGCTCGCGAACCCGAGGAGGCGCGACTGCTCGTGCCGCGTCGCGACGATCTCCTCCATCAGCGCCGTGTTGTCGTACTTCCCCGCGAGCGGACCGCGGTCCGACGCGCGCGTCGCGTAGGCCTCGTACAGCTCGCGCCGCAGCTCGCGGTCGTCGGCGTAGCTGATGACCGCGTCGAAGCTCGGAAAGTCCAGCGTCAGGCGGAAGCCCGGCAGCCCCTTCGCCGCCGCCTTCGTCCGCGCCGCGGCCTTGCCCTGCTCGGTCATCCCCGCCAGGGTCGCCTCGTCGGGCACGTGCTTGCTCCAGGCCTGCACCGAGTCGATCAGGTTCTCCTCGAACTTGGACTGCAGCTCCGAGAGCCTGAGCGCGAGCTCCTTGAAGCGCGCCTTGTCGCCGGCCGCGAGGGCCACGCCCGACAGCCTGAAGTCGCGCAGCGCGTCCTTCACGACCTTCCTGCGCGACGGCGAGAGCGCGGCGTAGCCGGGGCTCGTCGCGAGCCGCTCGTAGGCGCGGCACAGCTCCTCGTTCTGTGACAGCTCGAGCTCGTAGGCCGTCAGCTTCGGCAGGCACGCGTTGTACGCCTTGCGCCACGCCGCGGTGTTCGTGACCCCGAACAGGTGCGACACGGGGCCCCACGAGCGCGCGAGGCGATCGTACATGTCGTCGAGCGGCTCGATCAGCGTCTCCCAGGTCGGCGCGGCGGCGTCGTCGCGCGTGCGGGCGAGCAGCGCGGCGAGGCGCGCGCGGTTCTCGGCGAGCACCGCGTCGAGCGCGGGCTCGGCGTGCTCGGGGAGGATGCGGTCGAACGCCGGCAGGGCGCCGGGCTCGTGGGAGGCGAGGAGGGGATTGGAGGCCACGCCTCTTACTAACGTCGCGTCAGCCGCCGATCCACCCGTAGTAGCGGTAGCCCACGTCGGTCCGCTCGGCGGACGAGCTCGTGCCCAGCCGCTCCAGCGCGAATTCGCCCCGCGGCGGCAAGAGCGGGGCGCCGCGCTCGCGGTCCGACAGCGCGTGCAGCCGCTCGTAGTCGCTCAGGCTGAGCGGGACACGCACGCCGCCCTCCGCCTCCGGCCTCAGCTCGTCGTGCACGCGCAGGTGCTCGAGCGCTGCCGTGTACTTCTCGCCCACGATCCCGCTCAGGACCTTGGCGCTGGCCCCGCTGCCGTACGACCCGAGCAGGATGCGCCGGCCCGCCAGGCTCTGCCCGCGCGTCTCCTCGAGCAGGCTCGCGAGCGCCAGGTAGAGCGACCCGGAGTACACGTTGCCGACCTCGCGCGCGATGGTCAGGGAGGGGGCCACCTTCGCGGCGAACGCCTCGCGGAAGAGGCGCGAGCGCGTCAGCGCCCGCTCGAAGTCCTTGCGGGGCGCCCCCGACAGCGGGACCTCCTCCGCGGCGAGCCGGGCGCGCGCCTGCGGGTCGCCCAGCCACAGCTGCCCGAAGACGCGCGCGCTCGCGTACTCGGCCATGCGCGGGAAGGGGACGTGGAAGCAGAAGTAGTCGATCGCGTCGTAAAGGTCGGCCCCGCCGAGCCCCAGCTTCGCCTCGACCCGCTTCGCGTACGCCGCGAACGCGGCCTCCATGCAGTCGAGGTACACGTCGATCGAGTACTTGCCGTCGACGACGGCCGAGGTCTGCCCGTTGGGGCGGAAGAAGTCCCGCTCATCGCGAGTCACCGTCGAGCAGAGGCCGCGCTCGAGCGCGAGCAGCCGTGGCCTCTCCGAGACCAGGAGCGCCACGGCGCCCGCGCCCTGGGTGTACTCGCCGGCCGTCGCCAGCGGGTACTTCGAGATGTCGCTCGCGATGACCAGGCTGTACGGCTTGGTGTTGTCGCCCGCGCGCATCCGGCTGACGGCGGCCTCGAGGGCGTAGGTCGCGCCGATGCACGCGAACTGGAACTGCGGCGCCCCCACCTCGGGGAGGGAGACCCCGTAGTGCCGCTCGAGCATGCCGAGCACGTACGCCGCGATCGACTTGGACTGGTCGACCGTGGTCTCGGTGCCCACGGCCAGGTAGTCGATGTCGCGCGGGTCGATGCCCGAGGCGTCGATGACCCGCTTGGCCGCCATGGCCGCGAGCGTCGCGCAGTCCTGGTGGGCGTCGGCCACGGCCATCCGCCGCACGCCCACCCCGTCGGTCACCTTGCCGACGAGCTTCTCGACGTCGCCGCCGGAGAGCGCCGCGGCCCGGGCGGTCGCCCACGGGCCGGTCAGGTCCACGTAGAGACGCGGAACGTAGACGCCGATCGAATCGATCCCTATCGCGCGGTCCATCAGGTGTGCTCTCTCGCCGAGGCCGGGCTACGCTGCCCCGCATCTCGGATGTTCGTCCCGTTTCTATTCGAGCTACGCAAGCGCAAGGTCAAGGTGGGGCTGCAGGAGGCGACCGCGCTCGCGCGCGCTCTCTCGATGGGGCTGCACGATAGCTCGCTCGACGGCTTCTACCACGTCGCCCGCGCCCTCTGCGTGCACACCGAGACCGATCTGGACGCCTTCGACGAGGCCTTCCTCTTCGCGTTCAAGGGCGTCGAGGGAAGATCGCTCGACCTGGTCAAGGAGCTCGACGAGTGGCTCCGCGACCCGAAGATGAGGAAAGAACTCTCCCCCGACGAGCTGGCGATGCTCCAGCACCTGTCGCTCGAGGAGCTGCGCCGGATGTTCGAGGAGCGGATGAAAGAGCAGAAGGAGCGCCACGACGGCGGCAACCGGTGGATCGGCACCGGCGGGACCAGCGCCTTCGGCGCGCACGGGGCGCACCCGACGGGGCTGCGCGTCGGTCCGCAGGGCGGCGGGCGCAGCGCGATGGCGGTGGCCGACGCGCGCGTGTACCGGCCCTACCGCTCGGACCTCGTGCTCGACGTGCGCCAGATCGAGGTCGCGCTGCGCAAGCTTCGGGTCTTCGCGCGCGAGGGGCTCGAGCTCGAGCTCGACATCGACGCGACGATCGACGAGACCGCCCGCAACGCGGGCGAGCTCGAGGTCGTCCTGCGCGCGCCGAAGAAGTCGAACGTGCGCGTGCTCTTGGTGATGGACGTCGGCGGCTCGATGGACCCGCATGCGGAGCTGGTCAGCCAGCTGTTCTCGGCGGCCAAGCGCGCCTCGAACTTCCGCGAGCTGAAGACGTACTATTTCCACAACTGCATCTACGGCAAGGTCTACGAAAGCGAGACCTTCCGCGAGGCCGTGCGCGTTCCGGACCTCTTGCACCACTGCACCCGCGACTGGAAGCTGGTGATGGTCGGCGACGCGGCGATGCACCCCGCGGAGCTGCTCGGCGGCGGCGGCTGGTACGGCCAGGGCGACGACGGCGGCGAGCGCACGGCCGGCGCGCGCTGGATGCAGCTCCTGTCCGACCACTTCGACAAGAGCTGCTGGCTCAACCCCGACTCGCCGAGCTACTGGAGGGGCGGGACGGCGGAGATGCTCGCGAGCGTCTTTCCGATGTACCACATGACCCTCGAGGGGCTGGGCGAGGCGATGGCGCATCTGTCCAAGGGGCCGCCGCGCAAGCGTCGCTAGAAGTGCGGTGAGTCCGTCGAACGTTGGACCTCCGCAGTTCCGTCGCGGCCGCGGGGCGCACGCGCGCGGCGGGTGAGCGCCCGGGCGGTTGCCTTAGGCGCTTCGTTCCCTGACCCACGTGCGCGCGCCGACGGCCGCAATCCACCGCGGCGTCTTGCTCAGCCGCGCCGCTCCTTGACCCGCATCCTCACGCCGCCCTTCGGCCCCATCGTCACGTTCTGGCGCGAGGGGCGAACGTCGCGATCAAGCAGCTCGAGCTCGAGGTCCGAGAGCAGCGTCGCGAGCACCAGCTTCATCTCGTACAGGGCGAACGCCGCACCCAGGCAGCGCCGCGCGCCGCCCCCGAACGGCGTGTACTCGTGCGGCGACGGCCTCGCGCCGAGAAACCGGCGCGCGTCGAAGACCTCGGGGCGCGGATAGAGCCTGGGATCGCCGTGCAGCAGGGCGGTGACCACGCTCACGCCGGCTCCCGCCGGGAGGGTCCAGCGCCCGAGCGCCAGCGGCGCGCGCAGGCGGCGTGCCACGTCGGTCACGATCGGGTGGAGGCGGAGCGTCTCGGCGCACGTCGCGTCGAGCAGCGGCAGCGCCGCGACGGCGTCGGGCGCGGGATCCGGGCCGAGCCCCCGGAGCTCGTCCCGCAGGTCCCGGAGCAGCGCCGGATCGCGGTGAATCCAGTAGAGCGCCCACGCCAGCGAGGTCGCGGTCGTCTCGTGGCCCGCCGCGAGCAGGGTGAAGAGCTGGTCGCGGATCTCTTCCTCGGTCATCGAGCCGCCGTCGTCGTAGCGGGCGGCCATGATGAGCGAGAGGATGTCCTCGCCGGGAGCGCCGCGCGCCCGGCGCGACGCGATCTCGCGCAGGACCATGCCGCTCAGCTCTTCGCGCGCGCGCGTGAACCGGGCCCAGGGGCCGAAGCCGAAGAGGTCGCGGCGGAGCCCCGGCATGAAGATGATGAGCGGCGACGACGCCCCGACGTACCGGCGGATCGCGTCCGACCAGCGCTCGCGAGCCGCGGGAGTCTCGATCCCGAAGACGGCGCCCAGGATGACGTCGAGCGAGATAGCGGCGGTCGTAGGCTGCACCGCTCCTCGCCACCCGACGCCCCACGATCGCGTCTGCGCGCGGGTCACGTCGACGATCGTCTGCCCGTAGGCGCGCATGCGCGCTCCGTGAAACGGCGGCGTCAGCAGCTTCCGGTCGCGCCGGTGCCGCTCGCCCCCCGTCATGATGATCGAGCGCTCGCCGAGGAACGGCGCCAGTACCTCCACGCTGAACGGCTCGAGCGTGGCAGGGTCCGCCGAGAAGATCGCGCGGACCAGCTCGGGATCGCCCGTGATGACCAGCTTGCCGCCGTGAGTCGGCAGGGTGCAAGGGTCGCCGTAACGGCGCGTCTGCGCGGCGAAGAACCCGTACGGGTCGCGGAGAAACCAGAGGGTGTTCCAGACGCTCCCGCGAGGACCGGGCGGGAGCGAGGCGCGCGCGGGGTCGGTACCGGGAGGCAAGGCACGCCCAAGCTACAAGAGGGGGCTCTCGCTCGTCCACGCACAAGGCCGAGCCAAATGGACCACCTCTCCGCCACTGGCGGAGGTCATCTCACCCATGGTGACCGACCGTGCGACCGAGCGCCGACCGAAGATCGGACGCTGTTTCGCGCAGCGGCGCCAGACCACCGAACCGTCACTGTGCGACGCGTACCATCACGACCCCATGGCTTGGGACGTTCATCGCCGTGTAACTGCCGCTCGAGGGCCCGAGGTCGGTCTGGTGCCAAAGGTCGCGCACGGTGACCTGTCCGCTGAGACCGAGTTGCGAAAAATTCAGCGTCAGTGACGCCGCGTTGCTGGTGCGATTGAAGAGAGCGACGGCGTAGGCGTTATTGCCGCTGAGAGGCCTCGACCAGATCTCGAGCCCGTTCTGAGACGACAGGCGCGTCCCCTGCTTGCCGAGCGGATCTTGATTCACGGCGATGACATCCCGGTTCGTGAGAATCGACGTAATCGTCGCAGGCATCGAGCGAATATCGTTTCCCGTGAGCAGCGGCGCGGCGAGCATCGCCCACATTGCGAAGTGCGACTGATTCTCCTCGGTGCTCAGCCCCCCATTGCCCACTTCGAGCATGTCCGGGTCGTTCCAATGCCCGGGCCCAGCATAAGCCGACAGCGGAGCGTCCTGGTCGATCAGGCTGGTAATCGAGCCCCAGCTCGCGTTGATATCGAATCCGATGCGCCACATGTTGGCGATGGCCAGTAGGTCGAGCCCGCAGGTCGAGGTGTGGAGACCCGTCGGTGGGCAGCCCGAGGAGTTGCCGGGGTTGGTGCTAAAGAAGATCGGGCGCCCCGTGGCGCGGAGCGCATCGCGCATGACCGCGAATCCGCTCAATGGCCCCGAGCATGCGTCATACTTGAGATAGTCGACCCCCCACGACGCGTACGAGTTCGCGTCCTGCGTCTCGTGGTTGCGGCTTCCAACCCACTGCACGTGCTGTGGGCTCGAGCTGTAGCACCCGGAGCAGGTGCACGTGTTCGGCGTGGAATACAGGCCGAACTTGAGGCCCTTGTCGTGCACATACGCGGCGAGCGTGGGGATGCCACCGGGAAATTTGGCCTTGTCCCACTGGATGTTGCCGCTGGAGTCCCGCCCGTCCATCCAGCAGTCGTCCAGGTTCACGTACTGATAGCCCGCGTCCTTCATTCCGTTGCTGACCATGGCGTCCGCGACCGCCTTGACCAGGCTTTCGCTGAGCCGGTCGCAGCCAAACGTGTTCCAGGAGTTCCAGCCCATGGGAGGTGTGGCCGCGAGGCCGCGTGATCCCGCATCGGCGCCCGCGGAGTCGGGCCCCGCATCGCCCCCGGGAGATACGCCCGAATCCGCGCCAGAGCCCGAGCTCGACCCGGCCCCGGAGCTCGCGCCCGACGACGAGGACGAACCTGACGACGTCGAGCCGTCCTCGGTTCCCGAATCATCGAGCGTGTTCGCGTCGCCCGACGTAGCCGAGCCGTTGGCCATCGCGCCCGAGGGCGTCGGCGACGGGCCGGAGCAGCCGGCGGCGACGAGAACGCCCCCCAATGCGGCGAGGATTGTGAATCGACCGATCTTCATTGCGACCTCCTTCGAGAACCATGGGCGAGCTCACGGGCACGTCGAGCCGAGCTTGGGCTGCAGCGCCGTCACGTTGGCCTGGTAGGTCGAGGGCGCGCCGCTCACGTTGACGGCGACGACGCCGTCGCCGATGAGCGCGTCGAGCGCGGCCGCGCTCTGGTTCGACCAGGTGTCGGCCTGCTGCGATGCGCCCGCGCTCTCGTCGACGAGGATCTTCTTGCCCGTGTTGCCGTGGAGCCAGGAGTAGGTCCCCGTCATTCCGTCGTAGTCGCTCGCTTTCTCCCCATCGTCGACGAACGGAGCGTTGTTTCCGACGCCGGTGGTCCACACCATGTCGTAGTCGGCATGAGCCTGCGCGATCCCCTGCCAGTAGAGGGGTCTCTCGGTGTCGCTGAGCCACGCGGAGTAGTCCGCACGGGAACTCATCGAATAGTAGCCGCCGGACCTCTCCGCGGCTCGCGGATTCGACCGACCGAGGGGGCTACTTCAACTGCCTCCCCTTGGACGCAGGCTACGACGCGAGCCAGGGCTTCACCGGCTCCCTCGCCTTGAGGCCGCCTGCGACGTTTTGCGCGCCGGGCGGCGGCCGTGCCTCATTGCCCATACATTGCAGCCACGATGTTGGCTTGAATGGCCTCGTCGATCGCATCCGGGGGATTGCCCATGGTCATGGCTCCCTCGAAGAATGTCCCGGTGCCGCCGTTGCTACCGTCACCGCCCGTCCCCAGGATGATGGCGCCTTGCAAATTTTTTGGATAGTAGCCAGAGGGCGACGGACGAGGTCCATCCCACTGGACGACAAGGGCACCGGCCTGCGCATCGGCGGATTTGAGCGTAAAAGTGTTGGTCGCGGGGCCCTTGAGCATCGCCGTCGCGAACTTGGCCGCTATGGATTGGGCCAAGGCCCCAGGGCAAGCCTGACTCACCACGATGTTCGATTGCCAACCTCCGCGGTCGCACTTGAACATTCCATTCTCAAGGTCGGCCGCAATCCACGGGCCGTTGCCTTGGCCCTTACCTCCCCACCCCGTATCGCTGCCCCAGTAGACGGCCTCCATCGTGCCATTGCCGTCGTCCTTGCCGTCCGACTCGGCATTCCCGTAGTCGAAGCAGCAGCTGTTGCTGTAACGCGTTCCGTCGACCACCATGTACATCGCCTCGGCCTGGTTGCCTTTCGCGACTCCCTTGGTGCTGTTGATTCGGTAGGCAGTAGTACCCCCTCCGGTGACAGAGATTCCGTAGACGGGATGACCGCCCACCATGGTCTTGGCGGCGGCGGCACTGGCCGCCGTCCCTCCGTTCGACAACCAAGTCGCCGGCGGAGAAACGCCAAGGTCGTTGCCTTGCGGGGACTGGTCGTAAATGATCGGGATGGTGCACTTGGTGTTGGCGCAGAAGGTGTCTTGTGTCGATGCATCGGCGTAGCCTCCGGGACCGAGCGTGAGGATGTCCCGGGTGGCGTTGTCCGAAGCACGCTTGACCTGGTAGAGCTTCCCGTTGTACGCGCCGTAGAGCGCACGAACGGTGCTGTGCGCTGCCACGCACGGCGTACTTGCGGACTGATAGATATCGCACGGTCGCGCGGCGGCCCCCGAATCGCCCCCACTGGACCCGGCACCGTCGGGGGCTTTCCCCGCCTCGGAGCTATCGCCTGCGTCCGCGCCCGACGAGCCCGAGCCCCCGCTCGACGGCGTACCCCCGGACCCGGAGCTGGACTCGCGTCCCGACGAAGACGCACCCGAGGAGCCGTCGTCCGCGGTCGATGCATCCGGCGTCGACGGACTGTTTCCGCTGCTGCTCGCAGAACATCCGAAAGTTGCACACGCCAAGATCAGGGCTGCCGCCCCTCGGACGCTCACGTTCATTGGGTTTATTGCCTTCTCGTGACGGGGACCGTCGTAAGGAGCAAGAGCCATGCCTCTCACTCTGGTGCGTAGAGCGGGAGGGTACGAGCATGGGTCGGCAGGCATCGCTGTCACTTTTCTGTTCGGCACTACGCCCTCACTGGGTTGCGTTCAGGGTCTGGTCGGCTGTGCTATTATCGATTGCAGTCGGTTCATTCAACCAAGACCACACGTCGGCCGGGGTCCAGGTGCAAGGGCACGAGGCCGAGCAGCTCTTGGGAGGTGTCGCGCACGAATTGTACAGGTCCCCGCTCCCATCGATGGGCCCCGGGCCGTGACCGGACTGGTCCACGCACCAGCGGAGGGGGTGCCCGGCCGAGCATCCGGAGTAGTTCGTACAGTAATGCCCTCCGGGGTTCAGGTAGGCGGGAGCGAAGCTCGAGTGGTCGCTGGAGCCACAAGCGCAGAAAACGGCTGCCGCAACGACGATGGTCAAGAAAATGGGAGCACGCACGGAAAAATCCTTGGTTGCCGTCATCGACGGCACGTGAGTGTTGCCAGCGGTGACGACACAACAACGCAGTGGCGCACGGGGCGAGATTACGTCACGCAAACGGATTGGGCTGGTGTGCAGCGCAGCGTGTACGTTCCCGTGTTGACGGTCGTCCCGATGCAAGCGATCTCGCGTTTCAGCGGAATGTCGGCCGCGCTCAACGCGATCGTCTGGCGCCGGTCACGTGAGGGATTCCGCGCCCTTCCGCAGACTCGCACCCCGCGTTGACCGTGATCCCCGGACCGCCATTCTCGACGATCGCGTCCAACCATGCGCCGCGGCCGCCCTCGTCGGCGGCGTCGCATGAGGGCCTACAGCGGCTAGGTCGCCGTCGCGGGGGCTCCCAGGTCCGCCATCGCCGGGTCAAGCATAGGATGTTCTCGTTGGTCATCGGTTGGGGTCGTCTTCGACGCGGTCGCCCGCAGATGCCCGTTGATGTCGGCCCGTGATGCCACCGGACCGAGTCGCTTTACTGCGCGGGCGCCGCGCTGAAGTTCCAGGTCCCCGGCGAGACGGTGAACGTCACGTATCCGCCCGTGGTGGCGGCGTATGTGACGCCGGGGACCGCACCCGTCACGCTCCCCTTCGAAAAGACCTGCATGCCATTGGCCGAGATGTTCATTTGCGCCGCCGTCCCGCCGGAGAAGGCAGCCGTGGGCAGGCCCACGGTGGCGGTGGTCCCTGCGGGAACCGTCACGGTGATGGCGTACTGGATCGCCGTACGCGTGACCTTCACGGTGATCGTCCCCCGCGGGGACGCGACCGTCGCCTTGGCGCTCGTCAGATCACCGAGCTGAGGAAGGACGGAGAACGTCTCGTAACCTGGCTTGACGGGCGAGACGCCAGCCACGTACTTCGAAAGCAGGGTCAACGGCCCGCCGGACCAGCCGTGACTGATGGTGCCGCTGGTATCCCAGTACTCCCACAACGTCGTGTACGTGCTCTGGATCATGCCCTGGTAGCGCGAGCGCATCCGGGTGAGACCCGCCTGCGCGTCGCCCATGAGGAAATAGGATTCCAGCACGTACTTCTCCATGTATGGGCTCGAGTTCGTCGTGTTCGACAGGACCGCCTTCACCGCGGGCCACTCGGCCGCACCGAGGAGCCCCGCAACGATGGCGAGGCCGTTGCAACGATCGTCCGGAGGGGCGGAGCGACCGGGCGACGCGACCCGTGAACCGTCCCAGAATGCCTTCAAGAACGCTGCCTTGAGCTCGCTCATGATGCCGCGGTAGCTCGACGCGTCTGCCGTGTTGCCGAGCAAGTCGGCCATTCGCGCTGCGCCGTCAAGGGCCATGTAGTACCACGCGTTGTCGAGCGGCGGCCCGTCAATGCCATCGCCCCAGTCTTGCCAGTTCCAGACCGTGGGCTTGCCCGGACGGGGTACAAGCAGGCCGTTGGCGTCACGCGTCCAAGTCGAAAGGTACGATTGTACGTGCGGGTACGTGGCGGCGATCGTCGCCTGATCCGCGGTCTGCAGGTAATAGGTCCACCAGCTCTTCACGCCGACCGTGGCGAGCATCTGGTCCGGCAATTCCTGATTCCAGGCGCCGGGGACGGGCGCGCACAGCGTCTGGTCGCTGCGCTGCCATCCGACGAGCGTGTTGATGGCGTTGCGGGTGAGGAGGTCAACGCGACGGTCCAGCCCGTATGCAGTCTCTTCGAGGTCGATCACAACGTCGCCCCACCAGAGTGCTCTCTCACGGGTCGGGCAGTCCATGTAATTGTCGCGCATGTTGACGTAGAGCGTCCGCTGCGCCTTGGTCCACAGCGAGTTCAGGGCGCTGTCGTTGCTGGTGAAGCGCCCGGCGAGGTCCGAATCGTATCCGGTCTCGCGATAGCCGAGCTCCTGGATCTGGACGCCGGCCGGGATCGTATACTGCACTTCTTCGCCGCTCATCCACCCCAGAGACTCGTACGTCTGGCCGCCCGCGCGCGTGACGTAGCGCGCCACGACGGAGCCGTCGGGAATGGATCGGTCCGTCATCATGACGATCTGCGCGCCCTCGCTCGGTGCGTTCACGTGCAGGTACGGCGTCACCTGCGCGTTGTACGGAAGCTTGGCGTGGATGACGCTCCCGGTCCCCGTGGTGGGCAACGATGTCTGGTTCACGTATTGAAGGATCCCCGAGTTGTGCCACTGCGGTATGTTGCGCGGCCACAGTCGGCCCCAAGGAGCGGTGGGCGGAGTGCCCTTTACCGTGGCGCTCGTCCATGTGGCGTCCGAGAACGTGGTCGACGTCCAGTCGCCGATATCGTTTCTGGCGTCGTACTCGACGTTCGACTCGGCCAGCCGGAAGTTGGGGCCGTTGGACAACGTCTGCGGTCCATAGCCCGAGTGGACCTTCACTTTCCAGCTCGCGTCGCTGACAATCGGGGTCCCTCCGGCGTCGGCCGCGAAATAGAACGCCCCCTTGCCGCTGTCCTTCGAGGAGAATCCGTCTTTGCCGAAGTACCAGACTAGCACGGCAACGGTGTTGCTCCCCGCGGTCAAGTATCGCGCGATATCTACTTCGTCGGCGTAGCTGTCGTTCGGGGTGGGGCCCCTCTTGAGCGCGCCCTCGAAGACCACCGGTTTCCCGTTGATCCACATCCAGTACTTGGTGTCAGCCGCCATCAAGGCCTTCACGGAGGCCGGCACCGTCGAAAGCGAGACCGTCTTGCGGAATGCAACCCACGTGTTTGCGGGCCCGTCGGCGGTTTGCCAGATCCAGTTTCCGTTGAAGGGGGCGGACAAGGGAGCTGGCCATGGCGTCGTGGCGACCGAGAAGGGCATGGCGCCGTCGCCAGCGTCAAACGCTCCGGCGTCCGTCGAGCTCTGTCCGCCTGTGCCCTTGCTCGTCGAAGAAGAAGAAGGGGCTCCCGTCACCGTGCCGCCGCCCCCGCCCGAGGCAGCCGACCCACCCGACCCGCCGTTGTTCGATGAGCATTGAGCCACGAGAGGACTCAACACGACCAGAAAAGCCGCACGCAAATACCGCCGACCCATGGTGTCTCCTGCGCAGTGCAGCGCGCTCACATCTCCGCCGTTGTTGTTGTCGGAGTGCACGCGGTCTTGTCACGCGACCATACGGGCCGATTCCCCATGCAGTCGTCCCGGCGAGTAGTGAATGCTTGCCCTCCTCGCGCGTCAAGGGGGCGACGGGAGCGCTTCGCCGCATCACTTCGAGCGAAGCGTTACAACTGGCGGACACGCTTGAATAATGTCAAGGCGCACCTCGAGCGCCGCGCAAGGACCAGCTACCCGCCGCGCCACGCGAGGCTCGCTCCATTCGCGCGTGACTGTGACGCTCACGGCGCAGAGCGTGACGACGTTCGTGGGGAGCCGTAGGCGGCCCGCCTCAGGTCATCCACCGGAACCACGAAGGAGGTCACCATCCGGGCAACCACCGCCAACGCGGGTAACGACGCCGGGACCGTGGACGGCTCGGCTCAGCAGTCGGGCGGCAGAGTCGGCGACCTGTGCACGCCGGAGCAGGAGCAAGCCCCATCGTTCCTCGGCTTCAGCGTCGCCGAGGTGACCATCGAATCGAGAAGCTCCTCATGCCAGACGGGCATCTGCCTCGCCCGTACGGGCAGCAAGCGGACGCCAGTCCGGTGCCGGGTACGGTCCCGTGCAACGGTACCTTCGGCTGCTGCACGCCCGGGACGAACCAGGGCGTCACCGGGCTCGACGTGAACGGTAACCCCGTCAATCCCACGGCCAAGGCCACCGTCCAGCCGCAGTGCGTGGACCGCAGCGCGGACAGGACCGTCTACTGCTCCTGCCGGTGCGCCAACGCCGACGGCCGCACGAACGACGGCGCCAACTACTGCCCGTGCCCCTCGGGCTTCACGTGCACGCAGCTCGTAGCCCCCATCAGCCTCGCCGACCAGGGGCTGACGGGCGCCTACTGCATCAAGACCGGCACGCAGTACGACCCGAACGTCGGCGCGTGCCTCGTGACGTGCGATCCCGTCAAGACGAACTGCGGGACGAAGCAGCTCCAGTAGCGCTGGAGCCCGAGCGCTCGTTGCCCGTTTTGCGCGGGCGAAGGAACGGCTCCAGGATGGGACGACGTGTTCGTCGTTCCCCTACTGCGAAGCGTGGCCGGACCCCTGCTGATACTCGGGCTGGCCGTCACTCTCCAGACCTCGTCCAGCGCTTGCGCCGATTCATACAACTGCGAGGGGACGTACAGTTGCGCCGACTACAGCACATCTGAGTGCAGCCAGGAGCAGGCCCAGGGGTGTGCTGTCGGTCCCGCGTGCGTCGATGTCCCGTGCGAGGGCTTCAAGACCCAAGCGCAATGCACGGCGGATCGGTACTGCGCGTGGGAAGGCGACATGTCCAGGTGCCTCCAGCAATCGGGCCATTGCGAGTACATGACGGAAGCGCAGTGCGCGGGCGATACGACATGCTCTTGGGGGTCTGCCTGCCTGGGGCCGAACATCAATTGCATGCGCTACGGCAACGTCGGCGACTGCCAGCGCCACAAGTACTGCTCCTGGGCGCGACTGCCGAACCTGAATTGACTCGGTGTATCCGCGAGGGGGGCGTCGGGCCGGGCGTGGCTGGGGGCGGGGAGGATGTGGCGGTGGCCGCTCAGCGCTTCTCACCGTGCCGGGCCATCATCCCAGCGACCGTCTGGCGCGGCACCACCGCTCACCGGAGGCCGCCTTCCGCTCGACGCGAACATCCATCGCAGATCCAGGTACGCGCCCGGCCAGATGTAGCCGTTGGCCTTGAAGACGAAGATGTCGGCGTGCAGGCCCAGCTCGAACGCGCCGTGCCGGCCGAAGGCGAACGTCGCGGGGCTCACGTCCGCCCCCAGCGCGAGCCCGTTGCCGATCGGCTCCGTGCAGGAGTCGGTGCATCCTGCAATGGGCTCGGGAGAATAGGCGTAGCCCACGAGCGGGGCGATCGACAGCGCGTAGGTCGGGGTGACCCGGACGTCCGACGCCTCAGCAGCGCTGCGACGGCGACGCCGGCGCCGTCCGCGACGCCGGTCGCGCCCCGCTCTCGGACCTACACGGCCAAGGCCTTCGCCGCAGTCCCTCAGAGCCGCACGTCGATGTAGACGTTGCGCCGCAGGTCCTTCAGCCACTGCTTGCGCGCGCGATCGAGCCCCTCGAGGAGCGCGCGCTGGTTCATGTCGCTCTTGACCTCGTCGAACGAGGGCGTCTGGGTCTGCCCGAGGGGCATCACCAGGACGATGACCTCCTCTTGCCCGACGGTGAGCGGGATCGGCTCCGAGACCGTGCCTGGCTTGGTCGCCGCCACGGCGGCCTGGATGCCCGGCAGCAGGGTGGCCAGCGGCTGCGGGCCGCGCGAGCCGCACGCGCCCTTCGTCGAGGCGTCGTCGCTGTAGCGGCTGACCAGCTCGCAGAAGTCCTCGCCCGAGCGCGCGCGACGGGCCAGGTCCTGGGCCAGGGCCATCCTCGCGTCGATCTGCTCTCGCGTCGCCATCGCGGGGATGCGCAGCGCCAGGACGCGGACATCGAGCGACTGCTGCTCGCGGACCTCCTGGACCCAGTGCTGATACGCGGCGTGGGCGTCCTGGTCGGTCACGCGGACGCGCGGGCGTACGCGCAGCTCGATGAGCTTGCCCTCGAGGATCTGCCGGCGGATCTCGTCACGGAAGTCCTGCTCGGTGAGCCCGCGGCGACGCACCTCGCCCAGCACGTCGTCCACGGTGACCGGCCGGCCTTGCTGGGCCTGGGCCTGCGCGGCGATGTTGGCGAGGCCGCGGTCGATCTCCTCGCGGCCCACGGTGATGTGCGCGCGATCCGCGCTCTGCTCCTCGAGCCGGTCGTCGATCATCCGGTCGAGCAGCTCGCGGAACATCTCCTGCTCCTGCAAGCCGATGACGTTCGGGTCGCGCGTCTGCATCCGGATCTGGATGCGGCCCGACAGCGCCCGGCGCAGCAGCTCGGTCCACAGGACGGGGCGGTCGCCGATGACGGCGACGACGCGCTCGACGATCGTGGCCCGCGCGGGGGCGGCGCAGCACAGGAGCACCGCCGCCCCGAGCGCGAGCTGGACGAGCCTCCGGCGACGGCCCATGCCCGCTGCTATCGCTTGCTGTACTGGAAGCGCTTGCGGGCGCCGGGCTGGCCGTACTTCTTGCGCTCCTTCTTGCGAGCGTCGCGCGTCAGGAAGCCCGCGCGCTTGATGACGCTGCGCTTCTCCGGGTCGAGCGCGATGAGGGCGCGAGAGATGCCGTGGCGCACCGCCTCGGCCTGGGCGGCCTTGCCGCCGCCGGTGCACGTCGCCAGAATGTCGAACTGGTCCTGCGCCTCGATGAGCTCGAGCGACTGCCGCAGCACCATGCGCGAGGTCTCGCGCTCGAAGTACTTGTCGACCGGCAGCCCGTTGATGATGACGGTGCCGGTTCCGGCCGAGAGCCATACGCGCGCGATGGCGGTCTTGCGTTTGCCGGTGGCGTAGGTGCGGGTATCGGCTGTGGGCATGGGGGCTGGTTATGTCTTGATGGAGAGGGGCAAGGGCTTCTGGGCGACGTGCGGATGATCCGGCGTCGCGTAAATCTTGAGCTTGGTCGCCATCTCACGCCCGAGGACGCCCTTGGGGAGCATACCCTTGACGGCCTTCTCGACCGGGAAGGTGCCCTCACGCGCCAGCAGGTGCCTGTAGCTCTCGGCCCGGAAGCCGCCGGGGATGCCGGAGTGCCGGTAGTAGAACTTCTTGTCGAGCTTGGCTCCGGTCAGCGCGATCTTGTCGGCGTTGACGACGATGACGAAATCGCCGGTGTCTTCGTGGGGTGTGTAGCCGGGCTTGTGCTTGCCGCGAAGGACGTGGGCGACCTGGCTCGCGAGCCGGCCGAGCGGCTTGCCGGTTGCGTCGACGACCCACCAGGCGCGCGACCCCTGCGCCTGGGCCTTCGTCATTACGTAGGTCTTCTGAACCGAGGGCATTTGGGGGCGCGAAAACTACGTTGGGGGGCCCTCCCTGTCAAGCGCGGCGGACCGCCCTCGACGTGAGCCAAGCTCCGTGGCGTCGTGGCCCGCGTGGGGCGCGCGTCAGAGAGACCCTGAGGTCTTCCAGGCGGGGGCCTCCGCGAGCGACGGGCGGCCCGCGAGCAGCTCGTGCGGGCGGAACGAGGCCTTGTACCTGAGCGAGGCGCAGCCCTCGACGCGGTAGCCGAGGTAGACGTGGGGGAGGCCCGTCCGGCGGGCGTCGTCGACGAGCGACAGGACGTTCGCGGCGCCCGGCGACAGGCGGGCGTAGTCCGGGTCGTAGAAGAAGAACGCCGCGGAGAGCGCGCGCGGCGTCTCGTCGAACAGGCCCACCCCGACGAGCCGCCCGCCCGCGTCGTCGTCGTAGAGCGCCGCCTCGCGGGCGCAGGGGTGGGGGAACGCGAGCTCGAGCGAGTAGCGCTCGCGCTCCTGCGGGTTCGGCTCCCAGCCCCGCGTCCGCTCGCGACCGGCGTGCCATTTCGCGTAGAGCTCGAGGCGCGCGTCGTCGACCTGCGGCTTGCCGACCACGCGGCGGAAGCGGGCGCACGCGCGCGCCGCGCGCCGCTGACTCTTGCTCGCCGCGAAGGCGCCCGTCACGACGCGGAGGCTGACGCACTCGGCGCAGCCCGCGCACGCCGGGCGAAAGTAGAACGGCCCGAAGCGCCGCCAGCCGCGCTCGAGGAGCGCGTCCAGCTCGTCCGGCTCGACGTCGAGCATCACCCGCACCTCGAGGCTCGCCCGCGCCGCCGGCAGGTAGGAGCACACGCGGGGCTTCTCGATGATGCGTTCGACGAGGCGCATGCTCCCTCTCAGATGGCACGGGGGGGCCGAAGCGCGCTAGTGTCGCGCCGCCCGTGAGCCTCCCCCCCCCCGACGGCCGCGTTACCTACAGCGTCGTCGTACCCGTCTTCGACGAGGAGGGGAACGTCGAATCCCTGGCCGCGCGCGTCGTGGCCACGATGGAGGCGGTCGGCGCCCCGTTCGAGCTCCTGTTCGTCGACGACGGCTCGCGCGACCGGACGCCCGACCTGCTCCGCAGGATCGCGCGCGACGACCCGCGCGTGCGCGTCGTGCGCTTCACGCGCAACTACGGGCAGGAGGCCGCGGTCGAGGCGCTCTACCTGAACGCCACCGGGCGCTGGCTCATCCAGATGGACGGCGATCTGCAGCACCCGCCGGAGGAGATCCCCAAGTTCATTGCGAAGAAGGACGAGGGCTACGACGTGGTGTACGGCGTCCGCCGGGGGCGCAAGGACTCGCTCTTCCGCGTCGCGGGGTCGCGCCTGATGCAGTGGGGCATGCGGTCGATGATGGAGATCGAGCTCCCGGAGGACGTGTCGACCTTCCGCCTGATGAGCGCGCCCATCGCCCGCCTGGTCGCGGCGCTACCCGAGCGCCGCAAGTTCTTCAGCGCCCTCATCGTGTGGAGCGGCGCGCGCATAGGCACGGTCCACGTCGAGCACGCGCCGCGGCACGCCGGCGCCACGCACTACGGCTTCACCAAGCTGCTCAATCACACGTTCGACCTGCTCGTCGGCTTCTCGAGCAAGCCGCTACGTTACATCGGGACGCTCGGCCTCGGGTTCGCGCTCGTGGGCCTGTCGCTGGGCGCGTGGGTCATCGCCCGCAAGCTCCTCTGGGACTACGGGCTCATGGGGTGGCCGTCGCTCTTCGCCGCGGTCGTCATCCTGGGCGGCGTCCAGCTGATGGCGACGAGCGTCATCGGCGAGTACATCGCGAGGATCTACGTCCAGGCCCAGGCGCGGCCCCTCTACAACGTGGCCGAGCGTCTCAACTTCGACGAGCTGCAGGCGCCCGACGAGCTGCAGCGCGTGTCGATGGCCACGCCGCTGACCGCGGCGAGCGTCCGCCGGGAGAGCCGCTCGTGACGCGCGTCCTGGTCGTCGGTTGCGGCTTCCCGCAGCTCTCGCTGGTGCGCGCCGCGAAGAGGCGCGGGCTCTACGTGATCGGCGCCGACGTCGACCCGCACGCCGTCGCGGCCCCGCACACCGACGAGCTGGCCCTGGTCTCCACGCACGACGTCGAGGGCCTCTGCCAGCTCGCGCGGGCGGCGCGCGCCGAGGCGGTGACCACGACGGGCAGCGAGGTGTCCCTCCGCGCCACGGCGCAGGTCGCGCGCGAGCTGAAGCTGCCCTTCTACGCGGACGTCGAGACGGTGCGCCGCTGCCAGGACAAGGACGCGATGCGAGCGGGCTACGCGGCGGCGGGCCTGGCGGTGCCGGCGTTCGCCCGCTGCGAGTCGCTCGAGCAGGCGCGCGCGTTCGCGGGCCTGCACGGCTTCCCGCTGGTGGTCAAGCCGTCGCGCGGGTGGGGTCAGCGCGGCGTGGCGCGGGTCGAGGGCGACGCTCAGCTGGCGAGCGCGTTCGAAGAGGCCCGCGCGTACTCCGCCGCCGCCGGCCTGCCGGTCGTGGTAGTCGAGACGTGGCTCGAGGGGCGCGAGTACTCGGTCAACGGCTGGATCGAGGAGGGCGAGCTGGTGAGCTACTGCGTGACCGAGCGGCTCACCGTGCCGGGCAGCCGGCCGCTCGGCGTGATGATCGCCGAGGTGTACCCGTCCGGCCTCCCGGCCGACGACGAGGGGCGCCTGGTCGACGAGGCGCGGCGCGGCGCGGCTGCCCTCGGACACGTGCGCGGCCCGTGCTATTCGCAGGCCGTGATGTCACCCGGAGGGAAATGCTTCCTCTTCGAGACGGCCGCGCGGCTCGGCGGCGGCTTCGACGGGGACGTCACCAGGCTCGCCAGCGGCGTCGACCTGTACGACCGCCTGCTCGGGGTCGCGCTGGGCGACGCGGCCCTCGAGCGGCAAGGCCCCGTCGCGCCGCCCCACGCAGCGGCGATCGCCAAGTTCCTCGTCGCGCCGCCCGGGCGGGTCGTCGCGGTGCGAGGCCTCGAGGAGGCGCGAGCCCTCGAGGGAGTCGAGGACGTGCAGGTGTTCGTCCCGGTGGGCGGGCGCGTCATGCCCCTCACCGACAGCGCCAAGCGCGCGGCCTACGCCCTGGCGTCGGGCGGCACCCGCGGGCAGGCGACCGCGCGCGCCGACGCCGCGCTCGCCCGCGTGCACGTCGAGACGCTCGCGGACCGCGGCGCGGAGGGCGTCTGACCATGGCGCACGCGAACGGGACCGGGTCGTCGGGCGTCTGGCAGCTCTTCAAGGAGCGCCGCGCGCGCAGCTCCATCTACGGCGGCGCCTCGTACTGGGACGCCCGCGCCTCCGCGCGGCGGGGCATGGCCCGCTCGCTGTGGCCGTCCAACGCCTTCAACGTCCTGTGGGACGAGCGCCAGCGCGACCTGCTCGCGCGCTCCCTCGGCGACCTCTCGGGGCGCCGCATCCTCGACGTTGGCTGCGGCACCGGGAGGATCACCTGCTGGCTCGCCGAGCATCAGGCGGCGCGGCAGGTCGTCGGCATCGACTTCTCCCAGGCCACGGTCGACGCCGCGCGCGACGAGGCGAGCGCCCTCGCGACCTCGGGCCTCGTGCGCTACGAGCGCGGCGACGTCGTCGCGGGCCTCGACTCGCTGGGCGTGGGCTCGTTCGACGACGCCATCGTCCTCGGCTGCCTGTCGGTGGCGTGCCGCGACCGCGCCTCGCTCCAGCGCGCCCTCGAGAACGTCGCCCGGCTCGTACGGCCGGGGGGGCGCGTCCTGCTCCTCGAGCCGATCCATCGGTCGCCGCTCCTGCGCCGCGTGCTCGATCTCGGCGTCGAGGAGTGGGTCGCCTGCGCGAACCGCGCCGGCCTCGAGCTCACCCACGCCGACCGCATGGGTTTCGTGCCGGTGCGTCTCGTCTTCAGCGTGCGAGACCTGCCCCGGGCGGTCGTCGGCCCCATCTTCCGCGCGGGCGAGCGCCTGCTCGACCGGGCGCCGTGGTTGTCCGCCCTGTCGGACTACAAGCTCCTGCTCTTCTCGCGCACCCCGGCGCCCCCGCGCAGACCCGGCTGACGTGAGCCCGGCGACGGCGGCGCTCCTCTTCGCGGCCGCGCTGGCCGGCGGCGCCATCAACTCGGTCGCGGGGGGCGGCAGCTTCGTCGCCTTCCCGGCGCTCCTCTTCGCCGGGGTGCCGCCGGTCCCGGCCAACGCCACCAACACGATCGCCCTCTGGCCCGGGACGCTCGCCAGCGCCGTCGCCTACCGTCGCGAGCTGAAGGACGTGCAGCGGGAGCTCGTCCTGCTCGGCGCCGCGAGTGTGGCAGGCGGCCTCGCGGGCGCTCTGCTCCTCTTGCGTACGTCGGAGCGCACCTTCGTCGCCGTCATCCCCTGGCTGCTCCTCTTCGCCGCGCTCCTCTTCTCCTTCGGCGGGTCGGTGGCGAAGAGGCTGCGCGGGGACGCGCGCCTGCCGCCGGGTGTGGCGGTCTTCGCCCAGCTGGCGATCAGCGTCTACGGGGGCTACTTCGGCGGCGGGATGGGCATCGTGATGCTGGCCATCCTGACGCTCCTCGGCCTGAGCGACATCCACCGCATGAACGCGCTCAAGACGGTGCTCGCGTCGCTCGTCAACGGCGTGGCCGTCGCCGCGTTCGTGGCGGCCGGCGCCGTGCGCTGGGCGCCCGCCATCGTGATGAGCGCCGGGGGCATCGCCGGCGGCTACGCCGGGGCCGCCCTCGCCCGGCGCGTCGATCCGGGGCGGGTGCGCCGCCTCGTCCTGGTCGTCGCCTGGGCCATGGTCGCGTACTTCTTCGCGCGCCCGCACCTCTGAGGGACGCCGGAACGTTGCTCCGGAGGGGAGACATGATAAAGAGGTCGGTTGCTTCCCGGCGCGCGGGGGCTCGCGCCGGGTCACGGAAGGACATCATCCACATGAACCACGCGCGACTTTGCTTCGTAGCCTCGGTCGCCATCGCGCTCGCGGCCGCGTGCAGCTCCTCGTCGACCCCGGGCTCCCCGGCGACCGGCGACGACGCAGGCTCCTCCGACGCCGCGGCGGCCGACACCAGCACCGACGCGGCCTCGATCGTGTGCACGCCTCTGCAGAAGTGCGGTCAGGGCCTGACCTGCTGCTTCCACCTGGCGGGCGATCCCACCGGGACCTGCACCACGCTGGCGGCGTGCACGGGCGCCGTGTCCTACCAGTGCTTGAACGCGACGGACTGCACGGGCACCGAGGTCTGCTGCCTGTCCGGCCTGAACCCCGCGACCTTCGACGCCGCGGCGTTCGACGGCGCCCTTCCCCCCAACCTGAACCTCTCGATGACCTGCAACGCGGCGTGCACCGGGCAGCAGTCGCAGATCTGCAAGAGCACCACCGAGTGCACCGGCGGCCAGGTCTGCGTCACCCAAACGCAGTCGGGCGTGACCGCGGGCTTCTGCACCACCCCGGACGGCGGCGGCTCTGAGGCGAGCGTCGCGCACGACGGCGCTGTCCCGTCCGACGGCGCCGCGAGCGACAGCGCCTCGCCGGCCGACGCCGCGAGCGGCGGCTGATCGCGCCGGCGCGGTCTGCGCCGGGTTACAGCCTCTCTGGGTGGTTTGTCGCCGCCCCGGCATTCACCACGCGTACGCCAGCCGCGCGAGAATCACTGGCCTCCGCCGCGCAGGAGGCTGGTGGATTTCGTTAGAGACCGAGCGATGGCTAGCCCTAC
>PLYU01000103.1 GCA_003153495.1 Myxococcales bacterium
GGGCGCCGCGCCGAGGATCGCCGAGCACCTTGGCAGCGTGCCCGCGCGCTCCTCTTCGCGTGCGCCTTCTCCTCCTTCCCCCCGCTCCGGCGGGGGGAAGGCCGGGTTGGGGGGCTGCGAGGCCCAGGGTGGCTTCTTTCCGCTAGGCGCGCGACGTCGTGGCGCACCCTAAATGACGGCCTTTCGTGCGTAGACTCGGCGCCTCTTTGCGAAAGTAGCGCTAGGAGCCACATTTCGTCGCGGCCGCGAGGCGCACGCGCCCGCGCTACGCCGCCCTCTTCTCCATCTCCCGCGCTCGCAGGATCCGCCCGACCGTGTCCGCGTCGTCGATCGCAGCAAACACCGGTCGCAGGTCGTCCCCGTCGCCCTCGCCGAACGCGCCGCTCGGCGCCAGGGCGCGCGCCTGGGGTCCGTCGAGCACGAGGAAGACGTCGTGCACCTTCTTGTAAGGAGCGTCGATCACGTAGGCGATGCGCGAGCGGTCGAGCGAGAGCTCCTCGTTGCCGCGACGGATGAGGACGCGCGCGTTGGTCACGAAGTAGCGCGTGCGGCGCGCGAGCCGCGCCGGGCGGATGAAGGCCGCGTACGCGACGGTGACCGCCACCGTGAAGAGCAGCAGCATCCCGAGCGCGGCGCCGCCGACGAACAGGACCGCGAGGCTCGGCGGCAGGGCGTGAAGCCTGAGAACGCGCGTGAGAGGAGGCAGCGACCCTGACAGGGACCGCACGAACGCCAGCGCGAGCGCGCCGCCGATCAGGGCCGTCGCCGCGCGGCGGGTGGTCCACGACGAGCCGAGGGGCGCGCCCGACCACAGCACGCGCTCGCCGGGGTCGAGCCGCTGGGCGAGCGGCCGGCCGCCGCTTCCCAGGGGCGCGCTCGGCTCGATGCCGCGAACCGTGGCCCAGAGGCGGTCGGGCGCCTCCACGTCGTTGAGCGAGAGCGACAGCGTGCGCCGCAGTGCGCCGGTGGGCACCGCGCGGATCAGCACGAGATCTCCGCAGGCCGCGTCGCGGCCGCTCCAGCGGATGAGCGCGTAGCTGATCTGTCCGATCTCGATCGAGCGACGGACGCGTCCACGTCGCCAGATGACATGCCGCTCGGTGACCAGGTACTCGACCTGCGAACGCCACCAGAGGGGAATGCGCCAGGCTCCGAGCGCGATGGTCGCGCACCAGCCGGAGAAGAGGACCATTCCGCCGACAGAGACGTCCAGCGACTGCGAGGCCACGATGGCGTAGGACAGCGTCACCAGGGAGACCACCGCCGCGACCACGGCCATGGCTTTCTGCACGAAGGGCACAATGACCGCCCGGCAGCGCCCTTGCCAGACGATGCGCTCGCCGAATAGCGAGTCACGAGCCATCGGTTTCGTGGTCCCTCCACAGAAAAGCCTGCGCCCGGCGAGGCCGCATGTCAAAGGCTCGCTCGGGCTTACAGTGCCCGCGGATCCAGTCAGCGCGGAAGGGGGCGGGCGGCCAGGCGGCGGGCGGGACCGCGGGCGTGTGCGCGGACGACGAGCGAATCGCACAGTCGGCCCATCGTGAGCCCGCGAGCGGCCGCAGCTTCGGGGTAGAGGCTCGTCGCGGTCATGCCCGGGAGCGTGTTCACCTCGAGGAGCGTGACGACCTCCGGACCATCGTCGTCTCCGACCACGAAATCGGCGCGTGAGAGGTCGCGGCACCCGAGCGCGAGGTGCGCAGCCACGGCCACCCCCTGCACGCGCGCGGTCACTTCTCCGGGGAGGCGGGCGGGACACACGTGAACGCTCCGCCCCGGGGCGTAGCGCGCCTCGTAGCTGTAGAAGGCGTCCTTGTCGGCGAGGATCTCGGTCGGCGGAAGAGCCTCGGGCGCCTCGAGATCGAGGACGCCGCAGGTGACCTCGCGGCCGCGCGCGAAATGCTCGACCAGGGCCACGTCGTCGATCTCCCACACCGACTCGATCGCGCGCGCCACCTCGAGGGTCGGGGCGTCCGCTTCGAGTCGTACGACGCCGATGGCCGACCCGTGCGCCGAGGGCTTCACCACGACGCGCGCGCCCACCTGCTTTCTGGCTCGCTCCGCGGCCGCTGACGCGCCACCCGTCTCCCGAGGCAAGGCGATTCCCGGGGCGACCGGCAGACCGGCCCGCTCGAAGAGCACCCGCGCCACCTCCTTGTGCATCGCCAGGGCGCTGGCGAGGACGTTCGACCCCACGTAGGGCACGCCGAGCACTTCGAGCAGCCCCTGCAGCGATCCGTCTTCGCCCACCGCGCCGTGCACGACCGGGAAGACGACGTCGTAGCCCCCCGTCCGGAGCGACTCGCCGAGACGCGGGTCGAGCTCGAGCCGGACCACGCGGTGCCCGGCGTCCGCGAGCGCCGCGGCGACGCCCGCCGCGGAGGCGCGGCTGACCTCGGCCTCGGTCGACGGCCCGCCCTGCACCACCGCGACCGACAGCTTCGCCGGCGCCACGCTCAGCCTCCCTTTGCCCCGGCCTTCGCCGACATGTCGACGAGCTCGATGCCCAGCCGGGTGGCGACGTCGAAGATGCGCCGGTCGCGGTAGAACTCCCCGAAGCAGATTCGCGCGATCCCCGCGTTGGCGATCAGCCGAAAGCAGCCCCAGCACGGGCTGGCGGTGACGTAGATCGAGGCCGCATCGATCCGCACGCCGTGGCGCGCCGCCTGGACGATGGCGTTCGCCTCGGCGTGGACCGTGCGGACGCAGTGGCCGTCCTCCATCAGGTGCCCCTCTTCGTCGCAGTGGGGAATGCCCCGGATGCTGCCGTTATACCCGGTCGCGAGGATGCTCTTGTCGCGCACGAGCACGGCGCCGACGAACTTGCGGTCGCACGTGGAGCGCGTCGAGACCTCGCGGGCGATGTTCATGAAGTACTCGTCCCACGAGGCGCGGGCGCGGGGGCCTGCTGCGGGAGGCGTGGAGCCGGACACCATGGAGCATCCGTCTACGCCGCGGGCGGCGAGGGCACAAGCCAGCCTGGCAGGCTGCCGCGCAGCCCTGGGAGATTGACAAGGGACCGGCGCCTCGGGCATTCGGATAGGCGCGTGGTTCCCCTGAAGCCCGGCAGCGCTGCGTGTCTCTTGACCCTGGCGACGCTCGTCGTAGCCGGGCCCGCCCGCGCGGCGGACGACCACGCGGTCGCGCTGGCGCTGGTGGCGCAGCTCGCGGGCGATCCTGCTCACGCTGCCGTCACGGGCGAGGCCCTCGCGCACGCGAAGGACGCGCTCGACCGGGCGGACCGCCTTCGCAGCGCGAGGGACGAGGCGCACGCCCGGGCTGCCGACGGGCTGGCGCGCGAGTGGGCCGAGGTAGGCGTCGACCTCACGCGCGCGGCCGATGCGGAGGCACGCGCCGCCGAGGTGACGCGCAAGGCGACCGAGGCGCAGGCCCGGCTCGAGCGGGTGCGCGCGCTGGTCGAGGAGGGCGTCGCCCGCGTCGGCCGCCTCCGGGCTGAGCTCGAGGAGGCGGAGAAGGCGCGGGCTCAGCAAGCGGAGAAGCCCGCCGCCGCCCAGGGTCGAGGCAAGAAGTGAAAGCGCTCGGTCCGGCACTGGTCGCCGCCGCGCTCCTCGGCGCGTGCGGCGGCGCTCCCGCCCGTGTCGCGGCCGTCGACCAGATGGACCGCGTGAGGCTGAGCCCGGGAGCCCAGGAGGGTGCGCAGCTGGCGCCGGACGTTCATGCCCGGGGCGAGCTGGAGCGGAACGCCGCGCTCCAGGCGCGCGCCGCGGGCGACGTGGTGGGCGCGACGCTTCACGCCGAGCGGGCGATCGCGGCTTACGGCCATGCGCTGGCCGTGGCCCGGCGCGGGCGGGCCGACGCCCAGGCCGCAGAGGCCCAGAAGGCACTGGCAGACGCGGCCGCGCGCGAGCAGTCGCTCGAAGCGTCCCGAGCCGAGCTGGAGCGAGAAGCCACCGAGCTCGAGCAGCGCGCTCAGCTCGCGCGCGACCGATTGCTCCCCGCCCCCAGCCCGACGGCCTCCGGAGGCCGCGAGTCCGCTCGCCTCGCCGCGGCGCGCTCCTTCGCGCTTGAGGCCCGGCTCCTGTGCAGCGCGGCTCGTCTGATCGGGCCGCTTGCGTCGGACCCGGCGCCCATCGAGGGCGAGGTCTCGAAGCTCGAGCAGCGGCTGGAGAAGGACGTCCACCCCGCGCCCATCGACGAGGCCGCGCGCCTGCGCGCAGGATGCCTGAGCGCGCTGACTCTGGCCCGGCGCGGGGCCGGCGGCGATCCCGGACTGGCCGACACGCTGCTTGCCGAGCTGTCGGCGAGCGGTGGGTGGGAGCCCGCCCGCGACGAGCGAGGCGTGGTCGTGACGCTCCGAGGACTCTTCCTGGGAGCCCGGCTGACCGACGAGGCCGCGTCCCGACTCGCGGAGCTCGGGCGCGTGGCCGGCGCCCACCCCGGCTTCGCCGTCCAGGTGGTCGTGCACGACGCTGCGCCTTCCCTCACGAAGAACGAGCAGGACGCGCGGCACGCGGAGGCCACGGTGCACGCGCTGGTCGCCGCCGGGGCGAACCCGGCGCGCACCAAGGCCGAGCTGGCAGGCGCGCGCGCGCCCGTGGTCGACCCGGCCGACGCGAAGAACCGCGCGCGCAACGAACGCATCGACGTGGTCTTCGTGCCCTAGCCCAGGGCGAACGCCAGCTTGTATCCGAACCCGTAGACCGTCAGGATGTGCTGCGGCCTGTCCGGGCTCTTCTCGATCTTCTTTCGGAGCTTCACGATGAAGTTGTCGACCGTGCGGTTGGTCGACGCCGCCTCGAGGCCCCAGACCTTGGCCAGGATGTCGTCGCGGCTCACGGGCTGGCCGCCGTTCTCGGCGAGCATCCGGAGCAGCTCCACCTCGTAGAACGAGAGCGCGTGCTCCTTGCCCCGGGCGGTGACCCTCTGAGACGTCAGGTTCACCGAGGCGTCTCCGATCGTGAGCGTCTCCGGGACGCTCGCGGCGCCGCGGGCCGCGCGGCGGAAGATGGCGCGCATCCGCGCGATGAGCTCGTTCACGCTGAAAGGCTTGGTCACGTAGTCGTCGGCCCCGGAGTCCAGGCCGCGGATCTTGTCGGTCTCCTGCGAGCGCGCCGTCAGCATCACGATCGGCACGTGGGCGTTGATGCGCCTGAGCTGCTCGCAGACCGCATATCCGTTGAGGTCCGGGAGCGTGAGGTCGAGGATGACGGCGTCAGGCCCCTCGCTCCGGGCCAGCGCGATGCCCTCCTGGCCCCGGGTCGCCGCGATCACGCGGAAGCCCTCGAACTCGAGCGCGTCGCGCAGCCCCAGGACGATGTTGGGCTCGTCGTCCACGACGAGGATGGTCTTCTTCGAGGGGGACATCCTCTCGTCACCCACGTATAGCGCAAAGGCCAGCGGCGCGGT
This sequence comes from Myxococcales bacterium, assembly GCA_003153495.1. Classification (GTDB taxonomy): domain Bacteria; phylum Myxococcota_A; class Polyangia; order Polyangiales; family Polyangiaceae; genus Palsa-1150. The sequence continues at coordinate 5,365 of PLYU01000103.1, forward strand.
CCCCCTCGGACCGCGCCTCGGGTCACGCGCCGGTCAGTCGCCCGAGGCGCTGCTGCCGCCGCCGCCGGCGTCACTGAGGAAATCGTTGCTCTGCTCGATGCACTGGATGCTGACGGTCGCGCCATGCGGAGGCTCGTTCGCCGTGAAGAGGATCGCCTGCGGGCACTTGCCCGCCGCGGTCCCCTCGACGTAGCACCAGCCCTTCGATGCGTGGTCGGGCGGATTGGAGCACGAGCCGGTCGAATCGAAAGCACCCGCGTTGCCCTGGGGAGTATTGACCAGCTGGTTGAGCTCGCAGACCGAGTGGACCGCAGGATCGGCCGGACCGCCCGCGGCGCCCTTGTACTGAGATTCGGCTGCGTCGCAGAAGCGGCCGAGAAGCGCCGTCTGCGCCACGGGCTTGAGGCCAAGAGCCGCATCACACGCCGAGGCGGGCGGGTTCTTGCAATTGCCGTTCGCATCGGAGAGCGTGACGAGGAGCAGACACGGCACGGTCATGAAGCTCGGGTCGGTCGTCGGCACGTTCGTCGTCGGCTGGAGCTTCTGCGACAGACACGTGTTGGTGAGCGCCACCTTGAGGCGGTTGACGATCGTGTTCACCGCCGGGCGATACCCGTAGAGCGGATCGCCCGTGCCCTGCTCGGCCACGTGGATCGGGCACAGGCTCGAGACGATGCCCTGCTTGCCCATCTTGTGCGCGATCACCATCTCGCGGACCGACGGGTAAGCCTTGCCGTTGATCTGCGTTGTCGTGTGGTTGCCGCCGCTGCCCTGGCACAGCGGGGAGTTCTGGGCCTGGACCCCTGAAGCGCAGTCGCAGTACACCCCCTGCGCCAGCGTGCCGCAGTCCCGCGTCTGCGCGAGCTGGAAGATGCACGCGTACTGCAGGTCGCCCTTCTTCGTGTCCCACTCGCGCCCGTTGATCGGGTCGCAGTTGTCGGGCTTCGTCGGGTCGCAGTTCGAGGAGTTCATCACCCCCGGCGGCACGTTGGCCGACGTACGCGGCAGCTCGGACTCGATCATGTGGAAGTCGGCGCCGGTGAAGTCGTAGTGCTCCGGGTCGGCGCCCGTGATCTTCTGCCAGTCGGCGTCGTTGAGAATGTCCTTCTGGGGGCTGTTCGGGTCGGTGGGGTCCACCTGCAGCAGCTGGTGGGGGACGCCCGCGATCGCCGCGTAGTAGATGAGATCCGCCTTGCGGGGGCCGCGGTTGAGGGCGCACAGCTCGTCGCCGTTCTTGGTCGGCAGGGGAGACGCAGCGAACAGAGGGTTGACGCAGTTCGCGTTGACCGCCTGGTCGCCCACGTAGTTGCTGTTCTTGTCGTGCTCGTGGCCCGAGTCCGGCACGGCGGGCGACGTCAGACCCATCACGTAGCGCGAGATCGGGTACCCGACGAAGACGCCGAAGCGCTGCTTCTGGTTGAAGAAGCGGACGTTCAGCTGGTCGTCGGTCGTCGCGAGCTGGCCGGCGTTGGGGCAGCGCGACTTGTAGTTGGGGTCGCTCGTGAGGAAGGCGCACGACGTGCAGTTCGGGTCGTAGGGCCCCGTCGAGCTCGCGTTCTGCGGGTTGACCCCGTTCGCGCACTCCGTGCTGCCCTCGGGCGCCGTGCCCGTGCTCGACGGGAAGCGCTGATTCTCGAAGAGCCAGCCCTGCGCGTTGAGCGCGAGCGGGTCCGCCACTTCCTCGTTCTCGTCGGTCACGACGATGATGGCGACCAGGGAGTCCTGCCGCAGGAAGTCGGCGCGCTGCTGGAGGATCTTGTAGTCGATGCCGCTCAGCGACGCCTTCTGGGTGCCGTTGGCGGTGGCCACGACGATCTTGTCGAACGGATCGGGCTGCACCAGAAACCGGTACCAGGCCTCGTTCTGCGCCTCGAAGCCGCACCCGTCCTCGTGGACGGCGCTGATGAGCCCCGTGAAGTCGCCGATGAGGGTGCCGCCCGCGTTGGGGGAGCCGACAGTCTGGATCGCCTTCTCGGGGCTCGGGTTCGTCTTGCCAGCGTTCAGCGCGTTGTTCGGGAACCACGCGAGGAAGTTGTTCGGGCTCGCGTCGCCGACGTTGCCCGGGTTGATCAGCTCTCCGCGGTCGTCGTTGCGCGCGTTCGAGGCGACCGAGCACTCGTCGCCACCTCGAGCGCCGAGCGAAGAGTCGACGATGCCGATGTGCATGTCGTGCACCGCCGGGAACTCCTCGGCGCTGGGGGCCGGGCACGCGCCCGTGGAATCTCTGGCCGAAATGGCGCCGCTGCTGTCCACGCAGTTCGGGCTGACCAGACGGTTGATCATGTCCGGCACCGCCGCGGCCAGCAGCGCCTGCTTGTCGCCCATCGACGCGGAGTTGTCGATCATGAAGAGGAAGTCGATCTTGTCGACCGCCTGGTTCGAGACGATCGTGTTGAAGATGGTCTTCAAGTTCGGATCGGAGTGCTCGACCGGGCGGGTGAGGCAGCCCCCGCCCATGACGCCGACGGCCAGGGCCAACCCGGCCAGCGAGACTCCGTGCTTCATCGCTCGATTCATGATCACCGCTCCTCGCAAGACACGCGCGTGACGATTTATCACAGGCAGGCGCAGCGCCGGGCGAAGAAGAACGAGAGCACGCCCCGTGCCCACCGCGCTAGGCCTGAATAACAGCGCCGCGGCCTGCTCGGCGAGTCAACTGCGTTGGCGATCCACCTCGGGTGTTGGCGGCGTCGACGGCGGCGGCGCCGTGGGCGGCAGGGCGCTGCGCAAAATCTTGACGTGGCGCGGCATGACGCCGGGCACGGCCAGCAGCGTCGCGTCATCGGCGTGGCGGATCGCGGCGGCGTTGCCCACCTGCCTCAGCAGGGCCTTCTTCACCTCGGCGCCGAGCCCCTTCACGTCGTCGAGGGGCGTGTGAAAGCGGCGCTTCTTGCCGAGGCGCATCCGCGCCCGGTTCGAGAAGCGGTGGGCCTCGTCGCGCAGGCGAGCCAGCAAGAAGAGAGAGGTCGTGGTGCTCTTCAGCGGTATCGGATTCTTCTGCCCCGGTAGGTATACCCGGTCGACCATCGTCTCGCCCGCGACGTTCTCGCGCTCCTTGGCGAGCCCCACGATGGGTAGATCGTGCAGCCCCAGGTCGTGCGCCGCCGCGAGGGCGACCGCCAGCTGTCCGCGTCCCCCGTCGACGACGAACAGATCCGGCGGGGCCCACGCCCCACCCTCGCCCTCGTCGGCCGCCCGGCGGAACCGCCGCGCGAGGACCTCGTACATCGAGGCGTAGTCGTCGTTGATGGCCCCCTCGGGGTCGCGGGTCGCGTCGCCGCGCACGTTGAAGGTGCGATACCGCTTCTTGTCGAGCTCACCATCGTTCATCGCGACGACGGCGCCCACGGTGTCGCCTCCCCCGAGGTGCGAGATGTCGCAGCACTCGATGCGGCGAGGAAGGACGGGGAGGCGCAGTCGCTCCTGCAGATCGCGGAGGCGGTCCTGCACGTCGTCGGCCTGGCGCTGCTTCTCGGCGAACGCGTGACGCGCGTTGTCGTTCGCCATGGCGACGAGGTCGACGCGGTGGCCGCGCCTGGGGACGAGCAGGGCGACTCTGTGGCCCACCCGGTCGGCGAGCCACTCCGCGATGCCCCCCATCCCCTCGGGCTCGCACGGAAGGATGATCTCGTCGGGCACGAGCGCGAGCGGCGGCGGCGGCCCCTCCCCTTCCCCGCCGGCGGCGAGCGACGCGCCGTAGAGCTGCGCGACGAACGCCGCGACGATCTCGTCGTCGGGGATCTCGGCTTGCTTGATCGAGTACGTGCCGACGTCGGCGAGCTTGCCCCGCCGCACGTGCAGCAGCGCGATCTCGACCAGCTCGCCCTCCCGGTACAGCCCCACCACGTCGCGGTCGATGTCGTCGACCGTGACGACCCGCTGCCCTTCGCGGACCTTCTCGACGGCGCGCAGCTGGTCGCGGTACGCGGCCGCGAGCTCGAACCGGGTCTCGCGCGCGGCCTGCTTCATCCTGGCGTCGATCTCGCGAGAGAGCTCGTCGTGCCGCCCTTCGAGGAACTTGGCGACCGACTCGACCTGCTCCGCGTACCACGCTCGATCGACAGGCAGGACGCAGGGCGCGGCGCACCGCTTGATCTGGTGCTGAAGGCAGGGGCGCCTGCGTCCCGCCAGCTCTGCGTCGCTGCAGGTGCGAAGCTGGAAATGCTTGTTGACGAGGTGCAGCGTGCGCCGCGCCGCCGTGGCCGAGTGGTAAGGGCCGAAGTAGCGCGCGCCGTCCGCGGTCGGCCGCCTCACCACCTCGAGCCGCGGCCACGCCGCCGCGCGCTGCACCCCCGCCGACGCGCCGAGCCTGAGGGTGATGAAGTCCTTGTCGTCCCGCAGCTTCACGTTGTAGCGGGGGCGCTGCTCCTTGATGAGATTGTTCTCGAGGATCGTCGCTTCCTTCTCGTTCGCCGTGACGATGGTCTCCAGATCCCCGATCGTCCGCTGGAGGACCGGGATGAACGGTCGTGTATCGCTCTGCGAGTCCTGGAAGTAACTGCGAACGCGAGCGCGAAGGCTCGTCGCCTTGCCGACGTAGACGACCGCGCCCTTCTTGTCCTTGAAGAGGTAGACGCCTGGCGCGGCTGGAAGGCTGTCGAGCTTCTGGAGGACCGCGTCGGGGAGCATCGGCCCGCCAAACATAGCTCCGCCCGGGAGCCTGGGGATCTAACCCTCCGCCCAGTAGGGAACGGCAGGGGTGCCCAGCGCGTCCTCGATGTCCGCGCGAAGGTCGCGGTCGAGCACGCGAGGAAGGACGCGGCGGAGGAGCGCGCGGCCCCTGGGGGACCCGAGCCAGTGAGCGATGCCCACCAGCGCCCCCGTCACGCTGGCGTCGCCGGACGCGGCCAGCACCTCGAGGTGCGGGCCGACGACCGACAGACGGGGGCCGTGCATGCACATCGCGTGGACGAGCTCCGCGCGCTCCGCGGGGGCGATCGCCTCGAGGATCGGTACCAGCCGCCGGTCGCGCGGGCTGAAGCCCGGGTCGCCATGCAGGAGGGCGACGGCCGCCTGCGCCGCCGCCAGGCCGCCGCGCTCTCGCGACTGTAGCGCCGCCTCGAGCGCGCCGCGCGCGAGGGTCGCTCCCCTCCAGGCCCTCGCAGCCACGTCGAAGATGGGCGAGGCTGGCCGCGCGAGCGCGGCGAGGGCCCACGCATCGCTCAGCGCCCCGGCCTTTCGCAGCTGGCGCGCGCACTCCACCGCCGCGTCGGCGGCGTCGGCGTCCTGCTCGGCCACCTCGAGGACTCGCTGCGCGATCACACGGCCGGCCGGCGCCCCTCGCTCGAGCGCCATCCACGCCGCGTACCTCAACCGCGTCCAGTCGCGCTCGGCCAGCGCGAGCGCCATCTCCGACGCCAGCCTGGTGTCGATGGCGCGGACCGGCCACGACACAACGAGCGTCCGGGCGTCCGACGATCCGAGATCGTCGTCGAGCCCGAGCGCCAGGACGCGCTCGATGAGCTCGGGAGGGGCGCCGACCAGAGAGAGAACGCGCAGCGCGTCGTCGACCCTGCCCGCATCCGTCGAGCCCACGTGGCTCGCGGCGAGGTCTCGCAGGGGCGCCACGTATTCCGGCGCGATGGCCCCCTGTTCCACGAGGTCGCCCAGCCGGCGCATCCAGCCGAAGCTCTCGGGCTCGGGGAAGCGGGCCGCGAGCGCGCACAGGGCCTCCACTCCCGGAGCGCCGAAGCGCTGCGCGACCGTCGCCGCCCATCCCTCCTCGCGTTGCCCTCGGGCCGCGAAGCTCGGCTCACCCGACTCGGCGTCCTCGCCGATGAGCTGCAGGAGCAGCACGAGCGCTTCGCGCTGGGGCGCCTCGGCGACGAGCGCGCGCGCCATGGCCCGGCGCGCCTCCGGCAGCCGCCCCTGCATGACGGCCAGCCGCGACGCGAACCGCTCGCTCGGCGCGCCCTCCAGCAGGGACGCCCCCACGATGTCCGCCACCTCGACCGGACACGCCCGCTCGAAGCGATCGAGCCACTGTCGCCGCGCGGGCTCGCGCACCGCGTACGCCGGGTCGTTCATGGCCAGACGCAGGCGGGGCTCGGCGAGCTTGGTCGGGAGGCGCTCGAGAGCCGACAGCGCGCGAACGCGCTCGTGCGCCCGGGCGCACTTGAGCCAGTGATCGACCATGGCGGCGGCCGTCTCGGGGAACGCGACCGCCAGCGCCTCGGTGGCCCACCCGGCGTCCAGCCAGATCGCCTCGTGCTCGGCGTCGATGAGGTCGAGCAGCGTCTCCTCGACCTCGGGCGGCTGGACGTACGCCAGCGTGTCCACGACCGCCTCCGCGAGCAGGTGCTCTTCTTCCTCGCGCTCGTCGTCGAGGAGCGCGTCGGGGGGGCCGTGGGCGACCAGATCCCGCAAGACGCGGACGAGGTCGTCCTCGGCCACGGCGCAGGGCCTGGCCGTCGCGAGGGCGCTGAGGGCGCGCGCGCGAACCGCAAAGCTCGGCAGTGACAGGGCGCGACGCAGCGCCGGGATCGCTGCCTCGCGCCGGTCGAATTGCGCGAGCAACTCGATCGCGACGGCGCGGCAGCCGTGCGTCGGTCCCGAATCGACGACGTCCGCGAGCCGGGCCACCAGCGCGTCCTCGTCACCGACGTCGGGGATCTCATCCTCGTCGGACCCGAGCGCCCGGGCCATCTCGCGGTCGCCCGCCCGCGCGACCTCCACGAAAAGGTCGGCGGTCTCCGGGTGCGCCAGGGGGACCAGCGCCGCCACGGCACAAGCCCGCTCTCTCTGGCGGCGCGTCATCTTCGGGCCGTGCCGGACGAATAGACGGACGAGGCGCACCGCCTCCGCAGGGTGTGCGTCCATGCCGACCAGCTCGCCGGCGAGACGGTCGGCTCGCCCCAGAAGGCGCTTGACCGCGCGCGCAGCGCCCTCTTCGTCCTCGAGCGCCCAGGCCGCCGACACGCCCGCGGCCAGGGGGCGACACGCGGCGCGCATCGTCTCGCGCCACCGCTCGCCCTCCGCCTCGTCGACCGGAGCGACGGCCACGACGACGGCCTCCGCGGCTTGCGCGGATGCGGCCTCGAGCCGCGCCGCAACGGGCACCGTCTCGCCTGGCCGCGCAAAGGCCCACGCGAAGTGCTTCGCGAGCGCGGAGTCGATTCGGTCCCTCTGGCTCATGGCCCTACCATGATTGGTAGGCCCGCCGATGCGGCGACGTCAAATCCTCCCCCGGCCCCGTCCGTTAGGCTCGGCGGGCGGGCCCGATGGGGCGTAATAATGACGCGGGACCCCAGATGCGTACGCCCCGCGCTCTCGCCGCATCCCTGCCGCTCCTCGCGTGCGCTCTCATCCTGGGCGACGCGGGCGCGTGCGGCAGCGTCGACTCGACGCCGACCGGTGACGCGGGCCGCCTCCCCGACTCGGCGGGTCCCGCCGACGCGACGGTCCTCGATCACGTGCGTGTTCCGTACGACGGCCTGCCGCCGCCCGAGGCAGGCCCGCGCACGGCCGTACACGCCGAGATGGTCTCCCCGCGAGTCGACACGATGCAGCTGATGTTCGCCGCGGGCGAGATGCAGACCAGCGGCGAGCCGTTCGTCAGCCAGTTCGCAGGGCGCAATCTCGCCGACTACGACCGGTACATCCTGCCGCCCGACCAGTACCAGCTGCCCGTGAGCAACGGGCAGGCATTCTTCGTCACCGTGCCCGACCCGTTCGGCTTCAGCAGCGCGGTCGAGTCGTACGAGTACTCGAAGTACCACATGAACATGGTCGCGAATCAGTCGGGCGCGGGGGTGTCCATGACGAACGGCCCGCTCATTGCGCGGCTGCCGGGGGCCACGCCCCGCGACAAGCTGCGCGCTCGAATGGTGCAGATCCTCACGGCCGCCGGCACCGATCACGGCGGCTTCGCCACCCTGCCTCCCCCGCCGAACAACCCGCTCAACGACTTCGGATTCCCCGGGCTGTGGCCGAACCTCGACCCGTACAGGTCGTTCGACCCGGCGATGGTCCCCGACAAGACGGTCGTCCACTCGTGCACGACGGCTTACGGGTACGGCGGCCTGCAGCAGTTCGGCAACAGCCCCGTCAACGCCTACGAGTGCTCGTACGATTCGCTGCGCCTGACCGATCGGGTCGCGCAGACCGAGCACGTCGTGGGGCCCGGAATCCTCGGGTACACGACGTGGAAAGAGGCGCTCTGGGCGATCGATTTCACCGGGCGGCTGCACGACCCGAACGCGAACCCTGTGAACGCGGTCGCGGCGGCGGATCTGCCACTCGTCGGGACGCCCAACAACGTGGTCCAGGCGACCGACCCGCCGAGCGCGGCGCCGGGGGCGTACCTCGGGTCTACCCCTCTGGAGGGGATGTGGGGGATGACGATGGTCGACGAGATGGACAACGCCGGGGCGTGGCTCCTCGGCTCGCTCGCGACGTCGGACGGCACGACTCTCACCGGCTTTCCATCCGTGCTCGCGGCGATCCAGTACGACTACGGGTCACCGCTGATGTGGTTCCCGGCGGCAGTCGCCATCACGGAGGACGGCGCCGGGCCCTACCCCGGCGTCGCGTCGGCGACGGTCCAGGACGCGACCAGCCGTTCGGTGGACCTGGCGGCCCTGGCCCAGGGCTTCTCGCTGCTCTTCGGCATGACCGACGCTCGCAACGCCCAGGTGGGCCAGCAGGTGGGCATGCAGATCGCCTTCGGCGGAAACCCCTTCGCCGCCGACGACGGGACGCCGAACGGCGAGGACACGCCCCACGACCGCGCGCTCGCCGCGATGCGGGTCGCGTTCGTCGATCTGGACCGGATGCACTCCGACCCGGCGACCGGCCTGGTGGTCGACAGCGCGACGGTGACCGGCGGACGCGTCGCACGGGGAACGACCGTCACCGCGACGGCGCTCGGACACGTCGTGGTGGGGCTGCGCCACCTCCTGATGGCGTGCAACGCGAGCGTCACGCAGTACGGGGCGCCCGACCCCGACGCCTCGAAGGACACGCTCGGCATCCTCAACGCAGTGCCCATTCACCCTGCGGGTCCCGACGCCGGGCCAGGGCCCACCTTCAGCGCGCGCGTGAGGCAGGTGCTCATGACGCAGGCGGCGTTCGTGCGCGACGCGCTCACTCGCGCCGATGGCACCGTCGCCAACGGCGCGACGCTCTCCGGCGGCCAGGCAGCGCCCGACTCGGGGCCGGCGGCGCTCGAGTCGCAGGGCGCCGCCCTGCGGGTCCTCACCGAGGCGTGGCTTCTGACTCACGACGCGACCTACCAGGACCGCGCGCGCGCCGTGGCGAGGCACCTACTGGGGGCCGCGTTCTGGAGCGACCCTGCCCGGATGTTCCGCGGCGTCGAGGGCGGCGCCGACGAGGTGGACATGACCGCCGAGCGGTTCGCCTGGCTCCAGCAGGCGCTCCGCGAGACTTACAAGGCGCTCTGGATCCCGGGCGACGCGCTGCTCGACCGGCCGGTCCTGGAAGATCGCATCACCCGCATCAACAAGCTCTTCTTGAACGGCTGGGACGACCTCGATGGCAACGGCTCGGTGGACAAGGCGACGGAGTGCCTCGGCGCGCGCCTGCAGCTCGGCGAGCAGGCGCTCACCGGAGAGCTCGGGACCGACGACAACAGCTTCCCCCAGTCGTCGGGGGGCGACCGCGACGCGGACTGCGTGCCCAACATCGCCTACGGCCGGGTGGGCAGCGTGCTCGCCGGGCAGGTGCACTTCCACGCGCCGTAGCGGTTCGGAGGATTCACAGAAAGATCGAAGCGATTCGCCTTCCCGATCTTCTGATCTTTCTGTGAACATTCTCTAGCCCTACTTTCGCAAAGAGGCGCCGAGTCTACGCACGAAAGGCCGTCATTTAGGGTGCGCCACGACGTCGCGCGCCTAGCGGAAAGAAGCCACCCTGGGCCTCGCAGCCCCCCAACCCGGCCTTCCCCCCGCCGGAGCGGGGGGAAGGAGGAGAAGGCGCACGCGAAGAGGAGCGCGCGGGCACGCTGCCAAGGTGCTCGGCGATCCTCGGCGCGGCGCCC
>PLYU01000219.1 GCA_003153495.1 Myxococcales bacterium
CGCTCGCGCGGCGGTGGGGAGCGGCAACAGGCCCCCGGTCCGCGCCCCGCGCGTCGCGCATGCCTCCGCGAAGACGCGACCCTTGTGCGCCACGAGCAAAGCAAAGGCCAGCGCGAGCGCGACGAGCGACGCGGCGCACGACGCAGCGCGGACACGGTCGGGCTCGGGCGCGCGCCTCGCATCTGCCCCGGGAGGCGGTCGCGGGTCCGGGAGCGCCGAGAGCGCGCGCCGGTCCAGGCGCACCGTCCACGTCATCGACTCGCCCCGGGCTACGTGCGGGCGGACGAGCTCGAGGATGTCGCGCGTCGGTTCGCGGCGCAGCGTCGAGACGGCGGCGTCGTCCACCGCGCCCGTGTCGGCGAGGATCGCCCGGGGCTCGGCGGGCGCCGCAGGCGCGTCGATGACGGTCCGCCCGCCGTCGAACCCATCGGAGGCGATCGGCGAGGAGAGGGTCAGGCGCCAGGTGGCGCCGTCGCGCACGAGCGCGCGCGACGCCGCGAGGTCGACGCGCCAGCCGACGTCGAACGTGAAGGTCCCGCGCATCAGGGCGTGCGGCTCGTCCAGCGTGACCCTGACGCTCCCGTCGTCGCGGCGCACGAGGTGCCCGGCGAGCTGGCGGCCGTCCTCGGCGGCGACCGGCACGGACGGGTCGAGCACGGCGCTCGGCTCGATGCCGGCGACGTCGAGCTCCTTGAGCGGACCGTGCACGACCCGCCAGCGCAGGAGGTGCCGCACGGTGGCGGAGCCGTTCGGCTCGAGCCGGACCTGGACGTCGTCGCCCATCTGGTGGGCCTCCTGCCAGGCGCGCGCTCGCCCTGTCACGAGCGTCACGCACAGCGCGATCGCCAGGCAGAGGGCGCGGCGTAAGGGCATGTGGGATACATAGTTACGCGGGCTCGTCGAGCGAGGCCAAGTTTGGGTCGGCCTCGGAGTGGACCCCTCACGCGGGAGGATTCACATGAGCACGCCGACCCTCAGGAGGTCGACGGTGGGAATGACGCTCTTGCCGAGGACGTCCGCCGTCGCCTGGGCCGCCGGATCGAGCGTCAGCGGCAGGGTGCTCGAGACCGCAGCGCTGACGGGGATCTGCACGCCCGCCTCGATTCCGAACGCGAGGCCCGCGCCGGAGGTCCACAGGAAGCCGAGACGCGGATTCACGAACCAGGAGTCGAGCGAGAGCGACTCCGCGGCCGAGCCGAGCGAGCCGACGGTGACGGTGGTCGACGCGCTCACGTGCTGGCGGCCCGCGCGCAGGCCCAGGAAGAAGGGCCCGCGGAGCGGGAAGACGCGCGCGTCGCCGGCGAGCGACCACATGCTCGTCTCCATGCCGCCGATGGTCACGGCGGGAAGCACGGCGTACTCGGCGCCCAGCGCGACCGTGCCCCCGAGCACGGCCATCCCTTCGACGGCGAGCGGGCGCGGGAAGCCCACTCCTCCGATGGCGCCGACGCGCACGCGCGCCGGCGCAGACGGATCGGCCGGGCGCTCCTCGACCGGCAAAGGCTCCTTCGGCGGCGGAATCACGGCTTCCTGGGCGTGCGCGCCAGCCGCCCAGAGGAGCAGGGGAAGAGCAGCAGCGAGCGCGGTCTTCGTCTTCAATCGAGAACCTCCACCTCGGGTCAGGTGCCCTCCCGATGTGAGAAGTTCCGCTCGTCATCCATTTGAGGACGTCGAGGCAGGGCGAGCGCCCGACCCCCCTCACGTGGCATCACGCCGTCGCCGCTTGTGTGCGACGGGCTCAGCTCATCCGCTCACTCGACGGCGGCGAGCCCCGGCCCGGAGCTCGGCCTGGAAGTACGGTCCAGGCGCCGAGGCGGCGTCCACGCCGTCCGAACACTACCCGAGATGCGACTAGCTCGCGCGCCTCGAGGCGAGTAAGACCGCCCGCTCTCTCGCATCCATGTCCCGCCGCCCCCGCACACCCATCCCCACCGTCACCCTCAACCGAGCGCAGCGCGACGCCGTCGAGCACGGCGAGGGGCCGCTGCTCGTGCTCGCCGGGGCAGGCTCCGGAAAGACGCGCGTCATCACTCACAGGATCGTGCGGCTCGTCGAGCGCGGCGTGCCCGCGGCGGCCATCGTCGCGCTGACGTTCACCAACAAGGCGGCCGGCGAGATGCGCGAGCGCGTCTGCGGCATGCTCGGCGCGTCGGCCGCCCGGGGCCTGACCGTCTCGACGTTCCACGCGTTCGGTCTGACCGTGCTCGAGCGCGAGCGCGAGGCCATCGGCGGGCGGTTCACGATCTTCGATCAAGGCGACCAGACGTCGCTCGTCAAGCAGCTCCTGCGCGCGGCCGGCGCCGACCGCGCTTACGACGCCCAGGCGGTGCTCGCGCGCATCTCCGACGCGAAGAACGCCTTCCTGGAGGCGGAGGAGCTGCCGGAGCGCGACGCCTACGACGAAGTCACCCGCCTCGTCTTCCCTCGCTACCAGGCGGCGCTGCGGCAGTACCGGGCGTTTGACTTCGACGACCTGGTGTGCGAGGTGGCGCGGCTCTGGCGCAAGAACGCCGAGGTGCGCGCGCGCTGGCAGGGCCAGTTCCTCTACGTGCTGGTCGACGAGTACCAGGACACCAACCACGCGCAGCTGGAGATGCTCCGGCTGCTCTGCGGCGACCGGAGGAACGTCTGCGCGGTGGGCGACGACGACCAGGCCATCTACGGCTGGCGCGGCGCCGACGTGCGCAACATCCTCGACTTCGAGGGGCACTTCCCGGGGGCGCGCGTCGTCAAGCTGGAGCAGAACTACCGCTCGCGCACGCCCATCCTGGCGGTGGCCAACGCGGTGATCGCGAAGCGCGCCGACTCGAAGTGGCGCAAGGTGCTGTTCACCGAGCGCGCGGGCGGCGAGGCGGTGCGTCACGCGGTGGCCCCGACGCCGGAGCTCGAGGCGGCGTGGATCGGGCGAGAGATCCGCAGGATGCTCCGCGAGGACTCGAGGCGCTCGAGCGACGTCGCCGTGCTCTACCGCTCCAACGGTCAGTCGCGGCTCGTCGAGGAGGCGCTGCGCGAGCAGGGCGTCGCCTACCGCGTCGTCGGCGGGGCGCAGTTCTTCGAGCGCAAGGAGGTGAAGGACGTCCTGGCGTACCTGAAGGTCGCGCTCAACCCGAGCGACGAGATCAGCCTGCGGCGTGTGGTGAACTACCCGCCGCGCGGCATCGGCGAGGCGACGCTCGACAAGCTGGTGGCCCACGCCCACGCCCGCGGCTGGTCGCTGTGGCAGGCGGTCGAGCGCTGCGACGCGTTCGACGACATGCCGGCGGCCGCCCGCGACGGGTGCCGCGCGCTCGAGCGCCTGGTCACCGAGGCACGGCGCGACCTGCTCGGCGCGAAGAAGCCGCCGAGCGAGGTGGCGCGGACGATCGTGGAGCGCGCGGCGATCCAGGCCGAGCTCGACACGAGCGCGCAGTCGGTGGACGCGGCGGCCCGGCGGCGCGCCAACCTCGAGGGCGTGCTGGCGACGCTGGTGCGCCGCGAGGCGCGCGAGGGGCCGGGGACCGACGGCCTGTCGGCGTTCCTGCGGGTGCTGACGATGGACCTGGAGACGGAGAGCGACGACGCCACGGACGTCGTGACGCTCTCGACCCTGCACGGCAGCAAGGGGCTGGAGTTCGCGGTGGTGTTCCTGATCGGCTGCGAGGAAGGGTACCTGCCGCACGCGCGCACGCTCGACTCGAAGGCGACCGACGCGGGCGAGCGCGGCGCGGCCGACGTCGAGGAGGAGCGCCGCCTCTTCTACGTGGGCGTGACGCGCGCGCGCGAGCGGCTCATCCTCTCGCGCGCCCGCACGCGGGTGCTGCGCGGCAAGGCCACCCCGCGCACGCCGAGCCGCTTCCTGCTCGACGTCCCCGCGGAGCTGCTCGAGGAGCACCTCGTGAAGGACGAGCCGCCGGTCAGCGCGAGCGAGGCGGCGGCGAACGCCGAAGCGATCCTCGCAATGCTTCGCGGGTCGTAGCCGCCCCCTTTTGTCATCCCGAGCGAAGCGAGGGACCCCCCGGAAGTCTCCCGCACGAGCCGGGCTCGAGTGGTTGGCTCGCGTGGGTCTCGATCGCGCCGTGTCACAGCCGCGCCCGAACTGCGCTCGCGGGAGGCGGCCGGGGGGTCCCTCGCTTCGCTCGGGATGACAGCGGGGGGGGGGGCGCTACCCCAGCGCTTGCTCGAGATCCGCGACGAGGTCCGCCGCGTCCTCGATGCCGACGGCGAGGCGGACGAGGCCGTCCGCGATGCCGACGGCCTGGCGCTGCTCGCTCGACATCTCGTAGTAGCTCATCACTGCCGGCTGCTCGACCAGCGTCTCGACGCCGCCGAAGCTCGGACCGATGCGCGCCAGCTTCATCGCGTCGACGAAGCGGCTCGCCCCCTCCAGGCCGCCCTTCACGACGAAGCTCACGACCCCGCCGAACCCGCTCATCTGGGCACGCGCGACGGCGTGGCTCGCGTGCGAAGGGAGGCCCGGGTAGAAGACCCGCTCGATCCGCGGGTGCTTCTCGAGGCGCTCGGCGACGGCGAGGGCCGTGGCGTTCTGCTTCTCGACGCGGAGGGTGAGCGTCTTCAGGCTGCGCCCGACCAGGAACGCGACGTGCGGGTCGCACACTGCGCCGAGCACGCCGCGAAGGTCGCGGACCATCGACACCAGGCCGGCCGGGCCGCACACGACGCCGGCGAGCACGTCGTTGTGCCCGGCCAGGTACTTGGTGGCGCTGTGCACGACCAGGTCCACGCCGAAGCTCGCCGGACGGCAGTTGACCGGGGTGGCGAACGTGGCGTCGATCATCGACTTGACCGTGCGCCGCGCGCGGCACGCCGCCGCGAGGCGCTCGAGGTCGACGCACGAAAGGTACGGGTTGGTCGGCGACTCGCTCAGCACCAGGCGGGTCTCGGGCCGCAGCGCCCCCGGGAGCGCCGCAACGTCACCCGCAGGGAGCAGCGTGTGGGCGACGCCGAAGCGCCCGAGCACGTCGGTCACGAACTCGAGCGTGCGCCGGTAGCAGTCCTGGAAGAGCACGATGTGCTGCCCGCCCTTCACGAGCGCCAGGACGCTCGTGGTGACCGCTGCCATCCCGCTCGCGAAGAGCACGGCGTCCTCCGTCCCCTCGAGGGCCGCGAGGCGCTTCTCGACGGCGCGCACCGTCGGGTTGCCGTACCGGCCGTACTCGCCGCGCTCGGCGTCGGGATGCGTGCCCTGGGTGTACGCGACGATCTCCGCGGTGTCCTCGAAGGTGTACGTGGACGTCTGCACGATCGGCATGGGGACCGCGTCGTACGCCTTGTGCTTGTCGTCGCCGGTCTGCACGCAGTCGGTGGACGTGACTCTCTTGCGCTCGGTCATGGGGAAAGGGCCTCTGGGACGATAACCGGCAGCGCGGCTTCGGCCATGGCCCGCCGCGACTTCATGAAGTGGTGGTCGTAGCCCTCGAAGACGCGCAGGTCGGCGCCGAGCTGGGCGGCCAGGGCGCGCGCCTCGTCCACGCCGGAGAGCTCGTCCCGGTCGCCGATGAAGACTGTCGTGGGGCCGGCGAAACGCGGCACCTCGTCGCCGTAGTCGAAGAAGCGCGTGCTCGGCGCGACGAGCAGCACGCGCTCGACCCGCGCGTCGCGCGCCGCGGCGCGCAGCGCGATCCACGAGCCGAACGAGTGCCCGCACAGCGAGACGGGCACCCCGGGGACCCGCCGGCACATCTCCTCGATCACGGCGAGCGCGTCGCGCGTCTCACCGCGGCCGTCGTCGTAGGCTCCCTCGCTCTCGCCCACGCCGCGGAAGTCGAAGCGCGCCCACGCGACGCGCCCCTGCGCGCGGTCGGAGAGACACCTGGCCACCGACAGGGGCACGGGGCTGTGCATGCTGCCGCCGTAGAGCGGGTGCGGGTGGCAGATCACGACGACCCGCGAGGCCCCGGGCGGCGCGTGCACGCGCGCGTCGAGGGCGGGGCCGCCGTCGAGACCGCGGATGCGGGCCTCGGCTTCCCCGGCGACCGCGACGGGCGGCGAGCGGACGGGCACCGCGGGCGGCGGGGGAAGGCGGTCGGCGCTGGGCACCGCTCGCCTCACTTCACGACGCGAAGATACGGCGGGAGCTCTCGCTTCCTTCGGATCTGCCCCACGCTGGGACGCGACGCGGGCGCTGGGGGAATGGCGGGGTGGGAGGGCGGCGCGGCGGCGCGCTCGGGCACCACCGGCTTCGAGGACGGGATCGGCTCGCCGTCGGCCACAGCGGAGAGAGGGGGCCGCTTGCGGGGGCGCTTCGCCTTGGCCGCGGCGATCTTCGGCTCGCTCGCCGGGGGCTTCGGCGCCGGCTTGCCGTCGCCCTGCTCGGCCGGGCGCGCCTGACCCTGCAGGGGGACCTCGGGGGGCACGTCGTCCGGCCAGACCATCCCGCGACCGTCGGTGTCGACCATCGCGAAGACGCTGGCCCAGGGCAGGACGCAGAAGAAAGGAGAGCGGTTGAAGCTGAGCGTGCAGCTCATGCCGTCGTCGCCGACGCGCAGGTCGCGGATGGGCACGGGCATGTTCAGGCCGATCTCGAGGAGGAGCTGCGGCTGCTTCTTCAACCAGAGCGGTACGGCGACCGAGGCGTGCCTGGGGTCGAGGTACACGCGGACGGTCGAGCGCTCGAGGAGGGCGAGCGCCACCTCCTTCTTGGGCGGCAACGGTTGCGACGGCGACATCCCCTGGATCCCTTGGTCTGCGAGCCTTTAGCCTGGGCCAAAGGACCGCGCAAAGGCAGGGGGCCGGGGGGGCGAGCGCGGGCGAGGCGGGGGCCACGTTGACTCGACCGGGCGCGTCGTTATGTTCCCCGGCAGTGGAAAGGGGGCGATCGGCTTCGACGGAGACGACGGACTCGTTGCTGCGTACCGTGGCGCGCTGGCCCACGTAAAAACTGGCGCAAATCTGATTGCGAACGATAACGCGATCGCGCTCGCGGCCTAAAAAACCCTGAGCGCCGTCCGAAGGAAGGGTCCTCCAGCACCCTCCGGAGGGCGTAACCGAGCTGGATAGCCGGACGCCGGGTCACCGGACGCGAGGCGAAAACAAACAGGTGACTAGCTCCCGGGAGAGCCCGCCGGCAGGCGAGATCGGGAGCGATTCAAAGTGCCGGCTACGTACGTAGATGCGCGGGCGAGGCGTTTTCGGACCCGGGTTCGATTCCCGGCGCCTCCACCAGTTTCAGTCGAGAAAAGCGGGGTTCGGTGCCCTTCGGGGATGTCCGTGCCACGGTTGTGCCACGCGCGAGACCTGCCAGCGCAGCGGCCTCGGACGCCCCGCGACGGGCGGATCGAACGACTAACCTCCGGCGGCCTTCGCTGCGGCGGTGCCGAACCCGTCGAGCAGGCGGACTGCATCCCTCGGGCGACCGGCGCCAGGTGCATGTATCGGGCGGCCGTGGTGAGGTCCGAGCGCCCCGCGGCCTCATGGATTGCGCGCGCCAGGCGCTCCGGCCATTGCGAATCGAGAGCAGAACGTATGGCGGAGAACGTGGAGGGTACCCGACGGTCAAGGCGAGGGCTTGCGGCACGGTGCTCACTGGTCCGGGGCTGAAGGCACTGCCGAGCGGTTAAGCCGTGGCCTCCTGACTTAGCCTCCCCGCTTACGCGCCGCGAAAGCCGAGGACCGTCAAGCCGACCACGCAAGTGGCGGCCGCGGCCAAGGCCAAAGCGACGCGGACCGCGCGCCACACGGTCGGGCCCAAGGCGAAGCTGAAGATCACAGGCACCGTGCCCGCACCGACCGCTCACGAAGCGGCGGCGACCAGCCCGGCGCCCGCGATCCAGGCGAGCCCGACGGCGCTGACGACACCGGTGGCACCGGCGGCGACCCCGCCGGCGACCACCGGGCCGTCACGCTGACCCGGCCGTGAGCACGAAGCAGCAGGTAGAGTGCCGGGGGCCCGCGCGAGCGGTCGGCGCGCGGGCTCCCGGTACTCGCTATTCACGCAGCAAGCCTTGCCGGTTGTCGATCCGACCGGGACCACCGCAAGAATGAGGGGTAGTGTCCCGCCGAGATGGCGAAGCTGACGACCGGCGTGTTTCCGAAGCGGCTGCTCGCGAAGAGTCACGCGCACGACAAGCGCGGGATTCGCGTCTCCGACGAGGTCGTCGCGACGATCGCCCTCGATCCGGCGGGTGTATACGCCCGCCTTCGAACGCGCGCTGAGGGGCTGACCACGGACGAAGCGGCCGCCCGACTCGCGGAGCACGGCCCCAACGTCCTCGCGCGGGACCTCCGTCCAGGCTTCTTCAGCCTGGTCGGGCACTCCATTCGAAATCCGCTCGTCATCCTTCTGGCCGTGCTCGCAACGGTCTCGTTCGCGACGCGCGATGTGCGCGCCGGGACGATGATGCTGCTCATGATCGCGCTCAGCGTCGGGTTGAAGCTCCGGCAGGAGGCCAAGGCGAACGACGCAGCGGCGAAGCTCAAGGCGATGATCTCCATCAACGCCACGACGCTCCGCGGCGGCGTGCCCGTGGAGGTGCCCGTCGCCCATCTCGTTCCGGGCGACGTGGTCCGGCTCACTGCCGGCGACATGATCCCCGGCGACGTTCGCTTCGTGCAGGCGAAGGATCTGTTCGTCATCCAGGGCTCCCTCACCGGGGAGAGCTTTCCCGTCGAGAAATTCGTCGTGGAGAAGGCGCCCGACACCGAGACGCCGCTCATGCTCTCGAGCATCGCGTTCCTCGGCACGAGCGTCGGGAGCGGAGCCGCGACCGCCGTGGTCGTCGCCACGGGAAGGGACACCTACCTGGGCGGCATGTCGGAGTCGCTGCAAGAGCCTGCGGAACCGACGGCGTTCGATCGCGGCATCGCGCACTTCACCTGGCTCATGCTCGGCTTCATGGGCGTCATGGTGCCGCTTGTGTTCGTCATCAACGGGGTGACGAAGGGCACGTGGGGAGACGCGTTCTTCTTCGCCGTGGCGGTGGCCGTGGGCCTCACGCCCGAGATGCTGCCGATGATCGTCACGATCTGCCTCTCCAAGGGGGCGGTCGCGATGGGCGAGAAGAAGGTCATCGTGAAGCGAATCAACGCGATCCAGAACCTCGGCGGGATGGATGTGTTGTGCACCGACAAAACGGGCACCTTGACGAGGGACGAGATCATCCTCGAGCGTCACTGCGACGTCAGGCTGAACGAGAGCGAGGACGTCCTCGCGCTCGCATACACCAACAGCCATTTCCAGACCGGCCTCAAGAGCGTGCTCGATCGCGCCGTGCTTGCCCACGAGGAGAGCCACGCGCACGCGCACATCCCCGAGCTCGGCAAGGTCGACGAGATCCCGTTCGACTTCGAGCGCCGCATCATGTCCGTCGTCGTGCGGACGACGGACGGCAAGGACCGCATCATCTCCAAGGGAGCGCCGGAGGCGATCTTTCTCAAGTGCGTCAGCTTCAAGCTGGATGGGCAGTTCTTCCCGATGGACCACCCCCACATCGAAGAGCTGAAGAAGGAGTACGAGCGCCTGAGCGCGGAGGGATTCCGCGTGCTCGCCATCGCCACCAGGGACGCGCCGCCGCACGGCACCGTCGCAGGCGGGACGACGCCCTACGGCACGGCGGACGAGCACGACCTGGTCCTCCAGGGCTACGTGGCGTTCCTGGACCCGCCGAAGGAGAGCGCGCGCGAGGCCATCCGCGCGCTGTCCGCGCATGGCGTCGCCGTGAAGGTCATCACGGGCGACAATGATCTCGTCGCGCGGAAGGTGTGCAGCGACGTGGGCATCGCGACGGACGCGATCGTCCTGGGCGACGCTGTGGAGAAGATGACCGAGGCCGAGCTTGAGGACGCGGCGGAGAGGACCACGATCTTCGCGCGCGTCTCGCCGGCTCACAAGCAGCGCATCATCAAGGCGCTCAAAGCGCGCAAGCACACGGTGGGGTTCATGGGCGACGGCATCAACGACGGTCCCGCGCTCCACGCGGCCGACGTCGGCATCAGCGTGGACACGGCGGTCGACATCGCCAAGGAGTCCGCCGACATGATCCTTCTGGAGAAGTCGCTACTTGTGCTGGACGAGGGCGTGCTGGAGGGGCGAAAGGTCTTCTCGAACATCATCAAGTACGTCCGCATGGGCGCCTCGAGCAACTTCGGCAACATGTTCAGCGTGCTTGGCGCCAGCGTGTTCGTCCCCTTCCTCCCCATGCGTCCGATTCAGATCCTGGCGAACAACCTCCTCTACGACGTCAGCCAGACGGCGATCCCCACGGACGCGGTGGACGCA
This sequence comes from Myxococcales bacterium, assembly GCA_003153495.1. GTDB lineage: Bacteria > Myxococcota_A > Polyangia > Polyangiales > Polyangiaceae > Palsa-1150. The sequence goes on from PLYU01000219.1 coordinate 10,214, forward strand.
GAGCGGCTCGAGGTGCCGCGCGCGTGGGACATCAAGGAGCTGACGCGCTTCATCGTCTTCATAGGGCCGTGCTCGTCGATCTTCGACTACACGACGTATTTCCTGATGCTGTACGTCTTCAATTGCTGGGACGTCTCTACACCGGAGGCCGCGGCCCATAGCCAGAGCCTCTTTCAGACGGGCTGGTTCGTCGAGAGCCTCCTCACCCAGACGATCATCATCCACATCATCCGGACCAACAAGATTCCGTTCTTGCAGAGCAGGCCATCGCTCTACGTCGCCGCGATGAGCGCGGGCATCATGGCGTTCGGGGTCGCGCTGCCGTTCACACCGCTCGGCGCCTATCTCGGTTTCACGCCGCTGCCGCCCCTCTACTTCCTGTTCCTGGCGCTCACGCTCGCTTGCTACGTCGTCGTCACGCAGGGCATGAAGATGCTGCTCCTGCGGCTCCGCTGGATCTGAGGGCGCTTCGTCGCTGGACGACGCTCGGAATGGAGCTCTACGCACGCGCTCGAGCTCGTGGCATCGGGATGAGTCGCGTGCAGGTTGTCGCAACGATCGGGACGACCACCGAGTCGCTGCGCCGGTGGGTGAGGGAGGCCGCTAGCCGGCCAGCAGTCCACTTGCGACGTCGATCCCCACGTGGCACGCAATGCCCGGGATGAGGCTTCGCCGCCAGCGGGCGAGCGCGCCGAACATGACGCCGTAGAGGGCGAAGCGCAGCGCGACCCCGAGCCCTTGCTCGCCGTGGGCCATGCCGAAGAGGAGAGCCTGGAGCACGACCGCGACGCTCGCCCGGCGGGTGAACGCCGTCAGCTGCGTCTGCAGGTACCCTCGGTAGACGACTTCCTCGCAGAAACCGACTGTCATCGCGACGAGAACCCACATGGCGCGTTCGGCCGCAGTGTGAGGCAGCAGGGCGAGGGCCACAGTGTTCCGCCGCGTCGCGAAGCCGGCCTCCGCGACCTCGATGACGAGCCACGCGGCCGAGGCGAGCGCCAGGTCCGTGCATGTGCGGCCGACGCTGTCCCAGCCGCGCCCCAGCAGGGAGCGGAGCGCGCTACGCGCTCGCCCCACGCGACAGACGTAGAAGGTCAGTCCCCCGTTCACGAGCAGCAGCGGCAGATACACGCCGACGACACGCGAGCGCCCGGTGGCGGGTTCGAGCGGGATGTCGCCCGGCGCCAGCACCGTGCCTGTCACCGCGACGGCCACCATCAACGCCATCAGCGCAGCCGTGTGCCATCGAGGTGCGAGCAGGTCGACCGGCCCCTCCGCGCGATCAAGGCCTTCGCTGCGCACGACTGGCCAGATCCTTGCTTCTTCGTGGGAGTGCCCGGCAGTCGCCGGCGCGAAAACCATCGACTCGGAGAACGACCATGATGACCGAAGCTATCACCGCTGGAACGCCAGTCCTCGCGGCGGGTTGGGCGTTTCTCTACATGCTCCTGGGAGGTGGGTTTGGCGGCGCGCTCCTCATCTTCTTCGGACTCAAGGCCATCCACAGGTAGAGCCGGCCCCTGATCCCACCGCGAGCATTGACGCGCCGCCGAGGCGGGAGTCCTCGGCGGCGGCGTCAGCCTTTCCCTCGCGCTCGACGGACTCACACGGCCGAGCTCGATGCTACCGGCGGCCTCGGCTCCAGTAGTAGCCGCCACCCCCGCCGAACATGACAAAAAGTTTGCAAACTGCAATGGATCGCGCGCGAAACCCTCGGCCACGAACACGCCCTTGGCACCCCAAACGGCGTCGCGAAGCGCCGCCGTGGCGAGCTCGGGAGGGAAGTGGTGGAACACGTTGATGATGGTGCGCGCGCGCCCCGCGGCGAGGTCGTCCGGCACGTTCGTCGCGTCGACGGGCGTGGCGTGGAAGTCGATGGCCTCCGGGTGCGCGTCTCGCGCCGCGGACCACGCCCCCACGCGCGGGTGCAGATCGGTCAGCACGAACCGAGGCACCGTGCGCCCACTCCGGGACAGCGCCTTGGCCAGGATCCGCGCCGGGCCGCCCGCCCCGGCTCCCAGATCGAGCAGCTCGGTCGGGCATAGAAGTCGGGCAACAGGCCGAAGGTCGTGTGACTCTCGGGGCAGTAGTACCGGGCGACCCGCGCTACCGCCGGCACCTTGCGCATGTACGTGCCCAGCCAGTGGAAGTGGCACGTGCCCTGCTCGCACAACGGGCACTTCGACAAAGTTGCCGTCCCAGCCCCGCTGCGTACGGTACTCGTCGAAGGTCTGCTCGATCGCCAACCGGAGCTGCACTTCCCATGGGCCCGCGCTCTGGTGGTTGCCAGACGCGGGCCGCTTCCTTTCCGCGGCTTCTACTCGCCGGGACCCTCCCCGCGGGGGACACCGATCCTCCGATCGACGGGGCGATTGCCCGACGCGCTATTGGTGACGGTCATTTCGGTTTTCCCTTCGACCCTACGTACGGCGGCGAGCCGGAACGTTACAGGCGACCCTCTCCTTTTCCTGCCTGCCGCCCGGCGCCTCGGGGTACTTATGGGCGCGTTCTGGCTTCTACTCGGGGAGGTGACTTTCATGCGCACTGCAAAGATCTCTTTCTACCTGGCCGTGGCGGCCGCCGCTGCCTGCGGCGGGTCGACCGACAACACTGGCACGGGAGACGGCGGGTCGAATCTCTTCGGCTCGGGCTCTTCGAGCGGCTCCGCCTCCGGGTCGACCTCCGGCTCGACGTCGGGGTCCGGCTCCACGTCCGGCGCCACTTCCGGCTCGGCCAGCGGCTCGACCTCGGGCTCGACCTCCGGAAGCACGTCCGGCGTGACCTGCACGAACGCAGGGGGCTGCTCCTCGGGCAACGTGTGCTGCGGCAGCCTGGGCGGTGGCGGCCGGGGTGCCGAGGCCGGCGCGGGTGGCGCCACCACCCAGTGCTCCCCGACCTGCACGGGACGGGGCAGCTTCCAGCTCTGCGCATCGAGCTCCGAGTGCCCCGCGGGCGACCAGTGCACGCCGAGCTTCAACGGCGCCCAGATCTGTCGCACCGCGACCGACGGCGGCGGAGGCGGCCGCGGACGGGACGGCGGGGGAGGCCGCTTCGACGGAGGCGGCGGTCAGCCTAACGGGGACGGCGCCGCTCCGCCCCCCGCAGACGCCTCGGCGGACTGACCTCCGCTCGGGCGGATGAGACGACCCGCGCGCGCCGCTTCGGATATCGTCGCGCCATGGAAGCCCTGCGCACCCCCGACGCGCGCTTCGCCGACCTGCCGGACTACCCGTTTCAGCCCCGGTACACCGACGTGGGCGACGGCCTCCGGATGCACTACCTCGACGAGGGGCCGCGCGGCGGGGCGCCGGTCCTTCTCCTCCACGGAGAGCCGACGTGGAGCTTCCTCTACCGCAAGATGATCCCCGTCCTCGCGAGCGCCGGCCTGCGCCCGATCGCCCCCGACCTCATCGGCTTCGGGCGGTCCGACAAGCCGGTGAGCGCGCGCGAGTACACCTACGCGCGCCACGTGGGCTGGGTCCGGGCGCTGGTCGAGACGCTCGACCTGCGCGACGCGACGCTCTTCGGACAGGACTGGGGGTCGCTCGTGGGCCTGCGCCTCGCCGCCGAGAACGAGGCCCGCTTCGCTCGCATCGTCATCGGCAACGGGGGGCTGCCCACCGCGCAGCAGAGGGTCCCGCCCGCCTTCCGCGTCTGGCGAGCCTTCGCGCGCTACTCGCCAGTCTTCCCCGTGGGGCGCATCGTCGCGAGCGGATGCGTGACGCGGCTCGCGCCGGCGGTGCGCGGCGCCTACGACGCCCCCTTCCCGTCGCGCGCGTACCAGGCCGGCGCGCGCGTCTTCCCCGCGCTGGTGCCCACCGACGAGCGCGACCCCGCCGTGCCGGCGAACCGCGCGGCGTGGGACGTCCTCGGCCGGTGGGAGAAGCCTTTCCTCACGCTCTTCGGCAAGAACGACCCGATCCTCGGCAAGGCCGACGCCGCGCTGCAGTCCCACGTGCCCGGCGCACGCGGGCAGCCGCACGAGCGCTTCTGGGGCGGCCATTTCGTCCAGGAAGATCGCGGCGACCACCTGGCCGCGGCCATCGCGAAGTGGATGGGCCGATGACGTAGCTGCGCGGCGCCTGCTCCGGACGGCCGCTAATCCCACGGGAGGATCCATACGTCGTCGCCCTCGCGCACGCCCAGGCGCGCCGCGGCATCGGCGCCGATCTCCGCCCGCGGCTCTTCCAGATCGCCGTCGACGCGCCGCCACGCCGCGACCGCTGCGCGGAAGTACGGGGGCTCCCTCGGCTCGACGGCCACGAGCGCCCGCCCCGTCGTCTTCTCGCCCCCCGAGAGGAGCCTCGCGATGCGCACGGGATGCGCGCGCTGCACCAGCGTCACTTCGTCGGTCGGGGCCGTGAAGTGCGGCCCGCCGTCGAAGGGATCGATGCGCCAAGCGTAGCTGAAGCCGATGCGGCGCAGCATCTTCTCGACGCCCTTGGTCTGCGCCCCCACCCGGCCGATGACCCCCTGCGCGCTCTCGGGCAGGAGCGTGGCGTAGATGGCACCCTCCGGGAAGAGCCCCTTGATGAACTCCTTGTTCTTCTTCGAGAGCCGGTCGGCCTCGGCGTAGGTCATGTCGGTGAACTTGCGCCCGAGGGCGTCCCACAGGTGCGACGTCCCGTCCGGCTCGAGCGGCGGGAGCAGCTCGGCCAGGAGCTCGTCCTTGAACCAGTCCCGGTGCATCTTCAGGTACAGGAAGCGGACCTGCGAGATCATCTGCCCGAGGCGCTCGGGCTTCTTGCGGTGCTCGGGGCGGACGATGAGCCCGCCGATCTCGGTGGGCCCGTTGTACGCGTACCCGATCTTGAGCACCACGTGGCGGAAGTGCCTGTCGAGCGTGGCCGAGTAGCGCTCCTCCTCGGACACGTCGACGTAGATGTACGGCGCGTCGCGGCGCCCCAGCTGGCCGATGATCATCGAGGTGCCGACGATGCGGCCGTCGTCCGGGTCCAGGAGGACGAAGACGTACGAGCGGCGGCGAGGGTCCTTGATGGCCCCGCTGAAGCTCCTGTGCGCGTGCTCCAGGATGCCGCGGATCTCCTCGCGGTCGGCGGGCAAGTTCACCGTGTTCAGGTGATGCGCGACGTCCAGGAGCTGCTCCTCGTCGGACGGGACCGCGCCGCGGATTTCGTACGAGAAAGGCATGCGAGGCCGTATTTGCTTACCACGACCGGCCGCGGCGCGGCCGTTCCGGGCAGGGCGCCCCCCGGCGTGTTAACCTGTCCCCGGGCGATAGACCATGAAGACGCGCGACGTCACCATCCCGATCGCGCTCTGGGTCTGCGCGGCGGTGTGCGCGCACCTCCTGGGCGGCGCGGGGGGTCTCGTCGTCGCCGACGTCCACGACGACCGCTCGGAACTGTGGAAGCTCTCCCACCAGGCGAGCAGCCTGGCCCAGAGAGACGAGCGGACCTTCGAGGTGTCGCTGAGCGAGCCCGGCGAGCAGCCCACCGAGCCGGCGCCCCCTCCGCCCCCGCCCGCCGCGAAGCCGCCCGAGCGGCCGAAGGCCCCCCCGACCCAGGTGGCGAGGCCGCCCGAGCCGACGCCGCCCAGGACGGAAGCCAGGAAGGAAGAGCAGCGCGTCGTCGTGCTCCAGAAGGCCGAGAACAAGCCGGTCGTCTTGCCCGAGGACGTGCTCAAGGACCGCCGCATCGCGGTGCGCCAGCACGCCATGCCCGACCAGCAGGACAACCCGACCGCGAAGCTCGTCGCCGACCAGGCCAACCACGTCGACCACGAGACGCGCGCGACCCAGACCTCGCACGACCGCGACGACGAGCAGCCCACTCCCGCGGGGAACCACGCCGGGACGGCTCCGGAGCGCGGGGACAGCCAGAAGAGCGTGGTGGCCGACAGCGACGAGCACAAGGGCGAGAAGAACCGCGCCCCCGGGGAGAAGGGCACCGACTTCGACGTCGTCCGCGAGCCGAAGATCCCCAGGCCGTCGCCCCAGCCGATCGCCGCGGCGGCAGAGCCGCTACCCGGAGGCCAGCGCGCGGCCACCAGCGACTCCGCGGGCGCCTCGCCGCAGGCGCTGCAGACCCAGCCGCAGCCCGTGCCCGGCGGGGCGACGCCGCCGTCGCCC
>PLYU01000029.1 GCA_003153495.1 Myxococcales bacterium
CGGCCGATCCCGTCGCGCTGGCGTCGTCGGCCGCGCTCGAAATACGCTGTGTATTCCTCGCGTGGCCCCCGCTAGCCCTACTTTCGCAAAGAGGCGCCGAGTCTACGCACGAAAGGCCGTAATTTAGGGTGCGCCACGACGTCGCGCGCCTAGCGGAAAGAAGCCACCCTGGGCCTCGCAGCCCCCCAACCCGGCCTTCCCCCCGCCGGAGCGGGGGGAAGGAGGAGAAGGCGCACGCGAAGAGGAGCGCGCGGGCACGCTGCCAAGGTGCTCGGCGATCCTCGGCGCGGCGCCCATCGTGCACGGGCCCATCCACCTCGACCGCGAGCCAGAGTTGGGCACGGCTCCAGGCTCCACCAGGTTGCGCCCCTCTCGACACCTTCCCCCCGCTCCGGCGGGGGGAAGGCCGGGTTGGGGGGCCGCGAGAGCCAGGGCGGCTTCTTTCCACTAGCTGCCCAACGTCACGGCGCACTCTATTCGTGCTCAAACACTCGGCCTCTTTGCGAAAGTAGGGCTAGCCAGCAGGGCCCAGGCGTCGTGTCCGAGGCAACGCCCGGGAGTGGCTCTCCGGGTGCCCCACGCGTTCGGGTGGGGGGTCTTGGGGGGCGAGCTGGCGGAGCGAGGCCCGGACTGACCCTTCGGACACAACGATAAAACATCCACGCTCGGTACTTCGCCACAGCGCAGTACTCCCCCTCGCGCGGTACTACTGCCAGCGGGCCTCCCGCGGCTCGCCGATCAGCTTGAGAGAGACGTGCTTCTTCCGCGGGGGCGCGCCCGTCGGCTGATCCACGAGGTCTCCGACGAGGTCCCAGTCGCTCGCCTGGGCGATCCGGACCCGGCGCATCTCGCCGGCGTGGGCCTCGCCCTCGCTGAGGTAGACGCTGCCGTCGACCTCGGGCGCCTGCCCGGCGTGGCGCCCCTTCATGACCAGCTCGTGCTCCTCGCTCGGTCCCTCGACCAGGACGTCCATCTCGCGGCCGACGAGCGCGCGGTTCTTCTCGCGAGCGATCTTGCGCTGGAGGGCCATGAGCTTCCTCGCCCGGTTCGCCGAGACGAGCGTCGGGACCTTGTCCGCCATCGCGTGCGCCGAGCACGACTCCTCGTCGGAGTACCGGAAGACGACGGCGTGCTCGAAGCGCGCCCAGCTGACGAACTCGCACAGCTCGTCGAAGTCCTCCTTCGTCTCGCCCGGGTGGCCGACGATGAAGGCCGTCCGGAACGTCAGCCCCGGGATCCGGTCGCGCAGCCGCTGGACGACCCGCTTCTGCCGGTCCTTGCCGTGCCCGCGGCGCATCCGCTTGAGCATCGCGTCGGACGCGTGCTGAAGCGGCATGTCGACGTAGGGGACGACCCGGGGGTGGCTGGCCAGCAGGTCGATGAGCGCGTCGTCGATCGTCTCCGGGTAGAGGTAGAAGAGGCGCACCCAGCGCACCCCGTCGAGGTCTGCCACGCGCCGCACGAGCTCGGCGAGGGAGCTCTTGCCGGTCCGGGGCAGATCTCGACCCCACGCGACGGTGTCCTGCGAGACCAGGTTCAGCTCGATCGCTCCCTGGGCGACCAGCCGCTGGGCCTCGGTCACGACGTCGTCGGCGGTGCGCGAGCGCTGCTTGCCGCGGATCTGCGGGATCACGCAGAAAGAGCACGTACGGTTGCACCCCTCGGCCAGCTTGAGCCAGGCGCTCGCGCGCGACTGCGTGACCACTCGCGGGTCGCTCGCCCCGACGACCCAGTCCGCCGGGTTCCCGACGAGCAGGCGCTCGTCTTCCTCGCCGGCCAGCACGCGTCCGAGCTTCAGCATGTCGCTCGAGCCCAGGAAGTGGTCGACCTCGGGCATCTGCGCGGCGAGCTCGGTCGGGTACCTCTGGGAGAGGCACCCGGCGACGACGAGCTTCTTGCAGGCGCCGATGCGCTTGTACTCGGCCAGCTCGAAGATCGTGTCGATCGACTCCTTCTTGGCCTCGCCGATGAACCCGCACGTGTTGACCACGATGACCTCGGCCTCGTCGGGCTCTTCGACGACGCGCCAGCCTTCGCGCCCGGCGACCCCGAGCATGACCTCGGTGTCGACCCGGTTCTTCACGCAACCGAGGCTGACGAAGTGGACCTTGCGAACGGGCATCGATGGCTATCCGGCCGTCTTCCGCGCACCTGCCCGCATGGCCTGCGTGAATCGGTCGAACATGTATAGCGCGTCGTGCGGCCCCGCGGCGGCCTCGGGGTGATACTGCACGCTGAAGGCGGCCAGCGAGTCCATGGCGAGGCCCTCGGACGTGCCGTCGTTCAGGTGCACGTGGGTCGAGCGAGCACCTGCCGGCAACGTCGAGAGGTCGACGCAAAAACCATGATTCTGCGTGGTAATTTCTATGCGCCCTGTCGCCAGGTCCTTCACCGGCTGGTTGGCGCCGCGGTGACCGAACTTGAGCTTGAAAGTGCTGGCTCCGAGGGCCAGCGCGAGGAGCTGGTGCCCGAGGCAGATGCCGAAGATCGGCTTCTTGCCGAGCAGGCCCGCGATGCAGTCGACCGCGTACCGGACCGCGGCCGGATCGCCCGGTCCGTTCGACAGGAAGACCCCGTCCGGCCGGAGCGCGAGCACGTCCGAGGCGGTCGCCGACGCCGGGACGACGGTGACGCGGGCGCCCGAGTCGACCAGGCAGCGCAGGATGTTCCGCTTGATGCCGTAGTCGAGGACGACCACGTGGTGCTCGGGAGGGCGCGGCGCGGCAGCGGCCCACTCGCCCCGACCCTCCGTCCAGGGGTAGGGCTCCTTCGGGCTGACGAAGCGCACGAGGTCCAGGCCGTTCATGTCGGGCGCCTCGCGTGCGCGCCGCAGCAGGGCGTCCGGGCTCTCGGTGCCGATGGCGGCGTTCTGCGAGCCCTTGTCGCGCAGGTGACGGGTCAGCTTCCGGGTGTCGACGTCGGAGATGCCGACGACCCCGTAGCGGGCGAGGTAGGCGTCGAGTGTCTCGGTCGAGCGGTAGCTCGAGGCGATCGGGCTGGCGTCGCGGACGACGAACCCCGCGACGCGCGGGGCGTCGCCGACGGCCTCGGTGTCCTCCGCGTTGACGCCTGTGTTGCCGATCTGCGGCGCCGTCATCGTGACGATCTGCCCGTAGTACGACGGGTCCGTGAGGACTTCCTGGTAGCCCGTCATCGCCGTGGTGAACACGGCCTCGCCGGTGGTGACCCCGCGCGCGCCGAACGGACGCCCCTCGAAGACGGTCCCGTCCGCGAGCACCAGCCAGGCGCGCTCCTGCTTCGCCGTATTGCTCACTTATGCCTCCAGATCCGTATGTACGACGCGCCCCTCGCAGACGGTCATGGCGACGCGTCCGGTGACCCGCCGTCCCGCGAAGGGGGTGTTCCGGCTCTTGGTTCGCATGCGAGACGGGTCGATGAGGTAAGAGGCGTTCGGATCGACCAGCACCAGGTCCGCGCGCCCCCCCTCGCGCAGGCCGGGGGCCTGGAGGCCGGCGATGCGCGCCGGCGCGGTCGTCAGCGACTCGACCAGCCTCGAGAGCGGCAGCACACCCTCGCGGACGAGCCCCAGAAGGAGCGGCAGGCACAGCTCGAGCCCGATCATGCCGGGCGCGGCCCCGGCCATCTCGACGTCCTTGTCCAGGACGCCGTGGGGCGCGTGGTCGGTCGCGACGCAGTCGATCGTGCCGTCGACCAGGGCGCGACGGAGCGCTTCGACGTCCTCGGGCTCACGCAAGGGCGGGTTCACTTTGCAGGCCGTGTCATAGCCCAGCAGCGCGTGGTGTGTGAGCAGCAGGTGGTGTGGGGTCACCTCGGCCGTCACGGCGAGGCCTCGCGACTTCGCCTCGCGCAGGAGGCGAACGGAGCCTGCCGTGGAGACGTGCGCGACGTGGTACCGGGCGCCGACGTACTCGGCGAGGAGGATGTCGCGGGCGACGATGACGTCCTCGGCGACCCGGGGCCATCCCCGCAGCCCGAGCCGCGTCGAAATCTCCCCCTCGTGCATCTGCGCCCCCTCGGTGAGGGCGTGGTCCTCGGCGTGCTGGATGACGGGGAGGTCGAACGTCGAGGCGTACTCCAGGGCGCGGCGCATCACGCGGCTGCTGGTGACGCAGCGCCCGTCGTCGCTCACGGCGACGGCGCCGGCCTCCTTCAGGTCGGCCATCTCGGTGAGCTGCTCGCCCTTCTGGCCGACGGTGATCGCTCCGATGGGGTGAAGGCGGACGCTCGACAGGGCGCGGGCCTTCGCGACGAGCATCTCGGTCACCACGCGCGAGTCGTTGACCGGGCGCGTGTTCGGCATGCAGCAGACGTCGACGAACCCGCCGGCGGCGGCGGCGCGCAGGCCGCTGGCGACGTCCTCCTTGCCTTCGGCGCCCGGCTCGCGGAGGTGCGCGTGCAGGTCGACGAGGCCTGGCAGCAGCCAGGCCCCCTGGAGGTCGACGATCCGGACGCGCTCGCCCGGGACCATGCCCTCGGCGGCGCCGCGCCCGATCCGAGAGATCCGCCCCTTCTCGACGACGACGTCGACCTCGGCATCGAGCGCCGCCGCCGGATCGACGGCGCGCACGCGGCGGAAGACCAGGGCGTCGCTCATGGCGGATCCTCCCGCCTATAGCGAGCCCCGAGGCTCGCGTCGACCGCCTTGACGCAAGGGGCCCGGCAAACTACAGCGTGGCGTTCTTCGGGCACGCGCGAACGTGGCGGAATTGGCAGACGCACCAGATTCAGGTGGGGGCGTCGCCGGAGGCGCTCGTTGATGCCGCTCTCGCGGGGGCGATAGATGCCGCGACCAGGGCGGATCGCTGGGATCTTGCAGAGCGTCTGCTGGTGGAGCTTGCCGCCCGCCGCGCCGAACGTAGCGGTGGCGCCCCGTGAGGTACCGCCGACGTATTAGGTGGCCGAAGCTGCGCCCGGTCGCCGAGCGGCGCTACGCCTGGACGCTCGACTATTTCCGCCTGTTGGACAGAACCGGCGGCCCTAGAACGTGGGTGCCGTTGGCGTGGCTCGCGCACCATGCGCCGATCCGCGGCGGCGTCGAGGCCATCCGCGCGGCAGGCGTGGCCGTCATCGGCGAGCGCGTGGCGGTGCCCCTGATCTGGTGGCGGGCCGTCGCGACGATCGACCGGCCTGCCGAGTCGCGTGGCCGATCGCAGCGGGCGCCAGCGCGCGGGCCGATCCGCAGCGGCAAAACAGAGCGCCTCACCCGAAGCAACGGGTGAGGCGCGTTCGCAACGAAACCCAACCAACGGAGACGAAGCATGAAAAATCTACGCGAAAAAACAGGGGGTAGCAAGGCGGCGCTCCGCGTCATCGAGGGCGGCCGAGCATCTGTCCCCCAGGGCGTCACGGGCGATGCGACGGATCTGGCAAACGCCGAAAAGCTGCAAGCGCTATACGGCCAGAACTTGCGCTTCGTGCCCGCGTTCAAGCATTGGCTGTGGTGGACCGGTCGGAACTGGAGAGAGGACAAGAGCGGCACCCGCGTCCAGCAATGGGCCGCGGAGACCTCGCGCGTCCTGCTCCGCGAGGCGTTTTCGAAGCTAAGGGCCGCACGTAAGGGTCAAGACAAGGCCGCCATCAAAATCGCGGAGGCGGAGGTCCAATGGGCGAGGAACTCGCAGTCTCGCGCCCGAATCGAGGCCATGATCGCACTGGCGCGATCGTCTGCTTCGATCGTTGTCGAGCACGAAAAGCTCGACGCTCAGCCGTGGCTCTTGAACGTCCAGAACGGGACGATCGATCTGCAAACGGGCATGCTTCGGCGGCACGAGCGTCGCGACTACCTCACGAAGGTCGCGCCCGTTGCGTACAACTCGCGCGCCACGGCGCCGCAGTGGGTGCGCTTTCTGAAGGACGTTCTCCCAGACGCTGACGTCCTCGACTTCCTCCAGCGCTTCGTCGGCTACTCGTCGACCGGGGACACCGGCGAGCGCGTGCTCGCGGTCCTGCACGGCGGCGGCCGGAACGGCAAGAGCGTATTTCTCCGGCTCATTCAAGCGGCGCTCGGGCCGTACGCTTCGACCACGCTGCCAGCGCTCCTGCTCTCGAAGGGAACGGACGCGCATCCGACAGAGGTGGCGGATCTCTTCGGCGTTCGCCTCGCGATCAGTTCCGAGGTGCGGAAGGGACGATCGTTCGACGAAGAGCAGGTGAAGAGACTCACCGGCAACGACACCTTGAAGGCGCGGCGCATGCGCGAGGATCCCTGGGAATTCCCGCCGACCCACAAGCTCATCATCGCGGCCAACCACCGACCGCACGTGAGCGACACAAGCGAGAGCTTCTGGGATCGGGTGCGGCTCGTCCCTTTCGCGGTGCGCATCGCGGACGGCAAGGTGGACCCGCGACTCGTCCAAAAACTGATGAAGGAGCTTCCGGGGATCCTCGTCTGGATCTTGGAAGGCCTCCGCCGCTACCGGAAGGATGGTCTCCGCGTCCCGAAGGCAATTCAGGCCGCGACGGCGGAGTATCGGAACGTCGAAGATCGAGCGGGCGCCTTCCTTCGGGACTGCTGCGAGCGAGCGCCAAGGGTGTTCACCTACAGCGAGCAAATCCGGAAGGCATACGAGGCGTGGGCCGAGCCGCAGAACCTGGAGAGGGAGGTGACGGACAATCAGCGTGCGGCCGCCCTTCGCGAGTGGGGCTGCAAGCCGCGCCGGTTGAACAGCGGAGCAGGATGGGTTGGCATCCGCTTGAAGGGCCTCATCAAGAGCAGGCCCCGCGAAGGGGCAGGACAGTGAATCGGGCCGCCTCTCACGCAGGTGAAGCCGGTGAAGGCGGTGAACCCATTTCCCGGATATCCGCGGGATTCGTCGACCCTCTCGAACTTCCTGCGTCAACGGCGGATCGGGTTCACCGCCTTCACCGGGTTCACCCCCCTCCGCTCGCTTGCGAGAAGGGGCCGACGAAAAATCAGGGCTCGGGAACACGCGCCCGCGAACGGCAACGCACGATGAGCGCCGCGACGAAGCGGCGGGGCGCGATCTACCTGCGCGTCTCCGACGACGAGCAGACCGTCGAGAACCAGCGGCCAGACGTGGATCGCGTTGTCGCCGATCGCTCCCTCGTCGTCGTGCGCAGGTACGAAGAGCAGGAGAGCGCCGTGAAGGTGCGGCCCGCGTTCGATGCGATGATGGCCGACGCGAAGGCGGGCACCTTTGACGTGCTCGTCGTGTGGGCGCTCGACCGGTTCGGCCGCAGCGGGCTCGACAACCTGCTCGCCGTCCGCGATCTGGACGCTGCGGGCGTCGCCGTCGTCAGCGCGCTCGAGCCCTGGCTCGACACGTCGGGCCCTTTCCGCGAGCCGATGCTCTACCTCGTGAGCTGGATGGCCGAGCAAGAGCGCAAGCGGCTCATCGAGCGGACGATCGTGGGGATGGCCAGGGCGGCCGAGAAGGGCACGAAGAGCGGGAAGCCCATCGGACGCCCTCGGCGCCTCGCTCGGGCCGACGTCGAGCGCATCGTGGCGCTGCACCAGGAGGGGCGCAGCGGGCGGGACATCGCCCAAGCCGTCAAGGTGCCCAGGACGACCCTTCGGCGCGCGCTGGGCGCCGTGGCGGGCCAAAACGGGGGGTCGACGGAGCCCCCACGCACGCCGGGGAAACCGCCCCGGAAGCCCCCCTCGAAGTAGGCGGGCCACAAGGGACCCCTTTCGGGCCGCCAAACGACGCGGCTCCTGAGACGGCGCACCCCCCGCGTTTTCCCGCTGAATCGACGAGGCGACGGTGACGCGTCCGAGCCGCGTCGATGCTCCCACCCTGGACCGGGCGCTCGCGATGCGTGCGGAGGGGCGCCCCGTGCGGGCAATCGCCATGGCGCTGAGGGTGCCGCGCTCGACCATCGCCCGGGCCCTGGCCGCGTCCCAAAAGGGTGCGCCAACCGAGCCCGCGGATCCTCCGGCGATCTGACGTCCGAGCAGGGGCCGGCCAAGTAGCCTACTTCCGGGACAAGGGGCGCAGGCACCGGCGAACGGCCGTGGGCCCTACCGTGGCTTGCTCTGACGTCGGGGGCGCGGGCCCCTCGTGGGCTCCCGCTTCGCCTTCCGGGGGCGCGACGGGGTTCCGCTCTCCGCGGCAACGTCGGGCACGAATGTTTGAGCGCCCAAAGCGGGAGCGAGAAGCGACAGCGGCTCCACACCGAGTGCCTCCGCGACTCGCTGCACAACGTCGAGCGTCGCCGAGCTGCGCCCACCGAGGAGAAGCCAGAAGTAGCTGCGCGCGAGCCCGGCACGGTCGGCAACGTGACTGAGCGCGACGCCCTCCCGCTTCGCGACTTCACGGAGGCGCTGGGCGAGCGTGTTTTCAAGCCGGCCGCGCACGCTCGGGAGCGTCGCCGTTGTGGCGCGTTCCGCTGTCCGATATATGAGAAAGCGTGCCACGAGAGCGAGCCGCGCTCTCGTGCGCAGGGGACACAGGCACTTTGATGGGCGAAGGGGATGAGCGGTGACCTCAGTAGCCGACGACGACGTCACGAGGCTGCACGATCCGCTGCTCATGCGGGCGCGGACCCGCATCGGCATGACGCTCCGCGGAAAGTGGCACCTCGACGTCCTGCTCGGCGTTGGCGGGATGGCCGCCGTCTACGCGGCAACGCACCGCAACGGAAGCCGCGCCGCGGTGAAGATCCTGC
>PLYU01000308.1 GCA_003153495.1 Myxococcales bacterium
GGGTGACCGGGGCGCCTACTCAGTCCCGGTGGGGTCGAGCGGTACCAGGGCGCCGCCTCGACCTCGACCTCGACCTCGACCTCGACCTCGCCCCCGACCTCGACCTACGCGATCACCGACTCCGCCAGGAGCTTCTCGGCCTGCGTCTTCCGCCAGGCGGCGAGCCTGGCCGCCAGGTCGGGTCGCTTCCCCGCGAGGATGGCCACTGCGAACAGCCCGGCGTTGCCCGCCCCTGCCTTGCCGACCGCAAACGTGGCGACCGGTATTCCCTTTGGCATCTGGACGATCGCGAGCAGCGCGTCGAGCCCGAGCAGGTGACCCGAAGGGATAGGCACCCCCAGGACGGGCAGCGTCGTCTTCGCGGCCACCACGCCAGGCAAGTGGGCGGCGCCGCCCGCCCCGGCGATGAACACCTCGACGCCACGCGCCGCGGCGTCGGCGACATAGGCGAACAGAGCGTCGGGCGTCCGGTGGGCGCTGAGGACGCGCACTTCGTGGGGGATCCCGAGCTCGGAGAGCGCGTCGCGCGCGCCCTGCATCACGTCGAGGTCACTCTTGCTGCCCATGAGGATGGAGACGAGCGGTGCGGTCATTGGGGGCGATTAATCCACAGAAACGTCGAAAGGTCAGGAAGGTTCTGCGCTCTCGTCCTTCTTCTTCTTCTCGAACACGAAGACGATCGCGCCGTCCTTCGCGTCCACGACGACGTGGCCGCCGTGCTCGAGCGCCCCGAAGAGCAGCTCGTCGCTCAGCGGCCGCTTCACTTCGTCTTGCATCACACGCGCGAGTGGCCGGGCCCCGTTGTCCGGGTCGTACCCCTTCTTCGCGAGGTACTCGGTCGCCGCTTCCGTCAGCTCGATGGTCACGGCCCGCGCAGCGAGCTGCGCGCGGAGCTCGCCCGCGAACTTGCCTACGATGCTGCGCATCACGCGCGGATCGAGCGGCCGGAAGGCGATCTTCGCGTCGAGGCGGTTCCTGAACTCGGGGCTGAAGAGCTGCTTGTACTCGCGATCGACGTCGGGCTTCTCGCGGTCCTCGCCCGCCGCCCCGCCGAAGCCGACGGCGCGCCGCTGCAGGTCGCGCACGCCGATGTTGCTCGTCATGATCAGCACGACGTGGCGCATATCGGTCTGCTTGCCGTTGTGATCGGTCAGCTTCCCGTGATCCATCACCTGGAGCAGGATGTTGAAGATCTGTGGGTGCGCCTTCTCGATTTCGTCGAGCAGCAGGACGGCGTGCGGCGTCTTCGCGATCGCGTCGGTGAGCAGGCCGCCCTGATCGAAGCCGACGTAGCCGGGTGGCGCGCCGATGAGCCGCGACACGGTGTGCGCCTCCATGTACTCGCTCATGTCGAAGCGGTGGAAGGCGATCCCCATCACCTTCGCCAGCTGCTTGGCGGCCTCCGTCTTGCCGACGCCGGTGGGGCCGGTCAGCAGGAACGACCCGATGGGCTTCTCCGGGGCCCTCAGCCCGGCGCGCGAGAGCCTGATGGCCGACACGAGCTGCGCGATCGCGTCGTCCTGGCCGAACACGACCTCCTGCAGCTCGGCCGCGAGGTTCTTCAGCCGCTCGCGGTCGCTGGTCGACACCTCCCGCGGTGGGATCTGCGCCATTCGGGCGAGCACCTGCTCGACGTGGCTGGCCTCGACCACCAGCGGCTCGCTCGTCTCGCCGGCCACGCTCGCGACCGGCGCCTCGAGCTTGCGCGCGGCCCCCGACTCGTCGATGAGGTCGATGGCCTTGTCGGGCAGCTTCCGGTCGTGCAGGTACTTGGCCGACAGCTCCGCCGCCGCGCGCAGCGCCTCGTCGGTGTAGCGGACGCCGTGGAACTCCTCGTACTGCTTTCGCAGGCCCTCGAGGATCTTGACCGTGTCCTCTACGCTCGGCTCGTTCACCTCGACGCGCTGGAACCGGCGCGCCAGCGCACGGTCCTTCTCGAAGTGCTGGCGGAACTCCTGGAAGGTGGTCGAGCCGATGCAGCGCAGCCTGCCGCTCGCGAGCGCGGGCTTGAGCAGGTTGCTCGCGTCCATGCTGCCGCCCGTGGTCGCCCCCGCGCCGACGATCGTGTGGATCTCGTCGATGAACAGGATCGCCCCTTTCAGCTTCTGCAGGGCGCTGATGACTGCCTTGATGCGCTCTTCGAAGTCGCCCCGGTAGCGGGTGCCGGCGAGCAGGGCCCCCATGTCGAGCGCGTACACGGTGGACTCGAGCAGGGGGCGGGGGACCTCGCGCCGCTGGATCTTCAGCGCGAGCCCCTCGGCGATCGCCGTCTTCCCGACGCCGGCGTCGCCCACGAGCAGGGGGTTATTCTTCTTGCGCCGGCCGAGGATCTGCACGATGCGAGTGACCTCGTTCTCGCGACCGACCAGCGGGTCGATGCGAGAGCTGCCCGCCTCCTCGTTCAGGTTGACCGTGTAGGCCCTCAGCGGGTCCTTCGCCGGGCGCGGGGCGTCGGCCTCGGCGTCGGCTCCCGGGCGGCTCGCGCCCTGCTGCTCGTCGTCGAGCTTCGAGACGCCGTGCGAGACGTACGACACCACGTCCAGCCGCGAGACGCCTTGCTCTTCCATCAGCGTGACCGCGTACGAGTCGCGCTCGGCGAAGATCGCGATGATGACGTTGGCGCCCGTTATCTCTTCCTTGCCGCTCGACTGCACGTGGTTTCTGGCGCGCCGGATCGCGCGCTGGACGCCGAGCGAGGGCGGCGGCAGGTTGTTGCTCTCCTCGGGCAGTTGCTCCATCTGCTGGCTGAGGAACTGGTCGAGGCGCTTCTTGAGGACCTCAGGATCGCCCCCCGCGTGGCGAATGACGTTCGCGGTCGTATCGTCCATGAGCAGCGCGTAGAGCACGTGCTCGATCGTGAAGTACTCGTGCCTGCGGCGAGCCGCGTCGTTGGCGGCCACGGAGAGGGCGATCTCGACTTCGGGGCTCATCCTCATGGGCGCCTCACTCGGGCTCGGTGGTCAGGAGGAGCGGGTGGCCGTGCTCGCGAGCGTCATGCATGACGTCGGTCACCTTGGTCTCGGCGACGTCCCGCGGGTAGGCGCCGGCGATGGCTTTTCCCTTCTTGTGCACCGTCAGCATGATGTGTAGCGCCTCCGTCTCGTTCTTGTGGAAGAACCTCCGGAGGACGTCCACCACGTACTCCATCGTCGTGTAGTCGTCGTTGTGGAAGAGCACCTTGTACCGCTTGGGGACCGAGACCTTGGGGCGCTCTTCGGTCTCGACGTCCCCCTCGCGCTCGGGAGCCCGGGGCGGGGCCTGCGGGGGTCGCTGAGGGGGGGAGGCCATGAAACCACTATCGACGATAACGCCGCCGCCCGCGAGTTCAACACGGCGACGCCCGCTCTCCCGGCTCGGTAGCGCGACTTTCCCCCGGCAAGTACACTTCGAGTCATGGACCGGCACGCGCGCGCTGCTGCGCTCGTTCGCGCAACGCTATCCATCGGCGACAGCGGTCTGCGGGTCGGGTACGTGGCGAGCGTCGTCCGAACGTGGCCGCTGCAGGCTCTGGCGCACGCGCTCGACGTCGTGTGCGAACGCGCCGAGCAGGCAGAGACCGCCTCGCGGGAGGCGCTGGTGGCGATCGTCGACGCCCTCAACGCCGCGGGCATGGATGAGCTGGTCCAGGGCCTGCGCGAGGAGGCCGCGGGCGATTCGCTGCTGGCGCTCGAGCGCCTCGTCCGTCACCCGTCGAGGTCGCTGGAGCCCACCGCCGTCACAGCGGCGCGCCAGCGGGCCGCCGAATGGAACGGTCGCCCGCTCACGCTCGGAGAGCGCAAGTCGCTGGCCCGCCGCACGGACCGCGACACGATGCAGCGCCTGCTCGGCGATCCGCACCCGGACGTCATACGGCGCTGCCTGCGCAACCGGTACGTCACGGAGCCCGACGTCATCCGGCTTGCGGCGCGGCGACCGGGACGCGCGGAGGTGCTCGCCGAGGTGGCTCGCTCCGACTGGGCGCACCGGCCGCGAGTGCGGCTGGCGCTCGTCATGAACCCGTCGACTCCGCTCGAGCTCTCGGGCCGCATCGCCGGGCTCCTGCTGAGGCAGGATCTGCTCCTCGTGGCCCGCTCGCCCGCGGTGCCTCCGGGCGTACGCGCGCTGTGCCTCGAGCATCTGGGGCGCCGTCCGCCGGTCCAGGCCGGCGAGGGCACCGACGGGCCTCACTGAGGCCCCTCCCGAATGTCCGACGCCGCAGCAGGGCTATCTACACGCCCGCTTCGCGCAGCTCGGCGAGCTCGCGGGACACCCTGTTGGCGTCGAGCCTCTTCACGAGCCACTCGGACAGGCGCGGGAAGGCCATGCCGAGGGTCAGCAGGTGGCGAATGGCCTTGCCGTTGACGATCACCTCGGGCTCGTCGCGCTCGATCGCGCGCAGCATCGCCTGGGCGACGGCCCCCGGCGTGCACGTGCCGAGCTGCGGCGGCGCGACGACGCCGTACCGCACGTGCACGTCCTGGTACATGCCCGCGTCCGACACGAAGCCGGGGCAGATGGCCGACGCGCTCGCGGCGCTGCCGTGGGCCTTCAGGCTTGCGCGCAGCGAGCGCGTGAACCCGACCAGCCCGTGCTTGCTGGCACAGTACGGCTCATTGAACGCGGCCGGTCCCAGGCCCGCGATCGACGCGATGTTGACGACGTGCCCCCGGTTCGCGGCGAGCATCGACGGCAGCAGCAGGCGCGTGAGCAGCATGGGCGCCGTGAGGTTCACCGCGATGAACTGCTCGATGGCGTCCAGCTCGAGCCCCTCGTAGTAGGACGTCTGCTCGATGCCGGCGTTGTTGACGAGCAGGTCGATGGGCCCCAGCTTGCGCTGCGCGAACTCGACGAGGCGCTCGAGCTGCTCGCGCTGACCCACGTCGGTCGCCAGCGTGAGCACGCGCCGGCCGTGGCGCTCCAGCTTGGCGCGCACCTCCTCGAGGCCCGCCTCGCTGCGCGCGGCGAGCACGAGATCGACCCCGCGCGCGGCCAGCGCGTCCGCGAGCACGGGGCCGATGCCGCGCGAGGCGCCGGTCAGGATGGCGCGTGACTTCGTGAGATCGAGCATGGGTTCGTGCGAGTAGTGAATGCTTGCTCTCCTCGCGCGTCAAGGGGGCGACGCGATCTCCGCGACCTCGCGACGCTGGAGGGTGAGCATCTCCGAAGGGGGCGAGGTCCTAGCCTTCCTCTTCTTCGATCTCCCAGCGGGCCAACGCCGTCATTCCGATGGCCGAGGCGCACGACGCGCAGAGCGGGGCGTGCTCGAAGGTGACCTCTCCGCCGCGGAGCCAGAGGTAGACGCCGCGTCCCGGCAGCTCGTATCCCTCGTCATCCTCGACCGCGGGGAGGACGGCGCCGCACGCATCGCAGCGGGTGTCCTCCGGGTCGGCGACGACGGGGTCCTGACCGGCGACCTCGAGCGGCGTGGTCGACGGACGTGCTGCGCTCACCCCGCGACCATAGCGCGCACGCAACCGGGCGACCAGCGCGGCCGACGGGGGAAGCATGGGCGAACGATGGCGTCTGGTGTCGTGGCTCTCGCTGGCCTCGCTCGTCGGCTGCGCGGCGACCGTGCCGCTCCCTGCCAGGGCCGTGGCGCTCAACGCCGCCGGGGCCAGGGCGATCGCGGAGGGAGACCTGTCGGCCGCCGAGGCGCGCATCTCGGTCGCGCTCGAGTACAGCCCCCGGTTCGTCGAGGCGTGGGTCAACCTCGGCTACGTCGAGCTGCGGCGGGGCAACTTCGCCCAGGCGAGGCGCGACTTCCTGAAGGCCCGGGACTGCAACGAGGACATCCCGGCCCCGCACCTTGCGCTGGGCGTGCTCGCGAATCTCGAGGGCCGCGGAGAGGAAGCCGAGCAGAGCTACCGCGCTGCGCTCAAGGTCGACCCGGGCTTCGCGCCGGCCCGGGTCAACCTGGCCCGCAGCCTCTACGCGCGCGGCCAGTACGAGAACGCCCGCGAGCAGTTCGAGCGCCTGGTGGAGGCGAACCCGGAGGAGCTCGAGGGCTGGGCGGGCGAGGCCGAGACGCTGCTCCAGCTCGGCCGCGCGGCAGAAGCCGAGGGGGTCGTCACCCGCGCCCGGGAGCGCCTCGGCGACGCGCCCTCGCTCGCGCTGCTCGCCGCTCGCTTCCGGCTGGCGCAGGGCGCCTGGGAGGAGGCCGAGGCGATCCTGGCTCCGCTGGTCGGAGGCGCCGACCGCGCCCGGGCGGGGGCGGCCTGGTCGTGGATCGCCGTGGCGCGGATGGGTGGCGGCGACGGCCCGGGCGCCGTCGAAGCAGCCCGAGCCGCGCTGGCGATCGATCGGGACGACCCCGTCGCCCGGTACGCCCTGGCGAAGTCTCGCCCAGAACGCGTCCCATGACCCTGCGATCCCGTCGCGCTGCCGGCGTCGGGAATCGTCGCCCTACGTGGAGTAGGGCTCCTCATCCCTCCTTGGCATCGCTTGGTCTCGCCTGGTCATGGGACGCGTTCTCTCGGCCGGGACAAACCACCAGAAGGGGCATGAGCCTGGGCCTCACGCCTTCGAGTGCCGAGACCCCACCGCGGGGCGCCCCGCCCTCCAGCCGTGCAGGAGCCCGGTGTATTTCGGTAGAGACCGAGCGATGGGGTCGGCGGCCGCGCGAGGAATACACAGCGTATTTCGAGCGCGGCCGACGACGCCAGCGCGAAGGGATCGGCCGAAAGACACCGGGCCCCTAGCTCAGGAGAAGGAACGCCGCCCAGAGCACGACGACCACCCCGAGCACGATCGCCACGACGACCCAGGGCGGCACGTGGGTGCCGGGGATGTCGATGCGCTCCTCGTCCGAGCTCTGGGGATGGGGCTGAGGCGGGCGGGCGCCATGAGCCATGGGCGGCAAGGGCATCTGCGGGGGGTCGACCGGGGTGGCCGAGAGGGCCATCGTTCCCCTCAAGCCCTGCGGCGCGTTCGATCCGGAGGTGACCTCGCGCTGGGCCGGCGGCGCGACGGGCAGCCCCGAGGGGACGCGCCGCCCCGGCTCGGTGTTCTCGACGGGCTCTTCGGGGAGGGTGTACTTGCGATACCTGAGCGGCTCGAGACCGGGCACCAGCGGCTCGAGCCCCTCGCCGTCGAAGCGGACCACCACGACCGTGATGTTGTCGTGACCGCCGGCCTGGTTGGCGCGCTCGGTGAGCAGCTTGCACGCTTCGATGGGCTCGACCGACGAGCGAAGCGCGTCGCGGATCTCGTCGAAGCGCACCATCCCGCTCAGCCCGTCCGAGCAGAGGAGCAAGATGTCGCCTCGCCGCAGCTCGCAGTACGTCAGATCGACCTGCACCGTGTCGGCCGTGCCGAGCGCCTGCAGGATGATGTTGTTGTGCTCGANNTGTGCTCGAAGGTCTCGGCCTCTTCCTCGGTGAGCTGCCCCGCCTCGATGAGCTGATTCACCAGCGACTGGTCGCGCGTCAGCTGCACGAGCTGCCCCTCGCGCAGCAGGTAGCCGCGCGAGTCACCAACCTGAGCGAGAAACAGGTGGTCGTCGACGAGCGACGCCGCGGTCACCGTGGTCCCCATGCCGCGGCGCGTGCGATCGACCTTGGCTTCCTGGAAGATGCGCAGCCCGGCTGACTCGATCGCGTGGACCAGCCGCCGGGCGAGCTCGTCGCGCAGCAGCGGGCGCCCGTCTTCCAGGCCGTCGACCATCCGCTCGTAAAGGATGTCGACGGCGAGCTGGCTGGCGATCTCGCCGGCGGCCGCCCCGCCCATGCCGTCGCACACCGCGAACAGGGTGCCGTGCGGCCCCACGGCGCACGTCCGGTTCCCCTCCAGCAGGCCGCGTGCCCTGCGAGTGAGGTCGGCGACCAGGAAGTTGTCCTCGTTGTGCTCGCGGATCTGGCCCACGTCGGTGCGCGCGAAGAGCTTGAGACGGATCTCGCCCTGGGCGGGGACGGCGTCCTCCGCGGTCCCGGTCTGGACCGGCCCGGGTGTTCCGGTCTGGGTCACGGTCGGGCTGTCTCCGTCGTCATGCGTCGGCACGGGATCCGCCCAGGTCGAACCTGAATAGCTGCTGCCCGACGCGGAACTGATCGCCCGGCTTCAAGCAGACCTCCCCGCGGGTCTGCAGGAACGTGCCGTTGGAAGAGCCGAGGTCGGCCAGGGTGTACCGCCGCGGCGGTCCCAAACCGTCGGCGCCGCTGCCGTGCACGCGGAGCGTCGCGTGACGGCGGGACAGGAACGGGTCGTCGGTGAAAACGATGTCGCCCGACTCGCGGCCGATGATGGTCTCCGCTTTTCGCAAGTGGATAACGTCCCTGACCACGCCTTCGACGGTGCGCTGGCTGAGCCGAGCATAGCGCGGGGCGGCAGGCGTTCCGAAGAGGAGCGTGCCGTTGTCGAACGCCACACGGAACCCCTGCTCCGCATCCTTCACGACCTCAAACCTTAGCACCTGTTGTCCCACGAGGAACAAGTCTTGATCCTCGAGCGGCTGCTGGTCTTGCGCATCCTTTGCTCCATCAACTGGGGGGAGCCTTCGCTCCTCCCCAGACCCCCCAGGCTGTACCAAGGAAAAGGGGATGCGGAAGAAGATGCCGTTGGCGCCGCCCAAGTCGCTGAGGAAGAACACGCCGCCGCGGAACGCGATGCGCGCGTGGCGCGGCGAGAGGTAGCGGTCGTCGGCCATGACGATCTGACCCTCCGACCGGCCGATCTCGGTCACGTCCCCGAGAGGGAAGCTGGGCCCCTCGGTGCCGTCGCGCGCGACGAGAACGACCCGGGCCCGGGCCGCGAACACCATCGAGGCGGTGGAAGCCAGAGGCGGCGGCGCGGCGGTCGCCTGCGGTGGAGGCGGCGTGAACGCGACCGGAGCGGGGGCGGGCGCCGGCGGAGGCTCCGGGAAGGGAAGGCCGCAGTAACGACAGAAGAGGACGCCCTGCTCCGAGGCGCCGCGGCAGCGCGCGCAGATGCGCTGCGTCGCGGTGGGCGCGCGACCCAGGTCGACCATGGCGAGCGGCGCGATGGCGACGACCGGGGGCATCGCCGGGTCGACGAGCGGGCGCCCGCACTCGCCGCAGAAGCGCAGCCCGTCCTGCATGGGGTTGCCGCAGTGAGGGCAGGCAACCGTGTCCGGGCTCTGCGGCCCCGCGTCGGCTCGCGCCGCGAAGCTCATCTCCGGCGCCTGGGGGCGCTTGGTCCCCGCCGCGGCGGGCATCCGGGCCGGCGACGGCTGGGCGGGAGTCATGCCGGCGAGCGGTGCGGGGGGCGCACCCGCAGCGGCCTGGAGCCGGGGACCGGAGGTCGGGGCCAGCTGCGCGGGCATGGCGCCGCGCGGCGCGAGCCTCTGGCCGCACTCTTCGCAGAAGACGAGATGGCCCGGGTTGCTGCGGCCGCACGTGTTGCAGATCACGCGCCTGAGATGGGACAACGGCGCGAGAGGCTCCGTCAAGCTGGCGCCCTCCGCCGGGGCTTCAAAGCGTGTCCCGGGCCTCGAGGGCCAACTCCAGCCCGACGAAGTGCGCGACGCCGGCGTCGTGCGCCAGGGTGCTCGAATCGACGAACGAGCCCAGGTAAATGGGCCTGTAAACGAGCGAGAAGCCGATCAGGGCCCCGCCCGACAGCTCCGCCTCGACGCCGCCGCCCAGAGTCGCCGTCGGCCCCCACGTGTCCACCGTCCACTCGTTGCCGTAGCCCGCGAGGCCGAGCCCGACCACCGCGAACGGGGTCGCGTTCTGCCCGTTCGGGAAGTAGTTGCGGAGCTCCGCCCGCGCCTGCTGCAGGATACCGAGCCGGTAAAGCTTGTTGGGATCCTGCTTGGAGATCTCGTAGGCGCCGCCCAGGTACACTCGCTCGGTCTGCCTCCAGCCGACGCGCATCGCGATTCCGCCGCCGGAGCCGAGAATGCACGGGGTGCCCGGCTGCGAGCAGATGGGACCGGCCGAAGCGACCCCTTCGACTGTGAACGCGACGCCGTACTCCAGGTACGAGTGACGGGGGAGCGGAATTTGTGCCGGCTCCGGCGTCGTCTCCTGAGCGCCCGCGGCCGTCGTGAGCAGCGCCGCGGCGCACGTCCAGGCCCACCCCAGCGCCCGCGCGCCTGTCCCATCCAGCTCACCCATGCCTCGAAGATACACCTCCGAGGATCACACGGGCGTTGACAGCCCAGGGGTGGTTCGCATACTCGCGGGGAAGAGCGAAAGCCCGATGGAAATCTTTCTCGACAAACGAGCCGTAAAGCAGATTCGATTGTCCGCGCAGGACGCGATCGAGGAAGGGGACATCGAGACGCTTCGCGAGGACATCCTCGAGGCGTTCACCGAGGAGCAGGTCGAGGAGATCGAGCGCCGCCTCGACAGCGGCGACTTCTTCGAGTTTCTCACGGATCTGCTCGACGAGTGGTCCGGCGACGACACCGACGAGCTGCTCGAGCTGCTGGACACCCAGCTGGGTGACGCGGGCGTCGACCTCAAGTTCGAGAAGCGCGGCAGCCCGGCCGCCGAAGAGGACGAAGAGGACGAGGCGAGCGAATTCGAGGACGAAGACCTCGAAGACGACGACGAGGACGACGAAGACGAGGACCTCGAAGAAAAAGAGGGCGGCGAGGACAAAGATTAGTTCTCCGCGGGCTGGGGCGCGCGCTGCAGGTACGGGTGGCAGTCCACCGGGGCCGCGCTCTTCGCGGGCCGGGCGACTTCGGCGCACCGGTCGTGCGCGCACGGGACGTACCGGCTGTCGGGGACCTCGCGCACGAGCGTGGCCAGCCGGTCGCAGGCCGTGCGGGTGTCGCCGCCGTCGCGCCACAGGTTCGCCTCGGCCCAGAGGGCGTCGTCTCGCCTCGTCGAGTGGGTGAAGTCGGTGTAGAGGCGGTGGTAGGCGCTGACGGCCCGGGTCCGGTCGTGGAGGCGGCTGGCGTACAGCGCGCCGACGCGCAGCATCGCGGGCACGTACATGGGCCGCTCGTAGGTGCCGACCAGGAAGGTCGACTCGCGCTCGCGGAGCAGCCGCTGCAGGTCGTCGACCGCGGCGTCGTAGCGTCCCAGCTTCTCGTCGATCAGGCTCGCGTGCCAGAGGGAGTCGTCGAAGAAGGCCCCGAAGGGGTAAGGCCAGCGCTCGGCGATGCGGAGGTAGGCGGCGCGCGCGGCCTCGTCGCTACCGAGAGTCTCGAGGTGCTCGGCGGTGAGGAAGGCGACGAGGCCTGCCAGCTCGGTCGAGCCGAGGTCGCGCTCGAGCGTGTGCAGCTCGCCGAGGGCGGCGCTGGTGCCCTGCTCGTCCGCGTGCTGTACGAGACGGCGGACGGCGACGTGGGCGACCCCGTGCGAGGGGAACCGCCGGGGCACGTCTTCCATGGCGGCCCAGCCTCGCCCGGCGTCGCCGCGCTCCACCTCCAGGAGGGCCGCCCGGTACGCCGCCTCCGCCTGGTGCTCGCTCGCCTCGTCGGCGGCGATCGCCGAGAGGCGGGACAGCGCCTCGGCGACGTCGCCGGCCCTCGCGACCATCTCCGCCGCGTCCCACCGCGCCTGGTCGCGGTCGCGCGCGCGCGTCGCGGCGTTCAC
>PLYU01000102.1 GCA_003153495.1 Myxococcales bacterium
AACACGTGGGACGGCGGCCTGAAGACGCTGATGGGGGACCAGGACAACGTCGGCGTGAACCTGCGGTCGTACATCGACGCGTTCTCGCCCGCGGTGCGCGACATCTTCGAGAGCTTCGAGCTTCACACGCAGATCGACCGGCTCCACAAGGCCGGCCTGCCAAAATGGTACGCGATTCTGCCGTCAGCGGAACGAGTGGCTGACCCATCGCCGCAAAGGCGCGATGTGAACGCCTTGCACCCGCCCGGGCGCTTCCTCTTCTTATCCGCATCGCGATCCTCCGTGTCGGCGCGGTCTGCGCAGTGGGTGCCGACGTCGTGACGATGACGCCGAGGGGGTCCGAAGAGAATCCGTGATGCGTCACTTTCTGCGCAGAATTCTTGCCCCGCCAGTGATGCTGCCGGCGGGCATGCCTTCGAGCTCCCTTGCGCGAGCGCTGGTAGAGAGCCCTGGCGCGGCGTAGCGACTCGCGTCGCCGCTTCATGCGGCAGTCCCCCGCGCAGTAAATCTGACCTCGGTCGCACGGTCCGCACACGTAGACCTCGCGGCCGCAGAGCGCGCAGAGGAAGACCCTGGGCTCGGGCTCGGAGGGCGCCTCGCCATCAACTTGCCCGTCCATCGGGACCATCGGATCCTGGGACCGGGCCCCATGGCAAAGATCGGACGCAACGACGCCTGCCCGTGCGGCAGTGGCAAGAAGTACAAGCGGTGCTGTCTGACCGCGCAGGTCGCGAACCCGGACGCGGCCACCACCGCGGCGGACACCGCCGACCCCGTCGTGGGCGGCGACGACATCTGCGACTGCTGCCTCGACGACCTGGAGCAGCGAGCCGACCGCGCCCTCGACCTGATCCTCGACGGTCACGTCGACGACGCCGAGGCGATGGCTCACGACCTGATGCGAGACTTCCCTCGAGAGGTCGAGGGGATCGACCTTCTATCCATGGTCTCCGAAGCCCGGGGGCAACGAGTGCGCGCCGCCGAGCTCCTGCGTCGCGCCATCGACATCTTACGCGTGCATCCTCATCACGACGCGGAGACCCGAGTGCTGATGCACCAGAGGCTCAAAGAGCTCCAGCAGCGAGCCTGACATCGCCGGATCACGTCGCGCGGGGCCCGGGTACCGGCGATTCCGGTGGAAATGGGACCCCTGGAGACCGGCGGTGACAACGGCGGGGCCAAGAAGTGGTACGACGTCGTCGCCGCCACGGCGTGCATCGGACCGGTCGCGCCGTAGATGCGATCTAAGCAGGCCGCAAGCCAATGCATCCACCTTTGTCCCCGCCGACGTCGCTTCGCGAGGCTCACGTGCGTCTGTCGGACGGGCGCAGGCTCTGGTTCGCGGAGTATGGGGTTGCGGACGGGACGCCGTTACTTTGGTTTCCTGGGCTGCCCGGTTGCAGCCGGCACGCGCATCCCGCCGACGTGGACGTGACGAGGCGCTGCGGCGTTCGGTTGATTTGCGTGGAGCGACCCGGGTTCGGTATCTCGGACTTCAAGCCAGGACGGCGCTTGCTCGACTATCCGGCGGATGTTGCCGAGCTGGCAAACTCTCTGGGTCTCGCGCGCTTCTGCATCGCGGGCGTCTCGGGCGGCGGCCCCGCTCTCTTGGCGTGTGCGCACGAGCTGCCGGAGCGCGTGATCGCCGTGGGAATGATCGGATGTGGTGGCCCGCCCGATGCTCCAGGCGCCATGGATGGAATGGCTCGCGGGCGCACGCGCTTCATGGCGTTGTTCCGGCACGCGCCCGGCCTCGCCGCCGTGCTGATGCGCGCCAGCGGCCTGCAGCGCAACCCCGAGCGCTTCTACCGCATGATGGTCGCCGGCCTCTGCGAGTCGGACTTGCAGCGCGTCATGGAACCAAGCGTCTGGGCGCAACGCATCCTCGACGTGCGCGAGGCCATGCAGCAAGGACCACGCGGTTTCGCCTGGGAGATACACACCCTTCTGAGCCCCTGGGGCTTCGCCCTGCGAGACATCCAAGTCCCAGTCGAGCTGTGGCACGGCGAGGACGATCGCTCGACGCCGATCAGCATGGGTCGCCATTTGGCTGCGGCGATCCCTCATTGCAACGCCCGCTTCCTGCCCGGCGAGGGTCACTTCCTGTGCTACGACCACTTCGAGGAGATCCTGAACGTTATGAAGGCGCACGCGTCGGCGTAAGGCGCATCTGCCGCATCAGCATGTAGCGGGAAGCAGCGTCTACGCCAGCTCTTCGCGGCTGTAGCCGAAGATTCGGCGCGCCACGACCAGCTTTTGAAGCTGCTGCGTGCCTTCGTAGATGTCGCCGATCTTGCTGTCGCGCATCCATTTTTCGAACATGTACTTGCGCGAGCAACCGAGTGGTCCCATGAGCTCGACCGCCTTCTGGCTCACCCACACCATGTCGCGGCCTGCCTTGCACTTGCAGATGCTCGCCTCGAGATTGTTGGGCTCGCCCATGTCGGCCATCCACGACGCCTTGAGCGTGAGCAGCCACGAGGCCTTGACCAAAATGGTAGTTGCGACCAGGCCCTGCTGGTCAGGAAGGAGCGAGCGATGACCTCGTGAAATTCTGAGAAGTCGTCCAGCGGGTGCGAATCCCGCCCGACCAGGGTCGAGCCCAGCCAGGTCGGTAGCGAGTCTTGCTGCGGCGTCGGTAACGGAGCCGTTGATGCGTAGGCGCGCGAGCACTTGGGCCGAGGGGAAGCAGCCGCGAAATTGTTGTGTTTCCGGGTGCCCACGGATTTACCACTCCCGAGAGCGTGGGTTTCTACATGAAGAGAGAACGCGCCGACAACGGCGCTGAAGCGAATCAGACCGCCTCGCCGGCGTCACGCTGGCGCGGGAGAAGAAGCGTCCGAACGCGCTCGTCGCGCACGTACAGGCACGCCCACAAGAGCACACCGAAGACGACGGGGAAGAGGAACGGCTCGCCCATGCGCACGTGCGTCGCGGTGGCCCCGCCGAGGTACCCTGTGAGGAGGATCGCGCCCAGGACGGCGGTCCGAGGGACGACGTACAGGATCGTGCAGACGAGCAGCACGATGCCGAGCGGGACCACGCAGGACGCCGGGTAGCCGACGCGGACCGTTCCCTCCACGTACGGCGCGAATTGGAGCGCCTTGCCGGCCCCGTCGAAGAGGAGAAACAGGACGAGCAACGAGCCGAGAATGCGCGCCGTCCAGGTCTTGGCGGTCGCGGTGGCTGAGCTTGAACCCTGGTCGAGGATGGCTTCCATGCCCCGAGGACGCACGGGAAAGGCCGGAGCCGACACACGCTTTCACATTTTCTTCGACCCCCTGTCGGCCGCCGGCCTACTCCTTCGTCCTGGGAAGGAGACCCGCGAGAATGCTGTACGCCATCCTCTGCTACGACCGCGAAGACGTCGTCGAGTCCTGGACGCCCGAGCAGGATGCCGCCGTCATCGCCAAGCTCGACGTCGTGACCGACAGGCTCGCCCGCGAGGGCCGCCTGGGGCCGGTTGCCCGCCTGATGCCGACGACGACCGCGACGACCCTGCGCAAGGGCAAGGAGACCGTCGTCCTCGACGGTCCGTTCGCGGAGACGAAGGAGCAGCTCCTCGGCTTCTTCATCGTCGAGTGCGCGTCACTCGAGCAGGCGATCGCCACGGCGAAGGACCTCGGCCAGGCCAGCAGCACAAGCGGCTCCTACGAGATCCGTCCCCTTCGCCTGCTCCGACCGGAGCCGCCCCGGTCGTGAGCACGATCGCCTGGATCGACGTGGCCCTCCGGGGGGCGCGTCCCCAGGCGATGGGCGCGCTGCTCCGCCACTTTCGGGACCTGGACCTGGCCGAGGAGGCGTTCCAGGAGGCGTGCTTGCGCGCGCTCAAGAGCTGGCCGAAGAACGGCCCTCCGCGCGACACCGTGGCGTGGCTCGTGTTGGTCGGGCGCAACGCCGCGCTCGACGGCGTGCGGAGACGCAAGAGGGAGCACGAGCTGCCGGGAGAGGAGGGGGTTTCCGACCTGAGCGACGCGGAGGGACCGCTCGTCGAGCAGCTCGACGAGGCGGACTACCGCGACGACCTCCTTCGGCTGCTCTTCATGTGCTGTCACCCGGAGCTTCCCGCGACGCAGCAGATCGCGCTTGCGTTGCGCATCGTCTGCGGCCTCACCGTCCCCGAGATCGCCCGCGCGTTCCTGGTGACCGACGTCGCGATGGAGCAGCGGATCACGCGGGCCAAGAAGCTCGTCGCCGCGGAGCGCATCCCCCTCGAGACCCCGGGCGCACCGGAGCGAGCGGAGCGGCTTTCGGCCGTAGCGGCCGTCCTCTATCTCCTCTTCAACGAGGGGTACTCGGCGACGGGCGGCAGCGCCCACGTGCGCGTCCCGCTGTGTGACGAGGCCATCCGTCTGGCCCGGCTCCTGCTCCGCCTCTTTCCGGGAGAGCCGGAGATGCACGGGCTCACGGCGCTCATGCTCCTTCAGCACTCGCGGTCAAGGGCGCGGCTCGACGCGCAGGGTGCGATCGTTCTTCTCGAGGATCAAGACCGTGGCCTGTGGGAGCGCGATCGCATCGCGGAGGCCCTGGCGCTCCTCGACAAGGCCCTCCGCCACGGGCGCCCCGGGCCCTACCAGGTGCAGGCCGCCATCGCGGCGCTTCACGCGCGCGCGCCCCGATTCGGGGACACGGACTGGGCGGAGATCGAACAGCTCTACGCCGCGCTCGAGCGCCTCCAGCCATCGCCGGTGGTCTCGCTCAACCGCGCCGTCGCCGTGGCGAAAGTGCGCGGCCCGGCGGCCGCGCTCGCGATGCTCGACGCGCTGGCGAAGGACCTGCCCGGGTACTTCTACTTCTTCGGCGTCCGCGGCGCTCTGCTCGCGGACCTCGGCCGACCCGACGAGGCGCGCGAGGCGTTCGATCGCGCGCTCGCCGTCGCGAAGTCGCCGGCCGAGGCGGCGCACATCCGCATGCAGATCGACCGGTTGACGCGAAAGAAGGAGGCGGCGGGGTGAGGGTCGGCGAAAAAAGATGGGGGGCCGTGTCGGCTCGGCGCCCGCTCGTCCGTCCTCGGATCGAAGGCGCCTGAGAGGAGGCTGATCATGGCAGAAGCGCGACGCACGAAGATCCTGACGCATCTCTGGTACGCGAAGGAGGCCGAGGAGGCGGCAAGGCTCTACACCTCCATCTTCCCGGACTCGCGGATCGACCACGTGACGGCTCTGCCCAGCGACTCGCCGAGCGGGCCGGCCGGCGCGGTGAAGGTCGTGGACTTCACCCTTTTCGGCCAGCCCTTGCGGGCCATGAGCGCAGGCCCGCACCACGACTTCAACGACGCCATGTCGCTCGTCGTGTCCTGCGACGATCAGGCGGAGCTCGATCGCTACTGGAACGCCCTCATGGAGACGGGGGGCAAAGCGCAGGCGTGCGGGTGGATCATCGATCGCTTCGGCGTCCGGTGGCAGATCGTTCCGGCGGCCTTCGAGCAGATGATGCGCGACCGCGACGTGACCCGCACGAAGAGGGTCACCGACGCAATGCTCAAGATGGTCAAGCTCGACATCGCTGTGCTCGAGCGCGCCTACAGAGGCAACTGAAAGGAGAGAACCGATGAAGTATCTGACGTTCATTCGACACGCGGAGTCCCATCGCCAAGCCGGACCGCCGCCCGCCCTTATGCAGGCGATGGGCCAGTTCGTTCAGAAGTCGCTGAAGGACGGGACCCTCGTCGAGACGGGCGGGCTCCTCCCCAGCAAAGACGGCGTTCGCATCCGCCGGCTCTTCCGGGTTTCCGGTGGG
>PLYU01000169.1 GCA_003153495.1 Myxococcales bacterium
GCGAGAGCCAGGGCGGCTTCTTTCCTAGCTGCACCGCGCACGTTGCGGGACTCATCGCACGCTGTCGCAGGCGAGCGCCAAGCCTCATGAGCCCAACCTGTAGCGGTGCGGATTTCGAGCGATCCCACTGGAAAAGGCGGCTTCGGGCGGCGACAATGGGTAACGTAGAAGAGTGTTCGCTCAGCGTCATCCAGCGCCCGTGTGCTAGAAGCGACCATGGGGATCCACGCTGCGGGCGGCACGCCCTCTGCAGACGGGGTATCTTCGGTGTAACGGGACCGTATCGTCTGACTGAGGAGAACAGCGCGGTGGATCGCCGAGAAGAACGCAGCGTTTCCGCAACGAGCCGAGGGCCCAGGCCCCTCAGGGTGCTCAACGGCGGAGCCATCGCGTCGTCGGCTCCTCCGCCCCCTCCCGAAGCGGCCCCGCCCGACGCAGCCGCCGCTCCACCGAGTCGATACGCGCTCCACGCCGAGATCGCAGCGGGCGGAATGGCGACCGTCCACATCGGTCGCCTGCTGGGTCCGGTGGGGTTCGCGAGAACCGTTGCCATCAAGCGGCTTCACCCGCAGTACGCGAAGGATCCCGAGTTCGTCGCCATGTTCCTCGACGAAGCTCGCCTCGCCGCGCGCATCCGCCACCCCAACGTCGTCTCGACCCTGGATGTGGTCGCGACCGATGGGCAGCTGTTCGTGGTCATGGAGTACGTGGCCGGCGAGGCTCTGGCGCGCTTGCTCCGCGCCGTTCGCACGCGCAAGGAGGCCGTCCCCATCCCGATCGTCGCCGCCATCATGGTGGGCGTCCTCCACGGCTTGCATGCCGCCCACGAAGCAAAGGACGAGCGCGGCGAGCCCCTCCGCATCGTTCACCGCGACGTGTCGCCGCACAACATCCTCGTCGGCACCGACGGGGCCGCCCACTTGATCGACTTCGGCATCGCGAAGGCGCGCGGACGCGCTCAGGTCACCCGCGCCGGGGAGATCAAGGGCAAGCTCAGCTACATGCCGCCCGAGCAGCTCCTCGGACAGACACTCGATCACCGCGCGGACGTGTTCGCCGCTTCGATCGTGTTCTGGGAAGCGCTCACCGGACACCGCCTCTTCCAGGGGACCGACGACGGGGACATCTGCGCCAAGGTGTTGCTCGGCCAGGTGGAGCGACCCAGCCTGTACGCCCGCGGCCTGAGCCGCGCGGCCGACGAGATCGTCCTCCGGGGCCTCGCGCGCGAGCGGACCGACCGTTACGCGACGGCGCGCGAGATGGCCCTGGCCATCGAGGCGGCGGTGCCGCTCGCACCGCCGTCGCAGGTGGGCAGCTGGGTCGAGTCGCTCGCGGGCGAAGCGCTCGCCGACCGGACGCGGCAGATCGCCATGATCGAGAGCGGCGATTTCTTCTCCGAGCCCAGGGAGGTCACGTCGCCGACCTCGTCGTCGATGCCTGCGGCCAAGCCCGAAGAGACGCGCCTGCGTCTCACGAAGACCCGGCAGGAGAGCCCGCGCACGCGCGCCGGCGTGGGGCCCATTGCACCCCTGAGCGTGCCCAGGGGGTTCGCGCCGGACGATTCTCTCGCCGCAGTCGCAGGGGCTCAGCCCGTCGCTCGCCGTGGCGCCATCGTGGCTGTGACCCTCGCCATGCTGGCTGTCGCGGGCGTCGCGGCGGCGCGACTTCACTGGCATCGTCCGGCGCCGTTCGGTGGGTCGGTCCAGGCCAGCCACGCGGTCGAGGGCCCCGTCGTGTCGCCCCGTCCAGCCTCGCACGCTCAGCCCCCCTGGGTTCCAGTCCCGGTCCCCACGTCGAGCGATTCGTCCGGTCTCGTCGTGCACCTCGAGGCTAGCTCCGCGCCTCCCGTGCGGCCGACCCAGCACGCGTCGCCCGTCGAAGCTCGACCGGCGCAGCACGTCGGCGCGTCGCCCGTTTCCAATGCCGCGCAGGCCGCCGTGAGCCCGGCGGCTCCGCAGACCGCCGAATGCGACCCGCCGTACTGGATCGATCCCGACGGAAACAAGAGATACAAGCGCAACTGCATCGGCAATTGAGGGACGAAGGGATGCCTTGTTCGGCCCGGGGCCGACGTCCGCAAGCACTGCTCTCCGTGACTCTCGTGCTGACGGTCCTGGCCAGGCCCGCGCGCGCTCAGGAGGCCTCGTCGGAGGCGGACGCGGAAGCGTGCTTCGACGCCGCGGAGAAGGCGCAGCCGCTCATGCGACAGAAGAAGCTGCACGAAGCCCGGGCGCAGCTCGAGATGTGCGCCCGCGACGTCTGTCCGCGCGTCGCGCGCGCTGACTGCCGCGACTGGCTGACGCGCCTGGCGGTCCTCCAGCCGTCCATCGTGATCTCGGCCCACGAGACCCGGGGCAACGAAACGCGTGACGTGTACGGCGTCCGTCTGATCATCGATGACGCCATCGTCGTGGGGCGCGTCGACTCGAAGCCGATCGAGATCGATCCGGGGCCGCACCGCCTGCGGCTCGAGCGGTCCGGCGTGGCGATGGTCGAACAGGACGTGAGCGTCGAGGAGGGCGACAAGGCCCGCGTTGTCGACGTCTACTGGCACGTGTCCGACCCGGTCGGGCCGCCCCACCCGGACCCCGTCCCTTCGGCCCCGACCCCATCGTCGGTCTACGTCCTGGGGGCTCTGGGGCTCGGCGTGCTCGGGGCGGGGACGTACTTCGAGGTCGCCGGGCTCTCCCGGCGCAGCCAGCTCGACGGCTCTTGCAAGACGACGCGCAGCTGCGCCTCGTCCGAAGTCGACACGGCGCGCAACCTCACTCGCGCGGGTGACGTCGCGCTCGGCGCGGGCGCGCTGATGCTCGTCGGAGCCGCGATCGTCTACTTCACCAGGCCCGCCGTGGCTTCCCGGCCCCGCCACGAGGAAGAGGTGGGCTGGACGCTGGCAGCAGCGCCCGGCGGGTTCATCGCCGGCGTCCAAGGGCACCTGTAAATCGACGGATGGCTTGCGAAGGCAGGCCCTCCATGGGACGATCACCAACGGAGACGCGTTCGCGATGTGCCGCGGAGACGCCTCTGAAAGCATGCCTCCGCGCGAAGACGAGCTCACGGGCACCCAGAAACACGCGTTCCTTTCTCCAGGGCGTCCGCACGTCGTCGCCATGTGGCCGGGCGGCACGGTCACCAAGGAGCTCCCTGAAGGCGGGCGCCTCACCGTGGGTCGCTCCAAGACCTGCGACATCACCATCGACCACGGGTCCGTCTCGCGCGAGCACGCCGTGTTCCACGGCGGCCGCCCGGTAGAGGTCGAGGATCTCGGGAGCACCAACGGCACCACCGTCGGCGGCGCGCGTATCTCGAAGGGCATGAAGGTCCCCATCGAGCGAGGGCAGGTCGTCGTCATCGGCGCCGCCATCCTGGTCGTGCACGGCGCGTTCGAGCCGATCCCGATCCCCCATGCGCCGCAGCGCAGGGCCCCGCCGAGGACGCCGCCCGACACCCCGCCCGTGATCGTCGCGGACGACGCGATGCGCGAGCTTCACCGCATCGTCGATCTCGTCGCCAAGGGAGACCTGTCGGTCGTCCTCCTGGGCGAGACCGGAACCGGAAAGGACCTCCTCGCGGACACGATTCACCGCAGGTCGCCGCGCGGCGGGGGCGCCTACGTTCGCCTCAACTGCGCGGCGCTGCCCGACCACCTGCTGGAGAGCGAGCTGTTCGGGTACGAGCGTGGGGCGTTCACCGGCGCGGTCCAGGCGAAGCAGGGACTGCTCGAGACGGCCGACGGCGGCACGCTGCTCCTCGACGAGGTCGCCGAGCTTCCGCTCACCATGCAGGCCAAGCTGCTCCGGGTCCTCGAGAACCGAGAGATCACCCGCGTCGGCGGGCTGCGCTCGCGGCGCGTCGACGTCCGCATCATCTCGGCGACGAACCGCGACCTCGCGGCCCAGGTCCGCGCGGGCGCGTTCCGGCAGGATCTGTACTTCCGTCTCAACGGCATCACCCTCACGGTGCCCCCGCTGCGCGCGCGTCGAAGCGAGATCGCCCCCCTCGCGCGCGAGTTCATCGCCGAGGCCTGCCGCCGCGCCGGCAAGCCCGCGCTCGCCCTGAGCGACGCCGCGCTCTCGTTCCTCGAGGGCCAGAGCTGGCCGGGGAATGTGCGCGAGCTGCGCAACTCCATCGAGCGCGCCGTCACTCTCTGCACCGAGGAGACGATCGACATCCGCCACCTCGCGTCACCGGACGCTCTCGGCTTCGGCCCCATCACCCAGGTGGAGGATCGGGCGACGGTCCCCCTTCCGACCGTTCCGTCCCTGCCCTCTCTCCCCGATGGAGAGCCCGGCTCCGACGTGGGCCTGCACGAGGACGCGCGTCGCGCAGCGCGCACGCTCGAGCGGCGCAGGATCGCCGAGGCCATGGAGCGGTGCGGAGGCAATCAGACGCGCGCGGCGCAGCTCCTCCAGATCTCGCGCCGGACGCTCGTTGCTCGCCTCACCGAGTACGGCTTCGCACGCCCGCTCAAGGACCGGCGCTCGGAGTCGTGAGCGGCGAGGGGGCGTTTCCGCTTCCGGAATCGGCTCGGGAGCCTCCGCGCGAGAGCCGGGAGGTCGCCGGGGGGACTGCGCAAAGAGAAACTTATCAAGTTCCATCTCTGCGCGTGTTACTACTCACCTTGCGCAGTGCAGTTCACACAAGCGCAATTTGCCTCTCAGCCTACCTGCCGTGACCCAGGCTCGAGAGCCGTGCAAGCGCGGGTACCCCCCATTTCGCTCACCCGCCGGACGCCTCCCGGCGCTGGCGCGCGAATCGCTTGGAGGTTCTGAGCCCTTCCGTCGGGCCGCAGCATCCGAGAGCCAGGCCATGCGACCCCGCGAAGAAGACATCACCGGAACCGAGACCCACGCCCACGAGGGGTTCGGGGCCCCTCATCTCGTGGCCATGTGGCCCGGCGGGTCCGCCGTGGTCGAGCTCCGGGCGCGCGGCCGGCTCACCGTCGGACGCTCGCGCAAGTGCGACCTGTGCATCGACCATCCGTCGGTCTCCCGCGAGCACGCCGTCTTCCACGGGAGCAACCCGGTGACCGTGGAGGACCGCGGCAGCACCAACGGCACGACCGTGGCCGGGCGACGCGTCGGGAGCGGCGCGCGTGTTCCGGTGCAGCGCGGCGAGGTGGTCGCCATCGGGGCTGCCGTGCTCGTGATCCGCGTCGCGTTCGAGGACGACGTCGTGCCCGGCCCCCCGCGCCGCACGGGCCCCACCACCGCGCGCAACGGCCCCCCGGTGATCGTCGCCGACGCCGCCATGCGCGAGCTGTATCGCGTCGTCGACCTGGTCTCGAAGGGAGACCTCTCCGTCATTCTGCTGGGCGAGACTGGCGCCGGGAAGGACGTCATCGCCGACGCCATCCATCGCCGCTCGACCCGCGGGCCGTCCACCTACGTGCGGGTGAACTGCGCCGCGCTCCCCGACGCCCTCCTCGAGAGTGAGCTCTTCGGCTACGAGCGAGGCGCCTTCACCGGGGCCGTGCAGGCCAAGCCGGGCCTGCTCGAGCTGGCCAGCGGCGGTACTCTCTTCCTGGACGAGATCGCCGAGCTTCCTCTCCCCATGCAAGCCAAGCTGCTCCGGGTCCTCGAGAATCGCGAGGTCACGCGCGTCGGCGGGCTGAAGTCGCGCGCGATCGACGTGCGCTTCGTCTGCGCGACCAACCGAGACCTCGTCAACCTCGTGAGGTCCGGCGCGTTCCGGCAGGATCTGTACTTCCGCCTCAACGGCATCAGCCTGGTCATCCCGCCGCTGCGCGAGCGCCGCGCCGAGATCGCGCCGTTCGTCGAGGCCTTCGTCGCCCAGGCGTGTCGCGACGCCGGCAGGCCGCGCCTCACGGTGACGAGCGAAGCCATGGTGGCCCTCGAGTCGCACGACTGGCCCGGCAATGTGCGCGAGCTCCGCAACGTCATCGAGCGGGCCGTCACGCTCTGCACCGGCGTCGCAATCGACGTCCACCACCTTCCGCCGCCCGAGTCCGGCTTCCGCGAGCCTCCGTTCGACTCGCTCCAGCGGCCGACCATGCCGGCGCTGCTGGACCCGCCGCCATCGACCGAGCCGCCGCTCGGGCTGCACGACGCGGCGCGGCGGGCTGCGCAGACGATCGAGCGCCGCCGCATCGCGGAGGCCATGGAGCGCTGCGGCGGCAATCAGACCCGCGCCGCTCAGCTCCTGCAGATCTCGCGCCGCACGCTGGTCACCCGGCTCACCGAGTACGGCTTCGCGCGGCCGCTCAAGAAGCGCGGTACGGAGGCGGATTGAACGCTCGTCCCATCGGACCCGAAGAGCCCACTGCCGATCTCGTCGAGCGTCTCCCGCACGGGGAGCGGTGGCTCACGGACGCCTTCGACGTCATGGCCGGCCCAGGCGGGTTCGCGCTGCGCCTGGTCGACATGACGCAGGCCAAGGTCGCGCTCGAGACCCTGCGCCGCGCGGGGCTCCGGGGGACGTACACCCACCTGATCGTGCGGGCCGCGGCCCTCGCGCTCGCGCGCAACCCCGACCTGCACAAGATCGTCTGCGGCTACAAGAGGTACACCCCGGGCGCCGTCGACATCGGCCTGTCCATGGCGGGCCAGACCACCTACGCGCCCGTCGTCGTGCTCCCGGCGACGAACCGCAAGGTGCTCACCGACCTCGTTCCGTCGATCAACGAGGCCATCGTCGCCGCGCGCGCGAAGGAGACGGTGGACCTGGCCAACATGCGGAAGATCGGCTGGCTCATGCCCTTCGCCTTCATGAGAAGGTTCATCCTGCGGTGGCTCAACCGCGCCTTCTGGTTCCGTCGCAAGCTGGTGGGGACGTTCCAGGTGAGCTGCCTCGGCACGGTCGACGTGATCGCCTCCTTTCTCTTCCACACCGGCAGCATCCTGGGCGCCGGGAGCGTGGTCGACCGGGTGGTCGCGATCGACGGCCAGCCCGCCGTCCGGACGACGGTGTGGCTCACGGTGTGCGTCGATCACAACGCCATGGACGGCATGGGCGCTGGCAAGCTGCTCCTGGCCATCAAGGGCATCCTCGAGAGCGACGAGCTCGTGCGCGAGGCGAGGGGATCTTCGTGACCGGGTTACTCGCAGAGCGCGCGGGCGAGCGCGTCTTTCC
Source organism: Myxococcales bacterium (assembly GCA_003153495.1). GTDB lineage: Bacteria > Myxococcota_A > Polyangia > Polyangiales > Polyangiaceae > Palsa-1150. The sequence continues at coordinate 7,093 of PLYU01000169.1, forward strand.
AGTCAGGGAGGCATACCCCGAAGCGGTCCCGGGCCTTCCTGCAGTCGAGCGGCGCGAACGCGGGGCGAGGGGCGGGCAGCGGGTAGTCAGCCGTCGCGACGGGCTCCAGACGGGTGACGCGGTGCTCCTGCTTTCGCGGGTCGAGCGCGATGGCGGCCGAGGCGAGCTCGAAGCGGGTCGCCGCGCCGCCGCCGGCGAGGTGATACACGCCGCGCGCGTCGCCGAACTCGCCGTGGGGATCGCCACGGAGGCCGTAGATGATCAGCGCGGTCGCGCTGGCGAGGTCTCCCGCGAAGGTCGGGCTCCCCACCTGGTCGGCCACGATCTCGAGAACGTCGCGCTCGCGTGCGAGCCGCAGGATCGACGACACGAAGGACTTGCGCCGGAGGCTGTAGACCCACGCCGTCCGCAGGATGATGGCCGGGGCGCGAGCGTCGAGCAGCGCGCGCTCGCCCGCGAGCTTCGAGCGGCCGTACGCGCCCAGCGGGGCCGTCGGGGCGTCCTCGCGGTAAGGGCGGGACTGTCGACCGTCGAACACGAAGTCGGTCGAGTAGTGCACGAGGCCCGCGCGAAGGTCCCGGCACTCTTTGCCGATGGCGGCGACCGCGTCGCCGTTCACGCGGGTCGCGGTCGCCTCGTCGCGCTCGGCAGCGTCCACGTCGGTGTATGCAGCGGCGTTCACGACCACGTCCGGTCGTTCGCTGCGAAGCGCGCTCCGGACGGCGTCCGGGTTCCCGAGGTCGAGCGCGGCGTGGTCGAAGCCCTTCACCTCGGCGAAGCACGCCAGCGCGCCCTCCAGCCGGCTGCCCACCTGGCCCTTGCTCCCGAGCACGACGATCTTCATGGCCCGGTCCCTCGCAATCGACGCGCCAGGCGAACTTGGACTACCACGAGGTTGAAATGAGAATCCTGGTCACCGGAGGGGCGGGCTTCATAGGCTCGAACTTCCTGAACATGCTCGTACCCCGGTATCCAGCCCACTCGTTCGTGGCGCTCGACAAGCTGACCTACGCGGGCAATCCGCTCAGCGTCGCGGACCTCGAGGGCGCGAAGAACTTCGCCCTCGAGGTGGGCGACATCGCGGACGCCGACACCGTGGCGCGGGTCTTCGACCAGCACCGGCCCGACGTCGTCGTGCACTTCGCGGCGGAGACTCACGTCGACCGCAGTATCGTCGATCCGACCGAGTTCGTCCGCACCAACGTCGTCGGGACGCTCCAGCTCCTGAATGCGTGCAAGACCCGGTGGAAGGGGGAGGGGCCCCGCCGGTTCCATCACGTGAGCACCGACGAGGTCTACGGCTCCCTCGGGGACGACGACCCCGCGTTCACCGAGGACACGCGGTACGATCCGAGCAGCCCGTACGCGGCGTCGAAGGCCTCTTCGGACCACCTCGTGCGCGCGTTTCACCGGACGTACGGCCTGCCCATCACCGTCACCAACTGCTCCAACAACTACGGCCCGCGCCAGGCTCCCGAGAAGCTCATCCCGCTCACCATCCTCAACGCGCTCGACGGGCGCGAGCTGCCCGTCTACGGCACGGGCCGCAACTGTCGCGACTGGCTCTACGTCGAAGACCACTGCGAGGCGGTGTGGGCCGTCATCGAGCGCGGGGTCCCGGGGCGCACGTACAACGTGGGCGGCGGCGAGGAGCGGCGCAACATCGATCTGGTCCGGACGATAGGCCAGCTCGTCGCCGAGGAGACCGGCCGGCCGGAGGCCGAGATCCTGGGCCTCATCCGCTTCGTCGAAGACCGGCCGGGCCACGATTGGAGGTACGCCGTCGACTCGTCGAAGCTCCGGGCGGAGCTCGGCTGGGCGCCCAGGGTGGAGCTCCCCGCGGCCCTGCGCCGCACGCTGCGCTGGTACATGAGCAACCCGGCGTGGGTCGAATCGATGCGAGGCGGCGAGCACGACAGGTGGATGGAGAAGAACTACGAGGGCCGGCAGCAACTGGGCTCGGCGGCGGGCACTCACCACGGGAGGACTGAGCGGTGAATCGCGGAATCATTCTCGCCGGGGGTACGGGCTCGCGCCTGCACCCGGCCACGCTGGTCGTCAGCAAGCAGCTGATGCCCGTCTACGACAAACCGATGATCTACTACCCGCTGACCACGCTGATGCTGGCGGGGATCCGCGAGATCCTGGTCATCACGACTCCGGACGACGGCCCCCTCTTCCACCGGCTCCTCAAGGACGGGCACCAGTGGGGGATCGACATCCAGTATGCGATGCAGCCGCGCCCGGGCGGTATCGCCCAGGCCTTCCTGATCGGACGCGACTTCGTCCGGAGCGACGGGGCGGCGCTCGTGCTCGGCGACAACATCTTCTACGGCCATGGGCTGCCGGCGCTCTTGCAGAAGGCGGCGTCTCAGAAGAGCGGCGCCACTCTCTTCGCGTACCACGTGCGGGACCCTCAGGCGTACGGCGTGGTCGAGCTCGACGGCGACCGGCCCGTCTCGATCGAAGAGAAGCCGGCCAAGCCGAAGTCCAACTACGCCCTCACGGGCCTGTACTTCTACGACTCGCAGGTCGTCGACATAGCCGCGTCCCTCAAGCCGAGCCCGCGCGGTGAGCTCGAGATCACCGACGTGAGCCGCGTGTATCTCGAGCGCGGGCAGCTCTCGATCGAGAAGCTGGGACGCGGCGTGGCGTGGCTCGACACGGGCACGCACGACTCGCTCCTGCAGGCGTCTGATTTCATCAGCGCGATCGAGCACCGGCAAGGCCTCAAGGTGGCCTGCCCCGAGGAGATCGCGTACACGCTCGGCCTCATCGACGCCGAGCAGCTGCTGCGCCTGGCGCAGCCGCTCCGCAGCAGCGGATACGGCGAGTACCTCGTGAACCTCGTCGAGGGGAGACCGGCTTGAAGGTCACTAAGACCGAGCTCCCCGGGGTGCTCGTCGTCGAGCCGCGCGTCTTCCCCGAGGGCCGCGGGTGGTTTCTGGAGAGCTGGCACGCCGCGCGCTACGCGGAGCACGGGGTACCTCCGACGTTCGTCCAGGACAACGTCTCGTACTCCGTCCCGGGCGTCCTGCGTGGGCTGCATTTCCAGCACCCGACCGACCAGGGCAAGCTCGTCAGCGTCCTCGATGGCGAGATCTACGACGTGCTCGTCGACGTCCGCCCCGACTCGCCGACGTTCCGCCGGTGGGTCGGCGTCGCGCTGTCCAGCGAGAACCACCGGCAGGTGTGGGTGCCCGCGGGGTACGCGCATGGGTTCGTCGCGCGCAAGGCGTCGGTCGTGATCTACAAGGTCACCGCGCCGTACGACCCGGCGACCGCGCGGATCGTGGCGTGGAACGACCCGGATCTCGCGATCGACTGGGGAACGAGGGAGCCGATGCTGTCGCCGAAGGACGCGAGCGCGCCGCGGCTCAGGGACATCCCCGTCGAGCAGCTGCCGCGACTCCGGTGACCTCGACGCGTTTACATCGGCCGCTTCGGCCTCTCCTGGCTGAAGGTCTTCCTCGACTGCGACGACCGCTACAAGCCGTTTCTCACCGTGCAGCCGTCGGACGCGTCCGAGTTCAAGACGACGGTCCAGTAACCCCGGGGACCGAGCGGTCGTCCGATCGCGGGCGATCGCACGCGGGATCCCGTATGCTCGCGGGCGTGCGCGCGCCGCTGCTCGGTCACCTCGTGCTCGTCGCGGCGTGCCACGCGGCTCGGCTGCCGGACGCCGCTCCGCCCGCGGCGACGCCCGCGGCGACGGTGGCGGTCGCGCCAGCGCCAGCACCGGAAGGGCAACGAGTCAGCCTCTTCGTCCAGCGCGAAGCGAGCGTTGTCTCGTTGACCCGCGAGGATCTCGTCCTCGGCCAGGTGCGGCGGGGAGCCCTCGTTCCCGTGGAATCGATGGACGCAGGATGGGCCGTGATGTCTCTCGCCCCCTTCGGCGTCCGGGGCCGCGTCGACGCCAGCGCCCTCGCAAGCGCGCGCGTCGAGCTGGAGCCCCGGGCGGCCCCGGCGCGGTCGTTCGACAATCAATCGCTTCGGTTCTTCGTGAGCGATGGCCAGAAGGTCGACACATCGTGCTCGGCGCCGGTCGCCTGGCAGAGCGACGCCACGGGTCTCCGGGTCACGCAGGAGATCGCCGGGATCGAGGTGTGGGGCACGGCCATCGCCGAGCAAGACGCCCGGTGCCCGGCTCGCGTCTGGCGCGACGATGGCGGCGCCGTCCCCGACGGGTACCGCAGCCTGGACCCCGGGGGGCGCGCGCCGCTCCTCGACCGCCCGGCGGTGCTCTACTGGATCGCCGACTCCGGGGGCCACGGCGACGCCGACCTCGCGTGCAGCGAGTGGCAATACCGACCGCCCTCCGCGCCCTCGGCCGACGGCGAGCTCCGGTCGCGCTCGGTGGAGCCCGGGGCCGACGGACCGACGACGTGGGCCATCTCGTTCGTCGTGCACGCCGACGGCCCATCGATGCCCGGGACGGGGCTCGAGCTGCTCGGTCCGCACGCCGTCGGCCGGGACGCCAGGGGAAACGTGATCGCCGAGGCCACGGGCCTGTGCGCCGGGCGGTTCGTGATCGCAGGGCGAGATCAGGACGGCGTCATCGTGTTGCCGAACGTCGAGGTGTCGCGCCGCGCCGTGATCGCGTACCACCCGGACGACGCGCGCACCTGGTACCTCTCGCGAAGCGCCTGCCAGCGTCAGATCGACCGGCTGCGGTCGACGGGCGAGCCACGTGTGATCGCGCTCGCCCGGTTCGGCTCGCCCGGCTGCTAGGGTTTCCGAATCATCGGGTGGTTGCGAGGTTCTGGCATCGCCGACGGCACGAGCGAATCGGATCCCGCGCTCGCGATGCAGTGGAGCCGCAACTCGACCACCCACGCGTTCAGCGGCCACGTCTACGCGCTGGGCACAGATGCGGTGAGCGCGCCCTGCCCCGGACCGCGGAGCGTTCGGGCGCCGCCCGGGCTATTGCCGGTACGGGTTGACCAGCATGTCCGCGGGCACCGACGCCGCCGGCGCGGCTCCGGCCGACGCTGCGGGGCGCGGCGTCGCGCGGCCGGT